>PHBQ01000030.1 GCA_002841975.1 Candidatus Cloacimonetes bacterium HGW-Cloacimonetes-1
CCGCCGCAATGATAGATCCAACATATGACTCGAAAAGATCCGCGCCCATACCCGCGACATCACCGACGTTGTCTCCCACGTTATCTGCGATAGTGGCAGGGTTGCGTACATCATCTTCGGGGATTCCGGCTTCGACTTTACCCACCAGATCTGCACCTACGTCTGCAGCTTTGGTGTAAATTCCACCACCGAGACGGGCAAACAGAGCTTGTGTGGAAGCACCCATACCAAAACTAAGCATAATGACAGTAATTTGCTCTAAGGGAAACTTGAGATAATTGAGTACCCAAAACCATGCCGAGATATCGATCAAAGCCAAGCCGACCACTACCAATCCCATCACGCTACCGGCATAAAATGCCACGTGAAGACCCTTATTGAGGCTCTTGGAACAGGCTTGAGTTGTACGATTTGACGCGATTGTTGCAGTATTCATCCCGATGAATCCGGCTAAACCACTGAAAAACCCGCCGGTGAGAAACGCCCATGGGATCAATGGATGCAATACCTTGAGTCCCAAGGCCATAAATTGAAACAAAATAAAAACCAAAACGAAAAATATACCGACACCTTTGTACTGTTGCTTCAAGTATGCAAAAGCGCCTTCCCGAACATAACCCGCGATCTCCTGCATTTGCTTGGTACCGGGATCAGATTTTTTTACGATGCGAAAAAAAATTGCCGAAAACACCAAGGCCATGAATGCGCCAACCGGTGCTAAATACCATAATAATGGAATGCTATTCATCAGCTAAACTCCTATTATTTACTTTGAAATCTGCTATCTCCACACACACATCAGAGATATCGGGCAATAGCTTATTAATGGCAATATTTGTCAATGAATTTGCTAAGTACCCGATCTAAAGTCGTCAAACGATAATATGATCCAGTACAATAACTCGTTCCCACCTCGAATCCGAGGTGATGCCCTCGTGCTTCCCTCGTGAAGCCCTCGTCGCGACGAGAGGAGTGGGTGGAAAGTACCATACTAATATGAGGCATCTAAATGAGAGAATTCAATTGACAGAATGCCGCTTGGGCAGGATTAATGCGCAAAGAGGAGATTTATTAATGAAGCATATTAAGAGAAAGAGACCCGGTCAGGATGAAAAGCGCCGGCGGATACTGCTTGCGGCGATTGAAACCTTTGCGATCAAGGGTTATAGCTTAGCGACGATTGCCGAGATTGCCAAAAAAGCTGATATTGCTTGTGGCACTGTCTATCTCTATTTTCGGAACAAAGATGATCTATTGATCCAATGTATGCACGAAATGATGGATAGCAAATTGAAAGAAATCCAAGAGAAGATATCCACTGAACCGTCCGCCATGGAAAGGCTATATCTCTTTTTTATTCAGCATATTGAGTTATTTACTGAAGATCCGAATTATGCACGTTTTATGGTGGTAGAGGTACGGCAGAGCGAAGAATTTTATAAGCTGTATCCCAGTTACAATCCCCTGAACAAATATCTGGACTATGTCCAACAACTGGTACAGGGTGCAATAGACGAAGGTTCCATCCGAAAAGTCGATGCAACCGCTATGGCATATATGATCATCGGGGCGATGGATTTGGTCTTGACACAGTGGTTGATCGGAGATAACGCCATAGATCTCAGGCAGATAACAGACAATATTCGCAACATACTAAAATCAGGAACAAATCTATAATTTCATGAAAAAAGTAGCTCTGGCATTGGGTTTAAGCATATTACTATCCATGCTTTGTGGTTTAGAGATACCGTTTTTTATAGATTGGGCTGCAAATAATAAAATCAATCACTATCCCCGGCGGGAGACCAAAAAGACAGATTGGAGCGAGAAGTATCGAATCGCTTTTGGGATCGATAGTTTATCTGTGCATAATACTCAGTTAGATTTACGCCTTAAAACTCAAGATATGTTTACTGAAAAAGAGGTAATTCTCGATAGATTAAGGGTAACTTTCAGAACTCAGAACAGCGATATAGAACTATCATCTCAAAAGATCGGTTATGGATTCGGCTATTTGCCGAATAAATTGGATATCACTTCGGCTGATTATGAAGCATATTTGTATCAAGAACTCGTGTTCAATGGTATGATGCTCTGGCATCACAGCGGGATATTGACCTTTGGATTGGGTTTGGGTGGTAATGTCGCGAACCAGTCTGTAGTACGTGGCGCGGTAGCATTGGATTCCCAGATCCGGGAACTCCACTATGGCTTTGCTTTCCGTCCCATCGGGATTACCCAAGATAGCCACTGGAATCAGCCGGTTGTGGCGGGAGGACTGGAGTCATATCTGTCATGGAAGGCACTCGATTATCGCTCGGATATGGTGATGGGATACATCACAGAATACTCGCAGCCGATCGATCGTTATGAATATTTTACTGCTCATCAGCTCGATTTTAGAGCCACTCCGCGGAGTAAAATAGCACTGTTTGGATCCTACTCTCAGCAGGCATATTATCCCACAAACAAGACTGCTCTCCTTGCCAGCTATCAATATAGATCCCGGAATTGGACGCTGATGCCGATCCTGGAATATCACGATGTGGAAGGAGATGAACTCCTTAAAAGCAAATTGCGCTTGGAGTATGAATTCGTAAAAGGTATCGTTTTAGGCACTGATTTTTCCCGAGAATGGACCTCCGGCGATATGGTGACAGACAGCTTTGGTATAAATACAAAAGCGTATTATGAGTTTTAGATATCAGATCCTGCTTATCATTATTGCTGCTACGTTAAGTGGTTGCAATATAGCATCTAATCATCATCAAGGTAAAGTAATAGTTTGCCTCACTTTTGACGATCAGGATAGCAGTGTGTATCAAGTTGCCGTTCCCATAATGGAGGAATTTGGTTACCATGGAACGCTGTTTGTGAATAGCGGAAATCTGGGCGATGCGGGCAAGATGAGCAGCGGCCAAGTAGACGAATTGTATCGTGATCTGGGTTGGGAGATTGGCGGACATTCTCTAAATCATGATTTGTTGCCGAGTCTCAGTTTGGCCGAAGCCCAGGCATCGATCATCACCGACTGGCAAAACCTGAAGGCAATGGGTTGGAATCCTCAATCATTTGCCCTGCCATTTGGTTACTGTCCCCAGGCATTTTATCCCACCCTGAACCGACATTACAAATACCTCAGGGGGAGTAGCGATTTCCCTATGATCTGCCCACTCAATTACCAGGGATTGGGCTATTTGCCATGGCAAAGTGACTGGGAAGCTGCCACTGCCAAGGATCGGGTTTTACGGGGAGTGAGTAGGGGAGAAAACCTCGTGATTATTGGTTTTCATACCTTTGATCTGGGTGCGAAGTATTCCACTATTGATTGCGATAGCGGAGAATTTCGCAGCTTTTTGCAATGGCTGAAATCCCATGATATCACTGTCTTAACTTTGCGTGAGGCCATGGTAGAGCTACAATAGGCGGTTGCTTCGTTCAATATTTGCACCATATTCCAAAATTTTACTTGTCATCTTCACTCAGTTTCAAAATAAAGGAATGAAGAACAGTAAAAGAGGTTTATAGACATGGATCTTTCTAAACGAGCCTTGGAAATACAAGCGTCTCCCATCCGTAAATTGATGCCTTATGCAGGAACTGCAAAGCGCAAAGGGGTCAGTGTTTACCATCTGAACATAGGGCAACCGGATATTGATACTCCGGAAGAGATGATCCGGGTTTACCATGAGTTTTCGGAAAAGGTTTTAGCCTATGGTCCTTCTCAAGGACTGGACGTCTATCGGCACAGTTTGGTAAGCTATTACGCAAAACACAACATCAATATCGATGAAAGCGATATTATTGTGACGACTGCTGGCTCAGAAGCAATTATCTTTGCAATGTTGGTGATCTGTAATGAGGGAGAAGAAGTCATTGTTCCTGAACCATTTTATACAAACTATAACGGCTTTGCGACCATGACAAGTATAAATATCAAGCCTTTAACCACTTATGCAGAAAACGGATTTCAACTGCCGAACGATGCTACGATCGAGGCTTTGATCGGTCCCAAAACAAAAGCGATAATGCTATGTAATCCCGGTAATCCCACGGGAACAGTTTATTCCCAGGAAGATATTTTTCGCGTTGCGGCAATAGCCAAAAAGCACGATATATTTGTGATTTCAGACGAGGTCTACCGCGAGTTTATCTATGATGGCGCAGTGCATACCAGTATCATGCATGTACCGGATTTTGAGGACAATGCAGTATTGGTGGACAGTGTATCCAAGCGCTATAGTGCCTGTGGTGCCAGAATTGGCTGCATCATTTCCAAAAACAAGACATTGATGGAAGCTACACTGAAGTTTGCTCAAGCCAGATTGTGCCCTCCTACTATCGATCAATTGGCAGCTAATGCCTGTGTATATCTGGATGATAGCTATATAGAGGCTATCCAGCAAGAGTATCAAAAGCGACGCGATCTGGTCTTTGATCAATTGATGCAGATACCAGATGTCGTATGCCGTAAACCGGAAGGGGCATTTTATATCGTGGTAAAATTGCCTATTGCCAATGCTGAAGACTTTGTGATCTGGCTATTGACAGAATTTTCGATAGATAATGAGACCGTGATGGCTGCCCCGGCAGAGGGATTTTATGCCACACCAGGCTTGGGTCGGGATGAGCTGCGCCTGGCATATATCCTGAATGAACAGGATTTAACCAAGGCAATGACAATATTCCGTAAAGGATTAGCAGAATATATAAGAACGCATTGATGAGATATGGATGTATAAATCCAAATCTATCAGTGACATAACATATAAACTAAATAAAAGATATATGGTGAAGATATGAAAACAAAATGGAAAGCATCTCCATATCTGTATATCCTTCCGGCGTTTGTCTTACTTCTCTCATTTAGACTTATGCCGATTGTGATGTCGTTTGTAATCAGTTTTTACAAGTGGACAATTGTAGGAACCGGAGACTTTATAGGGTTTGAAAACTATGTCCGCATGATGCATGATGCCAAGTTTTGGCAGTCCATGACCAATACTTTTTGGATGGTAATCATGGTGGTACCGGCAAGCATAATATTTTCTTTGCTATTTGCCGTGTTGCTGAACCAGATCAAAGCGTTCAAAAGCATGTTCCGCATTGTGTATTTCCTGCCTTTTGTCACATCACTTGTGGCTGTATCAATCGTGTGGAAGATTATCTTTAACGAACAAACAGGTCTCGCCAATACCTTTTTGGGATTGTTCGGGATTCAGCCTCAAGGCTGGCTATCGGAAGCGCGAGGCATCTTTGAGATCTTCTTTACGAGTATTGGAATCAGTATTCCGAAGTGGATAGCGGGTCCATCTCAAGCGCTCTTTGCCATTATTATAATGACGATTTGGAAAGGTTTGGGTTACAACACGATAATCTATCTGGCGGGACTTCAGAATATCCCCAAGGATTATTACGAAGCAGCCGAGATTGATGGAGCGGGAAGGTTTAAACAGTTCTTTAAAATCACCCTACCTCTGGTGTCTCCCACTACTTTCTACGTGTTGATGATGACTACTATTGTCACCTTCCAGGCTTTTGCTCAGATCTATTTGATGACGGATAAGGGTGGTCCCTCCGGTACCACGAACCTTATTGTGTATTACATCTACCAGAAGGGATTTGATGCGCAAGATATGGGTTATGCCAGTGCTGTTGCATTAGTGTTGTTTATCATAATCCTGTCTTTAACTCTGTTGCAGAAGCGGCTTGAAAAGCACGTGAATTATTGAGGTTGATATGAATGAAAAAATAGCAAAAACTGCGATATATGCGGTATTAGTGGCATGTGGATTGTTCATGATCGTGCCATTTGTGTGGATGATCTCGACCTCACTCATGACACAGTCTGAATTTAATAAACATGATTCGGTCTTTATTCCCAAGGAAACTTATTCAGTATGGAATGACGGCGCAGTCCAAAAGCGGATTATCCATGTCACGGATGAGGGTGATTCCAGTGTAGTGCATATTCTCAATAAAGAGTTGAGAATTGTGCAGGAATACGTCAAAGTACCCAAATCCCAGGTATCAGTGATTCGTAAAGTTCCAAGTTTACATTGGGAGAATTACAAAAAGGCATTTACCAAAGTACCGTTTGCCACGTATTTTGCCAATACTCTGTTTGTATCCATCGTTTCGCTCATCGGAGTATTGATTACAGCGATGCTATCTGCATATGCGTTTAGTAGAATGGAATTTAGAGGTAAAGAGTTTCTGTTTGTCCTCTTTATCAGTATGATGATGGTGCCGGAACCGATATACTTGATCTCTTCCTATGTGCTTTTGGACAAGATCAATTGGTTAGACACTTATCAAGCTTTGATTGTTCCATGGTGCGTCAATATATTCACGATCTTCCTCTTTCGTCAGCATTTTAAATCCTTGCCCAAGGAATTGTTTGATGCGGCAGCGATTGACGGATGCAGCACCTTTGGCTTGTTGTGGCGGATTATATTACCACTGTCCAAACCGATCATTGCCACCGCCTCGATCTTTTCGTTGATCGGGTCTTGGAATAGCTTTATGTGGCCTTTGGTGATGACAAATCGTCCCTCACTTCGAGTCTTACAGGTCGGGTTAAGTTACTTCAATCAGGAGGCTTCGACGCAAACCACGCTGTTGATGGCAGCGTCTGCCTTTAGTATAATTCCGATTCTAATACTCTTTTTCTTAGCACAAAAACAGATTATTGCCAGTACCGCTAAAACCGGTATGAAAGATTAAACACGGAGAAAAACATGGCTGTAAAAGACAAGTATGATGCCAAACAAATAAGAGCAATGGCTTCAAAACAAAAGACAGGTGAGAGCGAGCCCGGTTCAAAGGAATATGTCAAACCGACCCGGAATGTCTTAGAGCCACTTGCCAATATCAAACCACTGGCACTGGCAAATGCAAAGACGCACAGGATTGTAGCACTCGTGGTCTTCCTATCCACATTGATTGTGTATATGATGACCCAGGCTAGGACGATGTCCTTCTGGGATTCCGGAGAATATGCCACTTGTGCCAGTATCCTGGGTGTACCACATCCTCCCGGAAACCCATTCTATATCTTGTTTGGAAGGGCTTTCGTAGCTGCGTTTGGCTGGCTGTTTTCCCATGCGATCCTAACGGCATTTATCTCGGGGTTAACGTCTGCTTTTGCGGTATTGTTTACCTATCTAATCACAGTCAAACTGGTCAGCATGCTCAAAACAGCAGACTGGGAAGCTATGTTTGCAGGGGTTATCGCTGCTCTCATGACGGCATACTCATTTACGTTTTGGATGAATGCGATAGAGGCCGAGGTTTATTCCGGCTTAGTCTTCTTTGTCAATCTGATCTTATGGCTCACCTTTGTGTGGGTAGAAAAGTCTGAAGATTTCTCGCATCAGAATATCCTGCTCTTGATGGTCTATTTATTCTTTCTGGGCTTTTGCGTGCATCAAACTGCTTTGCAAGTGGCACCTGCTGTGATGTTCATCGTTCTCTATCCCATGCTTCATCGTAGTGCTAAACAAGGTGGCTTTGCTGTCAAAGCTCTTGGTTATACAGCTCTCTTGATCTTGGGATATGTCATCTTTGGGGCTATTGGCTCCAAAGCAGGGATAGATGAATTTGACAAATGGGCATTCTTCTTGATCGCATTGGCATTGATGTATTACGAACTCAATGATATAGTCGATAAGAAAGTGTGGTTACTGGGCTTTATATTGGTCCTTGCGGGCTTATCATCTCACATCTTCTTGATGATTCGTGCCGGAGATAGACCATTTATCAACGAAGGTCACCCCAGTACTCTCCAGATGTTTATGGATTACGTCCTGAGAAAGCAGTACGGTAACACATCTTTCTTTATCAGAAGAGGCAATTTCTTTATCGATCAATTGGACTATCACTTCTTTAGGTATTTTGGAATGCAATGGTTCAATGCTGAGACGTTACAGAATTGGCTCAAGATGCCTGCAGCTACTATTACTGCATTGGGATCTGCTCTTATTGCTCTTTTGGGAGCAGTTGGCGGATACTTTCAATACAAAAGAAACAAGCATAGCTTCAATTACTTTCTCACGATTTTGTTGATGACCACGATTGCGATGGTGTTCATCATGAACTTATCTGACAAGGAAGTACGGGATCGAGACTATTTCTTTGTGGTAGGCTACAACATGTGGGCTATTTGGTTGGGAATAGGAGCATTGGGAGTAATCAATTTATTGAAGACAAAGGCTTTCAAGGCTATTGCAATCGTCCTTTTATGTGCCTTGCCGGTAGTCAATTTTGTCTCTCAATACAATGTTCACGATCGTTCGAACGAGTACATCGCCTTGGATTATGGTATCAATTTCCTCAATTCCGTGGAAGAGAATGCCATTATCTTTACCAATGGTGACAATGATACTTTCCCATTGTGGTATGCCCAAGCCGTACACGATCCCAATGCCAAGGAGTATGTACACAAAGCCGCTGATATCTATTCCACTCCCGAGAGTATAGCCGCTATCCAGAAGGCTATGGAGTTCAAGAACAAAACTCTGAAAGGAATCCGTAAAGATGTATCGATTGCAAATCTCTCCCTCTTGAATACTCCTTGGTATATCAAGCAGATTCGGGATAGGGAAGGCATCCAGTTTAACATGAGTGAAGAACAGATCGACAATATGACGATAATCCAGGATCCGGGGAATTGGACCTATTCTGCAGGCTCACAGAAACCGGAGATGACATTCACGATCAATTACAAAAGTACTCCTGAATGGAGAGAAGCAGAAAACTTCTATAGGATATCAGACTTGGCAGTCATGCAGATCATCAAGGACAACTTTGGGAAAAGACCGATCTATTTTGCAGTCACTTGTGAAAGCTATATCGGTTTTGACGATTACATTCGTAATGAAGGCATGGTAGCTCGGGTTGTGAGTTCCAGAGGCTCAGATCAAGTAAGCTTACCGCGTTTATTGCAAAATATCAATGAGGTCTATGAATACCGCTCCATCAACGATCCCAAAGTGTATAAAGACGACAATATGAAACGTTTAGTGATGAACTATGGATCCGGTTTTGTCAGAGCTGCAACCTATTATGCAGACACCAAGCAGTTTGACAAAGCACTGCCCATGGTCGCAAAAGCACGGATGTTTATCGACAGTGATCTGAAGCTGACTGATTTCAATGTTCGTTATTATGCCGGCACAGGACAGTGGGATAAGCTGGATGAGTTTATCCAGCGCACTATCTTCCCGCACCCTGATGGATGGAAGCTCTATATCAGTTTCATCATCTCCTATTTGGTAGATAATTATCCCGATAAATCCGTTCAGTATATCAAGCAAGGTATGCTACAGTACCCAGATAATTACTACTTTGCAGAACTTGCAACCAGATTTGGGATCGAGTACGGAAGACAAAATGAGATACGTGCCCTCTTTGATGCAGTGAAACCGAAAATGAGCTATGATATGAGTGATTACTATGGCTACTTAAACAACATGAAGCCAGAGGATTTGGAAAAATAATCTAACAAAGTACAGATATACAGACGCTCAACTGATGTTGGGCGTCTTTTTTGTGCGGAACTCATAAAGTGATCTGGGCTTACACTTGATATACAATAGCAGACTTGGGATGGATGAGATCCGTTACGGAATTGTCAGCATCCGTAGCGGCTAATAGCGAGGCATTAGCGGGGAGTGGGAAGAGGATTCCTTCATCGGTAGGATTGATCAGGACATGAATATCTGTGCTGTTGTCATAGCGATGATAATGACATATCCCGGTATCCTCACCGATAAAGGCAAATTCACCTTCGATTAAGACTGGGCTCTCTTTCCGGAGCTGGATCATTTGCCGGTAAAAATCGTGTATTTCTACTGCTTCAAAGCGATTTTTCCAGTTCCAGTTAAAAGGACGGCGGTTATCCGGATCTTTCTTGCCATGCATGCATATCTCATCCCCATAATAGATATGAGGTGTACCTATAAAGGTCATTTGGAACATCACTGCAAGCTTGAGCAGGCTGATATCACTCTGTGCCAGCTCCAGGATCCTCCAGGTATCATGACTTCCCAAGAGATTCATCATGGCTTGAAGAGCCTGAACAGGATAGATAGTCAAGCCTTCACATATCCGTCTCTGGAAGTCTGCTTGATCGATTGAACGCGCCAATAGATACTCGATCACAGGTGCCTTAAAATAGGCATAGTTCATGATGGAATCAAAATATACAGGATTGACCCATTCTTCGGCATTGTTCCATAGCTCACCCACGATCCAGGCATCTGCCTTGATTCCCTTTACCTTTTTGCGAAACAGTTCCCAAAACCAGAATGGCACTTCCTCGGGGACATCCAGACGAAAGCCATCAATATCGATCTCTGTGAGCCACCACTCCGCAGAACGCAACACATAGTCCACCAAAGGCTGATTGGGAACGGCATACTTGATGTTCTTCACGAAGTTTTCTTCGGGGTGCAACCTGGACAGATCATAGTTCAAATCCGGCATATCCTTGATGCCCCACCAGCATTGATAGTAGTCTTTGGGCTGGAAATCCGGGGGTAATGGATTGGGCACCGGAAACTTGTGCCAGTCATACCAGTTCCAGTAGTCCGAGAAAGGTCCCTTCTCGATAGTATCACGAAAACCCCAAAAGGTCTCACCGGTATGATTGAAGGCCACGTCGATTATAATTCTGATACCTTTTTCGTGAGCCGCTCTTACAAGGCTGCACATATCGTCTTTTGTGCCAAAATGAGGATCTATACTCATATAGTCAGTTGAGTCGTATTTATGATTGGATTTGGCCTGCCAGAGCGGATTGAAATAGATAATGGTGATCCCCAGGTCTTGCAGGTAGTCCAATTTCTGGATGATTCCGGCAATATCACCTCCGTAAAATGACCACCAATCAGGCTTCCCTGTCGGTAAGTATGGACTTTGAGTCAATCCGGAAATATCCCTCCAGTCTTGCGTAATATGATAATACTCTTGCTGTGGCTGCAAATATTCCCCATCCGGAGGCAGAGTCCTGCAATCTTGATAATACCATTCCGAAAAGTCGGGGTCAATATGAGGATTCCCATTGCAAAATCGATCCGGGAAGATTTGGTAGATTATGCCATTTTTCACCCAATCCGGGATCCGAAATATCGGGAGCTTATGTACGAATAGGTTAAATGGGATCAGTTCCTTGGGATCGCGACGTATCCCACTCAAGCCGTGAAACAGCCTTTGGTCGCTAAACTCGATCTCGGTGTGGAATTTGATCGTCCCACTACCGTCCTGATTCCTGATTATGCTGTGCCACAGATCAAAGTGCTTGTTTGTCCCTGTCTTATTCAGCGATATCGCCAAACCATCGATGTGGAGAGTGACAGCATCCGCCAAGTCCCTGAACCAAGAGAACCTAAATTCTATACTACGTTCATCTATCCGATTGATGCTCACCAAATTATGCTCGTGTGTAAGTGCCCAAAACATCATTTCGGGAGTCTGTATCCCCTGCTCACTGTGTGGAGTAAAAGCAGCTCCGTGGACGCTTGTTACAATATCATCCCAGGTAAACCGATACTCATTTTCTTCGATGATCAAGAGCGAGTTTTTCCCGCCATAGGGATCGTCTTCCGTGAGCGGATTGGCAGGATCGCTGATCCAATGTCCATCTACTATCAGTTTATAGCGATAAGTTCCTGGTTCCAAGCTCAAATCTATCTGATAGGTTCCGCCTACGTCAAACATATCCTGGATTTGCCAGTCGTTAAAATCACCGATCAGTCCCACGGTATGTTCACCGGCTGTGAGATGGGCATATTGGAGACGTATTTTACGCATTTAGTTCAGCTTAAACTCTACGATCTGCACGATCTTAGCCGCTACGGGTGTTGTGTCCTTGAGGGCAGGCTGATACTTCCATTGTTTGACTGTAGCCATAGCTACTTCATCCAATGCTCCTTTCCCACGCTGTAAGGAACCACGCACGCTCATCTCTCCCACGGTTCCATCCGGCAGAACCTCCACATTGAGGATCACATTCCCTTGAATACCCGTCTTCCGTGAATTCGGAGGATACACTGCAGGAGTCGATTGTAACAACACAGGTGGCTCATCAAAAGACAAAAAAGAGAAAGAGCCGGACTCATCAGTACTCGCGGTATCGATGATGGCATGCACGGAATCTGCATTGGAAGATTGCATATTGATGTCTTCTGCGTTTGGCACCGCTTGCCGGCATGCCACCCCGGCCAATGCACAGAGTGCCAACAGCAATGATAGATAGGCTTTCATAACTTCCTCTATTTGGAATCGCGTTGTTTCTTTTCACGATCCATGTGACGTTTTAGGTACTCTCCGGTAAACGAACCTGCCACTTTTGTGATCTCTTCCGGAGTTCCCACTGCCAAGATTTGCCCACCGGCTTCACCGCCGTCAGGACCCAGATCTATCACCCAGTCAGCGGACTTAATAACGTCCAGATTATGCTCAATCACTACGACGGTATTACCCATAGCAACCAGCTTTTTCAGCACGCTCAAAAGCTTGTTTATATCATCAAAATGCAAGCCAGTAGTAGGCTCATCGAGCAGGTACAGCGTGTTTCCGGTGCTGGTTTTACTCAGTTCCCGAGAGAGCTTGATGCGTTGCGCTTCGCCACCCGATAGGGTAGTGGAAGCCTGCCCCAATTTGATGTAATCCAATCCCACTTCATGCAGAGTCTTGAGTTTATTGTTGATAGCAGGGATATTCTCAAAACACTCAATCGCTTCCTGCACATCCATATCCAGTACTTCCGCAATGTTCTTGCCTTTGTATCTCACGCTCAGGGTCTCGTGGTTATAGCGTTTCCCCTTGCAAACTTCGCAAGTGACATAAATATCTGCCATGAAATGCATCTCAATTTGCTTCAACCCTGCTCCCTGACATGCTTCACAGCGTCCCCCTTTCACATTGAATGAAAAGCGTCCGGCTTTATAGCCCTTCATCTTGGAACCCGGTAACTCGGCAAAGAGGTTACGAATCGGATCAAAGAGCTTGATATATGTGCAAGGATTGGAGCGAGGAGTCCTGCCAATCGGCTGTTGATCGATCGCTATGATCTTGTCGATATGTTCCACGCCTTCAATGCCTTTGTGTTTGCCCACTTTGTGCGAAGTCCGAAAGAACTGGTTGTGCATATACGGATACAGGGTCTGATTGATCAAGGAACTTTTCCCGGAACCAGACACGCCTGTGATGCAGACAAAGGTTCCAAGTGGTATCTCCAAGTCTATATCTTTCAAATTGTTATGTGTAGCACCACGAACTATCAGTTTACGTGCATCGGCTTTGACGCGTTTCTCGGGAGTGGGGATCGCAAGCCGCCCGGAAAGATATGCCCCAGTGAGGGACTGTTTGCTTTTCATGATGTCTTTCATTGTGCCGAGTGCCACGATCTGACCTCCGTGAATCCCCGCCCGGGGGCCAAAATCCACTATTTGATCCGCAGCCCGCATCGTATCTTCATCATGCTCTACCACTATCACGGTATTCCCCAAATTCTTTAGCTGCACCAGCATTTCAACGAGCTTGGTATTATCTTTTTGGTGCAATCCAATGCTGGGTTCGTCCAGGATATACATCACACCCACGAGCTGACTGCCAATTTGACTGGCAAGCCGGATGCGTTGGGATTCACCACCGGATAGAGTAGGCGACCGCCGATCCAGAGAGAGATAATGCAAGCCCACGCTGCTGAGGAAGCCCAAGCGTGCCCGGATTTCCTTCAAGACTTCCACGGCGATTATCTGTTGGTTTCCCACCAGTTCCAGTTCGAGGAAAAAGTCACAAGCCTGTTGCACACTCATCGCCGTAATTGCCGAAATGTTTTTACCCCCGATCCGGACAGCGAGGCTTTGCGCCTTCAACTTCATCCCACCACATTCGGTACAGGGTTTATCACTGATAAATTGCATATAGTAGCGCCGCATATCCTCGGAAGTCGTCTCGCGCATCCGGCGATCCAATTGTGTCATGATACCTTCAAATTTGATCATAAACTGACCGGAACCATGAGTATTTGCCCAATCTACCTTAAACCGTTTGCCTTTGGAACCCCACAGGATCAGTCGCTTCACTTCTTCCGGCAGCTTGTACCAAGGTTCCGAGAGCGAAAAGCTATAGGCTTTTGCCAGGTTTTTGATGGTATTCATGGTCCAAGAAGTCTGCTTTTCTTCCAGTTTCCCCCATGCAGCGATGGCGCCACCAAGGATCGACAATTCCGGATCCGGCACCACCAGATCGGGATCAAATTCCAGCTTGTAACCCAATCCATTACAGACCGCACAAGCCCCGATCGGACTATTGAACGAGAAGCTTTGCGGAGATAGCTCTTCATAGCTGATATTGCACTTAGCACATGAGTTTTTGGACGAAAGGAGGCTTTGCACCTCTTGATCGGTAAAATCTATTTTCACCAGCCCATCGGTGAGCTTCAATGCCAATTCCAGGGAGTCTGCCAGGCGGGATTGTACGCCATCTTTGATCACAATTCTATCCACCACGACATCGATATTATGTTTGCTCTTTTTATCGAGCACGATTTCTTCATCCAAACCGCGCAACACGCCATTGATCTGAACTCGAACAAAGCCTTCTTGCCGCAATTCTTCCAGCTCTTCCTTGTGCTCACCCTTACGGCTTTGCACCAAGGGAGCCAATACTTGAATCTTCGTTCCAGCAGGATATTCCATCAGATGCGCAATCATTTGATCTACGGTTTGCGAACCCACTTCATCACCACATTCAGAGCAGTATTGAGTCCCCACTCTGGCATAGAGCACCCGCAGATAATCATAGATCTCCGTGACGGTTCCCACCGTGGAACGTGGATTCTTGCTGGAGGCTTTCTGTTCGATCGAAATTGCCGGGGAAAGCCCCTCGATATAGTCCACCTTTGGCTTTTCCATTTGTCCCAAAAATTGACGTGCATAGGCAGAAAGGGATTCGACATAACGCCTTTGTCCTTCGGCATATAAGGTGTCAAATGCCAGAGATGATTTACCGGAACCGGAGACCCCGGTAAAGACGATCAATTGGTTACGAGGGATTGTGAGATCAATATTCTTCAGATTGTGTTCGTTCGCGCCTTTGATTACAATATCAGTTTTCAATTTTATATTCCTTCATTGGTGAAAATCTATTTCCATGAGTTATAAGCAGCAATGGCTTAAACCTACTCGTGAGCATCACTAATTCTGATTTTATCCATCCTTGTCAAATGAAATATTAGACAATTTTCGCTACTTCATGAACGCTAAAGATGCGCAGCGGTGGATGGGAAGCCAGTGATCCCGCTTTACTGCCAGATCTATCGGATTTTATGCGGTATTCCGCAGGATTACGCGCCTTTAACTGCCTCAAAGTTCATGATCGAGAGTTTCATAGCCCTTCACCGCAGGTAACAGCCTTGCCTCCACCGCTTTTTTGATGCTGATGCAGGGCAGATCATGCGCATAGATATAGTCTCGGTTGATGGTACGCAGATCCACTTCGGGATTGACGTCTTCCAATGCATACATCAGCTTCGTAAACAGGCAAGACCACGCCCGGAGCGGGGTGCGGCAGTATTTTCGCATTGTATCATAAACTGCCACATAGCTGCGGGAGTCATTTTTAAAGGCTTCCGAAGGGTTCAATCGCCAGATATTGGCAGATTTGGTGCCGATTGCTTCGTTTACAGTGCTCAAGGTGGGATACACCCTTTTGCGCACGTAGGTATATCCGTATCTCCTACTATAGCAATACACTATCTCACTAAACTTCCCGCTCAGGATTCCTGTGCCATCACCAAACACAACTTTCATATCTCCTCCCAGATTTGTTATCTGATCCATGTAACAGCATTGATTTACAGTGAGTAATGACTATGTGTTTGATCCCGATAAGCTATCATCAAGCAGTCATTATCCAATTCCTGTACACCAAATAATATAATACACCCGGTATTGTGATGCAAATATCCAGCCTAATTATCGCTGAATATTCGCTGTGATGGCGACACCTATCTACATATATTCTCATGGTTTATCAACATAAGATACGGAATTCACACCTGATTGCTTATTTATCATATCTTTATCCTTCCCTTAACTGATCCAACGCTTTAAATGCATATATGCTATACAATTGCTGTGTGTTCACACAGGAACGACACAGGCTACACACAGGAGCCACGCAGGATCAGAGTAAGAGGAATTCAAGATGAGGGAAAGGGATTATGGGGATTACCTCAGGGTGTGCTCGTTGTAACGCAAAGAGGAGCCCTTTATGGGCGTCAGATCATAGCGAGGGTGTGCAGCGATAGCGGAACCCCTCGTAAACGTCCGCCAAACATAGAGTAAGCCCTTTATGGGCGACACTATCATTATGTTTGCCAAGTTTATCATTCATTCATCGATCATAATTGATTGTTTCATCCCAATTCCATTCGATGAGACGCAGAGAAAAGCCCTTTATGGGCGTCAGATCATAGCGAGGGTGTGCAGCGATAGCGGAACCCCTCGTAAACGACTCCCAAACAAAGAGTAAGCCCTTTATGGGCGACACTATCATCATGCATACCCGTGCCAAATCGGTGATGCACACATTCGCAAAAACGGATGTTGGGGTTTATGTCATGCAAAATCCACGTGATGGAATGAATTTGGTACGCCTGACGTATGATTGAATTATGGTGTTGTGTCGCCCACGAGGGGCTCTGGGGCGGTGGGTTGCATTGGGACGAGGGGTTTCGCTATCGCTGCACGCCCTCGCTATGATCTGACGCCCACGAGGGGCTTATCTTGGTGACTCCTCGAACTGAAAATGGATCTAAATAACAACACATATACGCCCGCGAGGGGCTGTATATGGCACATTCTGATGTGATTTTGTGGAATACCGGACGTTATGATGCCGTTCACATGGTGCTTTCATTATTAAAAAACCATATATGCATGATGACTAAATGCCCACAAAGTCGATATAACAGATGAAAAGTCGTGTCATAAATCAATGCGAATCAGCATCATAGCTCACAAATGAACATTGTGTACTAAGAATTATATTGACATCTGGTCCGTGTGCTTAAAATGAGCATATGTTCATAACAGAAATATGCTTGAGCATTACAAAAAGGAGCTAAATCATGGTTAAGAAAATTGCTATCCCTACTACTAATGGTGAGTTAAGTGCGCATTTCGGACATTGTGAGAAATTTGCGGTTTATACCGTGGAAAACGATAAAATTGTAGATGCAGAAGTGATCCCCCCTCCGGCACATGAACACGGATCACATCCCAGCTTTCTACGGGAAATTGGCTGTGAAACCATCATTTCCGGCGGTATGGGAGAGAAGGCTCAAGCCCTATGCGAAGAATATCACATCGAATTATTCATCGGCATTCCGGATATTCCATTAGAGGACTTGGTCATCAAATATATCGCAGGTGAATTGCAATCCGGCGTCAATCTCTGCGATCATTAAGAGGCCAAGCAGATGAAGATTGCCCTAGCCAGCGGTAAGGGTGGAATAGGGAAGACAGCGGTTGCCACATACTTCGTAATGTATATGGCAGAGAAGTATTCAAATTTCATGGATGGTATGAACTGTGGACGCGTATTCTGGTTGAAAAACGAATGACAAATCATAAATTAACTTATTGGGGTTTAGAAACATGCCACGAGTAAAGATATTGAGGAATTTGGATGAACTGCCGATCATCAAAGGCTTTCGACCGATTTGGTTAAAGGCCAATGTGCGGCAAGCGGTGATCATGAAATTGGAAGAATATGAAGCAATACGCCTGATCGACTATGAAAAGCAAAATCATGAACAAGCGGCAACCGCTATGAATGTGTCTCGACCAACTGTGACACGTATCTATGAAAATGCACGCTTGCAGATTGCTACAGCCCTGGTGGAAGGCAGAAGTCTGCTGATCGAGGGTGGTGATGTGATCGTACACAAATCACATTGGTATTGCGAGAAATGCTCTCATCAATTTGTAGAAGACAGCGCTCAGGATGTCAAGACCCTGCTCTGTCCCCAATGTCAATCCAGCGACTTGAAAAGCCTCAATGACTGCTTTTTGGGTGGATGCAGACGGTGCAGAAGATGCCGCTGATCCGAACATACACAGTGGAACAAATCCACATCAACACGCGCAAAAACAACATATCATATTATTAGATAAAGGAAAGATAAGTACATGGAAGACAACAAGGTAAAAGAAGAACAACTTCAGAAGAATCTAAGTAGAATCAAACATCGGATCGTGGTAATGAGTGGCAAAGGTGGAGTGGGGAAGAGCTTTGTGGCAGTGAATCTGGCTTATGGATTGGCGATGCAAGGCAAGAAAGTGGGACTCTTGGATGCCGATATTCATGGGCCATCCCTCGCGAAGTTGATGCATATTGAAGGCGTACAATTTCCCTTTAATGAGGCAACAGGTTTGCCTTCACCGATTAAGGTGCTCTCCAATCTATGTGTCCTCACTGTCGCTACCATGCTGCAAAATGAAGATAGTGCACTGATCTGGCGTGGACCTATGAAAATGGCACTGATAAAACAGTTCTTTACCGATTTTGAGTGGGAAGAGCTGGATTATCTGGTCGTAGATTGCCCTCCCGGAACCGGTGATGAACCGCTCTCGGTGATCCAGACTCTGGGGGCTGTGGATGGCACTGTCATGGTGACTACTCCCCAGGATGTGGCAATGATCGATGTAAAAAAGAGCATCACATTTTCGGAGAAGATGAATGTTCCGATCTTGGGGATTATCGAGAATATGAAGTACTTCGTATGCCCCAACTGCGGTGAGCAAACTGCTATCTTTGCGGGTAATAAAATCGAAGAATTGATTGTGGAAAAGGGAATAGATCTCTTGGCAGAACTGGCACTGGATCCCAATATCGGCACAGCAAGTGATCAGGGCAAAGCCTATATCTATAAATATAACAAGCTGCCAAATGCCCAGAAGCTAATGGAAGCAGTTACGACAGTGATTGCTAAAATCGAAGCACTTTAAGCACTTTATAACAAAAGGTCTGAAGTAATTGGCAAAAGCTGCTATATTACGTCAGACCTTTAATATTAGCTATTCGAGTCTATAAACAGCGAATAGCATCTGATACTATTCAGGGGTTATTCCACGGTTACGCTCTTTGCCAAATTGCGGGGTTGATCTACATCAAAGCCTCTCAAATCTGCCACGTGATATGCCAGTAGTTGTAATGGTATCACAGCGAGTAAGGGTTGCAAATTCGAAAGTGTATCCGGGATATAGATAGTGTGTTCGGAGATTTGCTCGAGCTGAGTGTCACCTTCGGTGGCAATCGTAATCAGTCTTGCTTTACGTGCCCGTACTTCCTGTAAGTTTGAATAGACTTTTTCATACAAGGGATCACGCGGGGCAACTGCCACAACCGGCATGTTCTCGTCGATTAGCGCGATGGGGCCGTGTTTCATCTCCGCAGCAGGATACCCTTCGGCATGGATGTATGATATTTCTTTCAGCTTCAGCGCACCTTCCAAGGCAACAGGGAAATTGACGCCTCTGCCCAGGTACAGTGCATTGGTAGAGTCTTTTATACTCTTGGCGATCTCTCGTATAGCTTCATTTTGAGCTAAGATACGCTCCACTTTTCCCGGGATTTTGTCCAGTTCCCGGATGTATTCCATTCCGTCAACGGGGGAGAGGCTTCTCATTCTCCCGAGGAAAACGGCTAATAGTACCATAATAGTCACTTGGGACGTGAATGCTTTGGTGGATGCGACACCGATCTCACTGCCCGCATGGATATAGGTTCCACCATCAGTTTCACGGGCAATACTGCTGCCTACAACATTGGTGATACCCAATACAGTGGCACCCTTCGCCTTTGCTTCTCGCATCGCTGCCAGTGTGTCTGCAGTCTCGCCGGATTGGCTGATTACAAATACCAATGTATCTTCAGGGATTATAGGGTTACGATATCGATATTCGGAGGCATACTCGACGTTGACAGGTATTCTAGAGAGATCTTCGATGATATACTTGCCGATCATTGCAGAGTGGAATGACGTACCACAGGCTACAAGATGCACCTTCTTTACGCGTCTCAGTTCCTTGAGAGGAAGGTTCAATCCACCCAAGCGGGCAGTGCCCATCTGTTCATCGATTCTGCCGCGATAGGCATTATTGATTGTGACCGGCTGTTCAAATATTTCCTTGAGCATGAAGTGTTTAAAATCGCCTTTTTCGATGGCGGAGATATCCCAATCTACGACAGAAATCTCGTGTTTCACCTTAGCTCGATCAATATTTGTGATCTCAAAGCCTTCGTGTGTAAGTACACATATCTCATTGTCTTGCATATAAATAACACGCTTAGTATGGATTATGATAGCGCTCACATCAGAGGCAATAAAGTACTCATTATCGGCAATACCTATGATGAGGGGACTGCCTTTACGAACAGCTATCAGTTTGTTGGGATCGTGATCCGATAATACTACCAAGCCATAAGTGCCTTCCAAACGTTTAGTCGTTTCATAAACAGCATCTTCGAGGCATGATTCGGAGGTCATAAACTGTTCGATCAAATGCACGATTACTTCCGTATCGGTTTGGCTTACAAACTTGTGTCCCAGCTTGATAAGCTGCTCACGTAAGGGTTTGTAATTCTCGATGATACCATTATGTACTATAGATATCCTGCCCGTACAATCCGTATGGGGATGGGCATTAATTTCATTTGGCTCACCGTGAGTAGCCCATCGTGTGTGGGCTATGGCAATATTCCCCTCACATTTGGATGGTTCCGGCAGAGAACGTTCCAACTCGACTATTTTGCCTTGTTTCTTGTAAACTGCCAGCTTGTTATCATTTATCAAAGCTATACCGGAACTATCATATCCACGATACTCCAGTCTCTTGAGAGCTTCTATTACTATCGGCAAAGCATTACGCTGACCAATGTAGCCAACTATTCCACACATTATGTCTCCTTCGGGGTTGTAACTTTATGAAACATGTACAATGCAACCGCAAATATAGCAGCCGCAGGGATTAAAACTAGTGGTTTTATCGTTTCTGAATCCATTAGCAGTGGTTTGATCCACATTGATGTTCCATAGGTCGATACGACAACAGCAAAGCCATTGTTTATGGTATGTGAAAGCATACTATTGATAATACTACCGGAACGCACTGTGAGATAACCGAGTAGCAGACCCAGCAGCAGTACAGGTATAAACCGGAATGGATCGAGATGGAAAGCCGCGAAGAGCATCGCCACAATAACCACAGACAGCTTGGTTCCATATTGCTCAAAAAAGCGCATCAGGAAACCACGGAACAATATCTCTTCGCAAATCCCGGGTAAGACAGCAACGATCAATAAGACTATCCAGGTGTTATCACTCATGGTGAAAAGAGACGACATCTTCTCCAAATAGCCAGGGGGGAAGGGGTAAATCTGATTTATCAGTCCTGCCAGAGATGATACAATCATGGCTGCAGGAATAGCAATAAACGGAATTAGCACCATTTCCACAGGCTTTGGTGCTTTCAAGCGCAGGATTTCCTTGGGTTTGAGTTTAAATATCCGGAGCACCAGTAGCACCGGCAGCAGTATAATCAGGAGTTGAGTATTGACTAATCCTCTGCTGAGATCCTTGGTTTGCATAGCGCTGCCCAAATAATACAATGCCACTAAAGCCAGCACCATATAAACCATTCCATAGTATGGGTTAAAGAGATTGCGTTTATCTTTCTTCACGTTCTTGAGGCTGGATTCATCATCACCACGAAATAGCACAGATTCGGAGTTAAAGATCCGGATCGATGCCCAAATAGCCGCAAAACTAAGCAGTAGGGTAGAACCCACCGTGATCAAGAAATGTGTGATAGTATATTCATCGATCATGACGGCTTTGAATAAGAGAGCGATATTGATCACAGGGATCAAAGCCATGGCATTACTGAGCTCTACACCAGGCAGGAATGATACCATTGCCAGCATCATAGAAACCATCATCAAGGGGCCACCATAGCTGCCGAACTCTTTCATGTTTCGCGAGAATGTCGAAAGCGATAACAGAATGGCAGAAACCAACATCGCCAATGGCACAAAGGCCGCCAGGATCAACAGCATACTATTGATGGGGAACGATATCCCAGCCAGCTCCATACCACTCCTGGAGAAGGTGTAACTGATAGAAAAGTAGAGGCTTATCAGGTTTACAAAGACATTGATCAAAGCAAATGTGATGATTGCCATGTATTTGCCGATCACTATTTCATTACGGTGTACAGAACATACTAACAGCGTCTCCAGTGTTTTCCGTTCCTTTTCTCCCGCCACGAGATCAGATGCTACTGCCATCGCCCCGGATAAGAGTGTCATGACCAACAGATAGGGCAAGATCGATCCCATCATTTTACCCATCTTCTTTTGAGAAGACGAGGTATCAAACTGTATAATATCCAGGATCTTGAGGATCATAGGGCTGATCTGAACCTTTTGCAGTGACTCTTCCTGGAGTATAGTCCTCGTAGAATCAACATTGTTCTGAATTTTTCGGAATAGCATCTCACCTTGATCGGATGATTTGTCGAACTGCAAATTGACTTTATAAACTGCAAACTGGTCTATTGTGAGTGAATCCGTAATACTGAGGATTCCCTGGACATCTTTATCTTCATACAGCTTATCTGATTCTGGAGTATATGGCATGAACTGAAAATTGTTGATAGTCATCAGATTCTTTAATATCAATGCGGATACATCATTTTGAACGCTATCCACGATAGCAATCGTAGCCCCTTCTTTTTCTATAACTTTAGTCTGTCGACTCATCAATGATGTGAGACCTATAAAGAGTACGGGATACAAAATTATGGGCAGCAAAATGGACGAAAAGATGGTACGTTTGTCACGAAACAGCTCCATCATTTCCTTACGATAGACAACCAGAGACTTACTAAAACTCATTAGCTAATACCTCCTTCTCGTCGGTACTATGATTGACATAGTGGACAAAGATGTCATCCAGATCTGTTTGTCCGGTTTGTGTTCTCAAGCTTTCTAATGATCCATTTGCCAAGATCTTCCCTTTGTGAATCAGTACAATTCTATCTGCCAGACGTTCAGCTTCACGCATAATATGAGTGGAAAAGAGCACGCATTTATTACGCTGCTTACAATCTCTGATGAACGATACGATGTTTCTGGCGGTGAGAATATCTAGCCCGGAAGTAGGCTCGTCAAAGATCATGACTTGGGGGTCGTGGATGATAGAGCGGACGATGGAGACTTTCTGTTTCATCCCTGAAGAGAGAAATTCAATCTTCTTCTCCAAGAGGTCTTCCATGTCCAAAAGCTGTGACATCTCTTTGATTCTTTGTTTAATGACATCCCTGGGGACTCCGTAAAGCTCACCGAAATAGGTGATAAATTCACGAGACCGGAGCCTGTTGTAGAGGCCTGTATCACCAGATAGGAATCCAAGATTCTCCCGAACTTTACTGGGATCCTTGCGTAGATCATATCCATTGATTTCAGCAGTTCCGGATGTGGGGCTGAAGATAGTGGATAAAATACGCATCATGGTAGTTTTACCAGCGCCATTGACTCCCAAAAGACATACGATTTCACCGTCTTGTGCATCAAACGAAGCGTCGTTTACTGCTTTATAAACGCTTCCATCCTTCTGAGTGAAATCCTTAACCAAGTTCATAACTTTGATCATAGAAACTCCATTAAATCACATAAGTTTACTGCGGGCAAGTTCTGATATAATCTGTTTTTTGTCGAGAGTTTTTTGAGATGAGATCATATTTAAACACAGAGTTGAATAAATGAAATGGCCGATCTGGGTGAGACCGGCCATTGATTATTGAGATTTATAGGTTTAGATTCTATCGTTTCAGATCTATTTTGTCGTCCAGGGACTTGATAAATTCTGTGATTAGCTTCACTGTATTTTCCAAGTCATTGAGGGATATCATTTCATTGGGTGAATGCATGTATCTATTCGGAATGCTCACTACGGCTGTAGCGGCACCGGTTCTCAGTGAATGTATCGCATCAGCATCAGTTCCGGTATGGCTGGCTGCAATTTCCAGCTGGATCGGAATCTTGTGCTTTTCGGCAAGCTGACGCAATTTGTCACTGATCAAAGGGTGCAAAGCTGCACCTAATGCAATCGTGGGTCCTTTGCCAATGCTAACATCACCGAAAATCCTTTTATCTGCTCCGGGAATATCAGATGTGAAAGTCACATCAACAGCGATGGCTATATCCGGCTCGATTTGGTAAGCGCTGGTACGTGCACCTTTCATCGTAGTTTCTTCTCCGACGGAGGAGACAGCATAGTAGTTTGCTTTGATCTTTTTCTTGGCAAGCTCCTGCATCACCGCAGCAGCAATAAAGACACCCGCTTTGTTGTCGGTTGCTTTGGTCACAATCCTGTCTTCAGACAGCATTTCGATCTGTGATGAATATGTGATGGTATCACCGATACTGATTTTGGTCAAGGCTTCGTCTTTGGTGCTGGCTCCTATGTCAATCCAGACATCTTCTATCTTGAGCTTGGGAGCATCATCACTTCCGCGTTGCATATGAATCGGTTTCTTTCCCAAGATGCCTCTAACTACGGTACCTTGATGATGGATATCAACGCGTAAACCGGGTAGCAGATTGACATCAAATCCACCTAGGGTCTTTACATATACAAAACCCTGTTCATCAATGTAATTTACCATGAATCCGATTTCATCGGCATGACCGACAACCATCACCTTTAGCTTTCCGCTACCGTGTTTCACGGCAATCAGATTTCCATTCAGGTCGTTGATAATCTCATCGGCACAACTGGCCAGATATTTACGAACTACTTTTTGTGCCGGTGCTTCAAATCCGGAGGGACTTGGAGTAGAAACGAGCTCTTTGAAGAATGCGAGGTTATTTTCATTTAGCATTATAGATGTCCTTAACAGTTATTTGCCTTACCGGCAGCAAAGGGATTGAGTGTTTTCTTTTTTACGGGCTCTTCATGCGGAATCAGACAGAGAAACTTTAATACTGTCGTACCCACGTTTTTAAAATTATGCATCATTTCAGGATCGACATAGATAATGTCATTGGCACCAAAGGATTGCTCGCCACGATCTGTGACTAACATTCCCTGTCCTTCCAGGCAGTATATTTCATGTTCCCATGCGTGCTTGTGATAGGGCGTAAAGCCACCGGGATCGACTTCAAACATCCGCATTGCAAAGTTTGGCGCGCCATCCTTTTGAGCGATCAACCAGCGTATATTTGCCCCTTCTGCGCCTTCGGCATAGACTGGCTCGAGTGCTACTTCATCAAAATGTACTAGTTTCATGTTTCCTCCCATAAATGGAATATTCTTTTACAGTATAAGGTAATGACATACCCAATTCAGTCAAGTACAAAAATACATGCCCATTTGCATATTACTTAGTTCAATGCGAGATGATGGTATGGTAGTTGCCTTGAGGTTCCCTAGCTTTCACAAGGGCTTCACGAGGGAAGTACGAGGGGATCGCCTCGGAATCAAGTAAGGGGTAAAAAAAAAGCCGTCGTGATGACGGCTTTTATATGAATTGAAGTTCTTACTATTTCTTTTTTGTCAGGTGTTGAATAGATTGCTTTTCCTTGTGGGTGATGCGATACCAGTCAATCACCATGTTGCTGGCAACAAAGATTGATGAATAGGTACCAAAGATCACACCCAGTGTCATCGCAAATGCAAAGTCATGCAAAACGCTGCCACCAAAGAAGAACAATGCCAGAGCTGTAAACAGGGTAGTTCCAGCAGTAATCACAGTTCTGCTCAAAGTGCTGTTCATAGCACGATTAAACACTACTTCATAAGGATCTTTGCGATATACTTTCAGATCTTCACGGATTCTATCAAAGATAACGATAGTATCATTGATGGAGTAACCCACAATGGTTAGCAATGCCGCAATGATCTGTACTGTAATTTCTTTACCGCTGATGGCAAAAATACCCACAATACATAATACATCATGGAACAATGCCACAACCGCCATCACACCAAAAGTGAGCTCGAAACGGAACCAAATGTAAACAATGATCAGCAGGAGGGCAATGAACACGGCAAGCAAAGCTTGGGTACGCATTTCACCACCGACTTTGGGTCCTACTTCATATATTTCTTCGATTACTTCTCGATTGATGTCTTTACCTTTCACATACTCGGGAAGCTGTTCCGCAATGACTTTCAGGATGATATTCTTGGTTTCTGTGGAAACAGCAGTTTCGTCTGTACGGCTCTTAATCTTGATCATAAATGTGGATTCTGATTGATCGCCAACATATTGGATTTCAGCTTCAGGGTATCCATTTTTGCTCAAAACAGTACGTAACTGATCTATCTGAAGAGGAGGAACGGAAGCGTCAACGGCTTTCAGATTTACCTTGGCGGCTACACCGCTGGTAAAATCGATACTCCAATTTAAGCCTTGCGTGGCAAGACCTACTAAACCAATAATTAATATGATCAGAGATACACCATAAGCAACATACCTGGACTTTACGAATTGGATGTTTGTGTTTTTGAATAATCTCATGTCTATCTCCTAAATACTCAATGTCTTTTTGGTGCCAACGATTACAAAACTATCGATTATCGAACGCACAAAAACCAATGCACAGAACATTGAACCAAATATACCGATTGCTAATGTCAAAGCAAATCCACGGATTGGACCGGTGCCAAAGTTATAAAGAACTGCAGCAGCAATCAAAGTAGTGATTTGCGAGTCCCAAATGGTGATGGCTGCTCTATTGTAACCGGCATCCAGCGCGCTATGAGGGGATTTTCCTGATTCCAGCTCTTCTCTAATGCGTTCATAGATCAGAACATTGGCATCCACCGCCATACCTATGGTTAGGATGATACCAGCGATACCAGGTAAGGTAAGGGAGGCACCAAATGCTGTGAGCATGGCTAAAACAAAACCAATGTTAAAGATGAGACCAATGTTAGCAATTAAACCGGACATTTTGTAATATACCAACATGAACAAGAACACTGCCAAAAAGCCGATTATACCAGCCATTTTACCGCTCTTGATACTGTCGCTACCAAGGGTAGCGCCGACAATAACAGTGCTGATCGGGCTGATCGGAGCTTTGAGGTTTCCTGTATTCAAGACAATTGAAAGCTCGTGAGCTTCTTGTGAAGAAAATCTACCTGTAATCTGAGCTCTGCCACCAGAGATTCTTTCTCTGATATTGGGAGCAGAATAAACGACTCCGTCCAGAACGATTGCCAGTCTTTTATCCACATTATTAGCAGTTACGGACTCAAATTTACGAGCACCATCGCGCGTAAATTCCAGAGATACGTAAGGCTTGTTGGCAACATTGGGGTCAGTTGATGAAGGTGATCCATATTCCATTATGGCTTTGCTGAGATCTCCACCCGAAAGTTCTGAATTGCTCTGTAGAACAAACAGGGAACGATCAGCACGTTGAGTTGCTTCATCTGCTTTATCCAAGGCTAATTGATAGCCATTGGGGACAAATTGTTGAAACAAAGAATCAGCCAGCAATTCACGTACCAAAGGCACGTCACTATACTGGATTGAGTACTCTGATTCACCGGGACGGGTCAAGCTGCTAAAAATGCCAGATCCGGCTCTAATCGAATCGGCTACGGCAGTAGTGTCATTCACTGTCTTTGAGCTTTTGTCTTTTGCATCTAAGGCAGCTAATTTGGGGAATTGGCTGATATTTGCCGAAACCATTGCATCAATAAGCTTGATTACTTGTTCAGCGGCAGAACGATCTGCCACTACTTTGAAATCCAGCATAGCTGTTTGCTTGATGAGTGCTTCTGCACCGGAAAAATTGTCAACACCGGGTAATTGAACCAATATCCGACGTTCGCCCAATTTTTGGATAATAGGTTCAGCTACACCAAATTGGTCAATACGTTCACGGATGATTCTGATGTTTTGCTCTACAGCATTTCTTGCATCGGTTTCAGATAAATTAGTCGTATCCACTTCTAACAATATCTGCATACCGCCCCTGAGGTCCAATCCGAGTTTGAGTGTGTGTTTTGCCCACCACTCCGGCAGATTTGGAACTGCCAGAGGAGCCAAAAAATATGCAATCACGCATAAGAAAATGATGATTGATATGCCACGCCATGAGAATTTTTTCATTGGCTTATGCTCCCTTTCTATAATATTTCTCTTGTATTTTAGTCTATCATTCCAAATCTTTGATTATCTCTTATCCGTCAAGTGTTTTATCACTTTGGGGAGCGATTAGCACTTTCCAAAAAAGCAGACTCCCGCGCATGCTGTACCCGCGCTTCTTATAAGGATAAATGAAGTCGTTATGATATTCAAAGATATCGACTTGGTAAGTCTATAAATGGCACCAGAATAGTGGAGTGCAACGAAGTGAGCTTTGCCGGCAATACCTTCCATTCGGAGCAGGATATTTCCGGTTATGAGGCACAAAAAAAAACTCGTCCCACAATAGGACGAGTTTTTGTCAGATAGGAAATAATCTATTTCTCTTCTTCAGGCTCAAGCTCAGGTTTTGCTTCTTCGCAACAGTTATCATCAGTACAATCGCCATCTTCGCAGCAGCATTCATCGGTTTCTTCGCCTTTGAGTTGAACCTCAATATCTAAGGAACCTTTTCCCAGTTCGGGATAGAAATCTTCTACGTATTCACGAACGGTTGATTCGATGTCAGTGTGTTTATCCAGGATCTCTTGAGAGAAGCCTACTTTAATGCCGAGACTGTTCAGAGTTTTGTTCATATTTACTGATGGTTTTTCACCATATACATTATTCAAAAATTCAGGAAGTGATTTTGAAAGCTTGACGATACTATTGATACGT
>PHBQ01000031.1 GCA_002841975.1 Candidatus Cloacimonetes bacterium HGW-Cloacimonetes-1
GTTATTCCATTGCCGCTCGCGGTAGTATCGTCAACAAAGAGCTCTTTGCTGCTGCCGGCGAGGCAGATACCTCGGCGTTTATCGATTGTTTGCCGGAAATCCTGAAGGCAAAGGATATGCGAAACCTGATCACGGCATGCCGACAAGCCCGGACAGATGGTAAGGCTATCATCATCGGACTGGGTGGGCATGTGATCAAATGCGGATTGGCTCCCCTTCTCATCGAACTCATGGCAGCCGGTTATGTGAGCGGTTTTATGGTCAATGGCTCCGTAGTAATTCACGATTATGAACTGGCAATGTATGGCCAAACCTCCGAAGATGTAGCATCGGCCTTGATTGATGGATCCTTTGGGATGGCGATCGAAACCGGGGATGGCATCAACCACATCATCAGTGCGGCTTATCGGGATCAATTGGGTCTGGGAGAAGCGGTCGGTGCTGAATTATATCAAAACGCTCCTCATCGGGAGATCTCGCTTTTGGCAATGGCACATCATTACAATATCCCGGTGACCGTGCATGTGGCACTGGGTACAGATATCATTCATCAGCATCCCAGCGCAGATGGAGTGGCGATCGGGGATTGCAGTCTGCGCGACTTTCGTATCCTCTGCTACAAGCTGATCAATCTGAATGAAGGCGGTGTCTTTTTGAACTTTGGCTCGGCAGTTATCTTACCGGAAGTCTTTTTGAAAGCGCTCACCGTTGCCCGTAATACCGGTAATGAAGTGCAAAACTTTAGCACGGCTGTGTTTGATATGAACATGCACTACCGTCCAATGCAAAACATCGTGTCGCGTCCCAATCAACCACTCGGCAAAGGCTATTACTTTGTGGGGCATCACGAGATCATGATCCCGCTTTTTATCAAGTCTCTGCTTTATAGCAAATAAAACCCGTATTGCACCCAGGCATATGCCACTCCGGCTATTACAGCCCACGCAAAGACTATCGCGCCGATACCTCCTGCAGTAGCATTCCACAGTGACAATCCACCCCAGATCCTTTTGGGAAAGCTATATTTGAGTACGCAGATGGGTCTTGCCCTCCAAGTGCGCACATATTCTCCGGCTTTGTCCGGCTGGATCAAACAATATTCAAACCACTGTGCATAACTGTGATCCCGCCAATGCTCGATGGCTTTCCAGGGGAAACCAAGTCCGGAGCTGATCCCACACCCATCATTGCCTATAAGTCGGCGTAATCTGCCCGGCAAAGTGGCAGAATTGCGACATGGAAAGACATTGACGCGTGCTACTATCATGGCATGATCTTCACCTTTGGCATAATGCTCCGCAGTTTTACGGTAAAAGCCAAAGTAGATTCCGCTACCCGCATAATCTCCACTGCCTACATACCATTGTCCTTTCTGAGCTATGTTTGTAGCGATACCTTTGAATGAAGTTCCATGAAACATGGTCAGAGTGGGGAACACGGTATCGACTCCTACCATCAGGATTCCTTCCAGGAGCGCTGCACCGTTGCGCTGAAAGATGTTCCACAGCCTTCTGGGGAAGTACACAAACCAGTCCCGCAGATAGTAAGATGCTCCACTTTTGTGATATCTGATCTTGGGGTGGATCAGTTCCATAATGCTGTCACAAAATACTACAGACCAGTAGAGGACAAGGTCAAAGTAGAGGGCGTTAATAAACCGCAGAGGTGTGAGGATGATATGAATCAACAGCCACCACAGTGGTATTATTCCACTGTAAAGCAGAAGGCTGAATACCAAATGAATTTTAGCACCTCGGGGAGTGTGCCATAGCTCGCGGATGGGATTGTACATTGCCCAAAGAAACCAATTGATCATGAAAAATGGATAACGAATGATCCACACGAGATTGCGGAGCAGGGACAGGGAGAATAATACGACAAAGAGAAAGGCAAAGCCTCGCAACAGATTAATCCCCAGATCGGTACTCAGAAATTGTTCTGCCCACTGGCCCCAGGTTTCAAATATCGAATACATGATTGATCTCAAGAATTATGTGATCTAGATTTATCATTTACTTTCACGATACTCCGTAAATTTTGGTACAATCCATTTCCTTAGGAACTGTGAGTGAGAGCATTTTGCTGTCAAGCACAATGATGTCAACGCCCCATGTTACGATTTCACCGGGTCATTCCAAGCAAAGAAAAAGCCCTTCGGGTGAAGGGCTGATTCAGGTTCAGGAGGGGTTCTTTGATGCTATATAACGTGACTTATATAATTAGAATCCAAACCAAGGGCCAACCGATACGGTAAGTCCCTGATATTCTGTCTTGGGAGAGTTATTGATTTCAAATGTTTCATTGTTAACACCTTCAACGTGCCAGCCATTCTTGGGAGCATAACCATAGGTGTAACCAACTTCTGCACGCAGGCCAAACCAACCCAGCAAGCGATACATCACTTCGGCACGGGGCTGGACCACAAAATAATACTTGGTCATCAGTGAACGATTGTTGTTTCCACTACTGAGGTCAGCACCGATAGTATTCCAGTCATAATCTGCGTTGGTATGCATCAATTCGATGCTGTGTGATCCTCCACCGAGCATGAGCCCCATGGAAGTGATCAGGTTTTTGGTAAGGGGAATACGCTTGTCCATAGTGACGCCACCAAGAGCGGCAGTGTACATCATCCAATCCTGATAATTGCCAAATTCAGGGTCTAACGGGTCTGTGGGGTAGATAGAAGCTTTCTTGGTACTGTATTCATAGCCAGTGGCATATCCGCCGATAAAATAACCCTTGCCGACAGGAAGCTTTCCACCCAGACCTTGCATAAAGATTCCATCTTCGGAGAGATTGGCAAAACCAAGCTGATTTACTACGTGATTTACATCTTCCATATCGGTTTGGAACCACATAGGGATCCATGAACCACCACCGTAGCCGGCAGAAAGTCTGGTTTTGGTTTTCTCGCCGGGTGTGCTGGTCTTGACGGGGCGAGCGCTCAAAGTGAGCTTCACACTTTCAGCTTTTCCATTGCGGAAAACGCTGTAAACAAGCTCATCGCCAACGCGAAATCCGCTGCGTATTTTATCAAACTCATCTGAATTGGTGATCTTGGCACCATTAATTTCCATGATGATGTCGTCTTCCATAAGGCGGGCATCCCATGCCGGAGAGTTCTGAACTACACCCGTAATCAAGAGGCCATAAGTGTGCTCATAGCGAAGTTCCTGGGCTTTTGGGAAAGTAAGGTCTTCTACATATATTCCCATATATGGTTTTGTAACATCGTCATCACCCTTTGTAATATTCACTTTGATGTTCTTCAATTCAGCCAAGTCATTTGCCATTTCTTCCATATCTTCTGTATCGCCTTTCATTGTAACGGTTACTCCAGGTTTCTTTACCTTTTTTACGATAACAGTTTTCTGTGCCATCAGCATCGATGAAGTGATCAGGATCACCACCAAGATTAATATAAAGCGTTTCATTTTGAACCTCCAGGTTTCAATTATTGTTCCTCATGCCTATATATTAAGCAAAGCAGGAGCCAATTCCGTGTAAAGCTGTTAATGTAATGCTATACAATGATATAGCAAATCCGCTAAGTGTTTTCTGGTCTCTCTATATATCAATATGATATATTGAAACGATATGATTTGAAGAGATTGCTCAGCTTTCCGGATTGATTGGTGTTCGGCACCAGGGAGCGCCACGCAAACTCTACAGCATGCCCAAGAGTTGAAGAAGAGAGTTGGAGGTGTCGGAATCGAGATTGACAGTTTGACCAATTCTGAGAAGATGGAGAACATCAGATAAGCGGTTAAGGACGAGGAATATGAAGAAGACATGTATATTTGTGGTGCTGTGGTGCTTATTCACGACAATGCTATGTGGTATAGAAGTGATCACCAAAGATGGCGATGTGACAGTGTTTTATTTGCAGGAATTGAGTAGGGAAAAACAAGTGGAATACCGGACTCCACGTCACAAAAACGGTGCTGATACCATCGACTATTGGAAAGGCGTTGCCCTCATCCCCTGGCTGTCCAAACACAAGTTCAACAACTGGCAGAGCTTACGTTTTGAGAGCGGGGATAACTATGTAGTACGCTTTCATCGTGCGGAACTGGACACCATGCCGGGGTACATTACTCTGGAGCAAAATGGAGCCAAACTGGACAGCACGGAAGTACGGATCATCTTCCCACAGCAACGGGAACGCTTTTGGATTCGCGATGTGGCGAGGATCTATCTCGAAGATTTCGAGGTGGCACCGCGTCCCCGCCAGATCTCGATCGGCAGTAACTTCAATGTCCCTCTGATCACCAATCCGGAGCCGTTCCGAGGTATCTCCGCCTACCGGATGGCAGATCTGATGACAAGTGTCTTTTTCGCCGATGTCGGTAGCGTCATCCTGGTCAGTAAGGATGGTTCGCGCCTTCGTCTGGAGTATCCCAAACACCTTGAAGGCTCGATCCTGGAGCGGGACAGTAACGGCCTCTTGAATTTCAAAAGCCCAACCATTCCAACAGGGATGTGGTTGCGTGACGTCGTCTATATCCAGTGTGGTCCCTATGCCATACTTTGTGGCAATGATACCCGAATTGATGAGATTGCCAAAATCCTGGAGTGGAAATCCAGCCCCCAATACCGCTTACTGGAGCCTTCTGCCAAGGTCTATTCGATGGAGGAAATCCAGAGATTGCGGCTGATCACATCACAAAGAGATTTGTGGATAGAATTTGCGGATTGAGCAGTCCACCAGCTAAAAATACTTGCTTAGAAATGAGGCTTTATAAAACTGGTAATCGACTAAATTGTAAACCATAAAATAGAGATAAAAGGAGCTAACAATGGCTTTTAACTTGAGAAACAGACATTTCCTGACCCTGATGGATTTCACCCCCAAAGAGATTTTATTTATGCTGAAGCTTTCCGCTGATCTAAAGGAAGCCAAATATGCCGGCACCGAACAGCAACGCCTCAAAGGCAAAAACATCGCTTTGATCTTTGAAAAAGACTCTACTCGTACCCGCTGTGCCTTTGAAGTGGCAGCCCTCGATCAAGGTGCCCACGTCACATATCTGGGACCTACCGGTTCGCAGATGGGCAAAAAAGAATCCATTGCCGATACTGCACGCGTTTTGGGCAGAATGTATGATGGCATCGAATATCGCGGTTACGGACAAGAAATTGTCGAAGAACTTGCCAAATATGCCGGTGTCCCAGTGTGGAACGGCTTGACTGATCAAGATCACCCTACTCAGGTCTTGGCAGATTTCCTCACCGCTATGGAACATCTGAACAAACCACTCAACGAGATGGTTTTCGTCTATTCCGGTGATGGCCGCAACAACGTGGCAAACGCCCTGATGATCGGCGCTGTAAAGACCGGTATGGACTTCCGTATCGTGAGCCCCAAGGAACTGTTCCCGGACAAGAAATTGCTCACCAAGTGCCAGGCAGTTGCCAAAGAAACCGGTGCCAAAATCACCGTTACCGACGATGTTGCCAAAGGCGTGAAAAATGCCGACGTCATCTATACCGACGTTTGGGTCTCTATGGGCGAGCCGGACAGTGTGTGGGAAACCCGCATCAAACAGTTGCTTCCTTATCAGGTCAATGCTGCAATGATTAAGAAAACCGGTAAAGCCGGTACTCTCTTTATGCATTGCTTACCTGCCTTCCACGATCTTAAAACTGTGGTCGGAAGAACTATCAATGAAAAGTTTGGACTCTCTGCCATGGAAGTGACAGACGAAGTCTTTGAAGGCCCCAATTCCGTAGTCTTTGACGAAGCTGAAAACCGCATGCACACCATCAAAGCCGTTATGGTGGCTACCCTCGGTAACTAAGTTACAAAGGTTGAGCAGCACGCCGTTGCTGCTAAATTATACAAAAAAGCAAGCCCTAATCATGCTTGCTTTTTTTTAGGTCGGAAAGAACTTATATGAGACCGTTGAATAACTGGGTTGTAGAGCGAAGCCCTACTCCCCAAAGGGGTTGGGGCGGGATTAGATAAAAACATGACCATTTCGAGGCATAAATCTGCCATACTATAGATTAAGATTTATCTGCAAAGCTCTATTTATTTAATCTTCATAATCTTGCGTAGGCTATGCTTGCCATTTTGGGTTACGCGCACAAAGTAAATACCGGCTGCACAATCTGTACCTGCTTTATCGATGCCATTCCATTCCACGGCAGTCTTAGCTTGGCTCAGGACTCCATGATAGAGGGTTTGCACCAATTGACCTTTCAGGTTGTATATTGCTACGTTTACCGGGGTTTTGGTATTGGCGAAATCTATCCTGATATTTGTATTGGTATTGAAAGGATTAGGCATATTGGGATATATCGTGATCTGGGGTCTGGAAACCAAGCCGGGATCATCATTGGGACTTGACTCTTGAAACACGTATCTAAAGACATGGTTGACCAATTGAGTGGCAGAGTCCTGCGTCATGTTGTAAAGCGGGAAACTGAGCGTGATCACCTTACCGGGCTGATGATTGTAATATACACCGATCGGTAAACCGTTCAATGCGCCTTGGTTGGTGTCATTCTCATAATCCGAACCATAGGTATAGATGTTTTGGGCATTGGCATTGGCGGTGATTGATTCCACCTTGAAGATATGTCCATTGAAGCTGGTTGTAGTCTTGAGGGGATCTACAGTTAGGGCCGGATAGTTATTTAATATCGGCTGGGCATATTTGAAACGGGCGGAGGACGAATAGTTTGCGGTACCGATTCCAAAGCCGCTGGAGATCACAGTACTGGGATTAAAAGTGACAGGATAACCGCCATTCAGCTCGATTCCTTTGGTGGGCAGATACACATCGAGCAGAACGTTTCCGCCCAATTCGATGTAGCGTTTCAGATCTTCCCTATAGATGTGCAAATTGTCAAAATCGACTTGATCATTGCTATGCCAGAGGATGGACGAATAAATACCGATATCACTGAGCCGCAAGGCATTGGTTTCTGCTGCATCGATCGTGGTCGTGGTAAAAGGGGTCAGCATTCCGGCATAGAAAGTATCGACGGCTTCATCTGTAGGCTGAAATGGGGAAGAGCCGCTGCCATCCAAAGTTTCATCGATGACCAGGATGCCTTCACTAAGTGTCACCGGACGAGAACGAAGAGTCTGGCTATATGCACTCTGGTTTCCGTCCAGATCCTCGGCACAGATGGTATAATAGTAATACTGAAGGGGGTTTGGAAATTGGGTATCCGTGTAAGATGTAGCTACTACCAAGCCTTCTCCCAATTGGGTTCCCAGTTCAGTAGCATCAGTGGAACGGAATACTCTGTAGCCGGCAAAGTCCTGCTCGAGATTGGCATCCCAATACAGCAACACGTGCCCCAGGTTGGGCTCGGCATGATAATTCACAGGAGTAATCGGAATCAGATTTGGTGTACCTGTACCATAGGTGTAATTGCTGTGAAATCCATCGTTACTGACGGTTGAAACCGCAATATAATATACGGTGCCGGGAGTCAGGTTTTGAATGGTATAAACCGTTCCTTCTCCCGGAGCTGCGGGTACTTCGATGGGATCTGCATAGCCTGTTTCGAGGGTACCCACGTATAGATTGTAGTGATCGACATTGGAGCCTGCCACATTGGGCCAGGTCACCTGGAGCGAGTGTCCGTTGCCAACGTCCTGAACGGATAAATACTCCGGAGCAATCGGCATGAAAGAATAGGTGGCGGCTACGGCAGCCGAAGCGCGTATTACTTCTGCGCAGTATGCGGGATTGATGTTTGCTGTTATATCTTGTACAGAGTGGTAATAGGGGCTAAAAACTTGTTCAAAGAAATAGATCACGGGATAGCCCTTGGCCCAGAAGGAATGGCTGTCACTACTTCCGCTGTTGCTGGTCCCCAAGGTGGGGTTTAGAGTAGTATAAGAGGAGACAAGCTCAGTAGCATAGTCTGTATAATCCAGAAATCCGTCATAGGGCATGAGGCGCACTTGCCAATTTGCAGGCGTCTGGGCAGAATTGGCAATCATGTCGTGATTGATCATGAGTACGATGTTCTGGCCATCGTTATAGGCATTTCCGGCATAGTCCCTGCTGCCCCATAAGCCAAACTCTTCGGCGGCAAAGGTGACGAAACGAATGGAGGTTTGGGGTACAAAATTTGATGCCATCATCACTCTTGCCATCTCCAGGGCAGAGGCTGCACCACTGGCATTGTCATCGGCACCCGGAGCAAAGGTTAGGGCGTCTCCGCCACCATTTAAGATAGAATCATGGTGACCACCGACGACGACATAATTGTCCGGGTTGACGGAACCTGTGATCGTAGCCACTACATTGTATTGAGTAGTTCCAGACCATGTAAAGGGGGAAAGAGTGGCATTCGTGATGCCCATACGGATAAACTGATCCCGAATCCAGGTAGCGACTTGTAATCTATTAGGAGCCGGAGCAAAGCGGGTCTGAAAGTCTTGCAGGCTCTGGATAAACCACATCACGCTATCGGGGTTGACTTGACTGATGATCTGTTCGATCGGGGTACGGTTCATAGTATATGGTTCAGAGATCGGGCTTTCCGGCTCGATAACCATCGGACGAAAGTCGTATTGAAAAAAAGGATTACGCAGCTGTGCACGCAGGCGAGATTCGTTGAGAGGGCTACTGATAAGGACATACTCACCAATATCATAGAGGATTGCTCCAAATCCATCGACGTCAATCTTGGTTTGATTTGGGAGCTTTGTCACTTGATAGACGTTATCCATGATCGGCAGTTGTCCCAGCACGTGAATAGGGTATTCCGGATGCTGGCGTATAAAAGAATCCGTAAGTCCGGAGACCACATAATCCATATTGTAGTAATAGATTTGGGAGCCCTGCTGGCGGAGATTCAGCATCTTTTGGCGCAAGGTTTGTCCGTTTGCACTCGGAAGCGCATCTGTGCGCATCACTACCAGGAATTCACTTGATGCAAATGCCAATGTTACTGCCAATAATAGGAGGACTATGGAAATCGCTTTCTTCATCATCTATACCTCTATTCAATTTGCCTATTTCATGTGCAAATTACATTCCCTATTTCAAGATTTCGGTGTAACTGGGGCTTACTTCAATCCCAGATCTTGCGGTGGTGCATCCCTGACGATTCTCAGGTGCCGACGAGGGTTTCACGAGGGCTTCACGAGGGGATCACCTCGGATTGAAGTAGGTGCGAATTGCGTTCGCGCTGTGGAGGTTTGTGCAATTGGGAGTGAAAAACACACACAAAGCCCTTGACAATAGCATGCTATCAGAGGATTTGAACACTATCACCGAGTGTTTGATGCTAAACTATCTAAAGCATGCTCAAACACCGATAGGGTATGACGGGAAACGGTCATGCCTCCCTTTGGAAAGGTGGGACAGTAAATCATGTTGCTGTCTTGCCTCCACATTTTCATGGAGGTAAAATGAAAAAGACACTATTTTTGTTTATCACAATTCTGGCATTGCTCTTGCTGAGTGCATGCAGTGAAAAGGACAACAATCCTCTTGATACCAATATCTATGGTTATTCCTTGGATCAGTTTATCGACAAAGCAGTCGTAACCGACTCTCTGGATACTACAGCAGCAGATAGCCTGGATTTCCGCAATCTATACAATTATGAGATCGTGAGTGCTACTGACGGATTTAGCCCCCGCAATAGCTCCTATGCAGGTTATGACTTGGGTTGGAACGCTTTTAGAAATGGATACATAGTTCCCAGTGATGGCAAGCGCACATGGTTTAGCGATGCATCCCTGCCGGGAGCTTTCCGGGTTCGGAACACCGGCACTTTACGTCTGTATCGCAAAGTCGAAGTCTCTGCCGGTGCCAAATCTACCAAGACTGTGGAACTCAAAGGTCTCACTATTCACCAGATCACAAACTGGAACAGTCAAATGGAAGACGCAATTAAACTGTCTGATCTCGTTCAAGGTATCGCTGCTTATGACTCTGTAAAGTTTGTGGCTTTTGACAATTATACAAAGTACTACAGCGCTGCTCAGATCGCAGATGGCTATTATCTCTTGAACTCGGAAGTAACCACATTCCCAACATTGAAAGGAAGCATGCTAAATAATATGAAGAAATTCCGTAAACTGGCAACTGTAGAAGCAATAGGTGCCCCCTCTGCGCAAGCTCACAGCTTTGCTTTAGCAGACAGCACCAAGGCCGATGTGATCTTTACAGTTCCTGATAGTTTTAACGGTTTCACAAGCACTGTGCTCACAGATTACGCCGGAAAGTAAGTTGCGTTATCTCCAGAGCTTTGCCACCATCATCATGGCAATGAGTTTGGCCTCCGGATTTGCCCAAACAACGGCAGTGGAAGACAGTGTGAAGCTCAAACGCTATACGCTGAACACCATTCGCGTGGTGGCAGATCAACCCAGCCAGACCATCGGAGCTCTGACAATCAAGACTATAAACAAGGGGGAGCTGGGCTCTCCCTTGAATCTCAAGGAGACCATGCAAAACCTCAGTGGGATCAGTAACACGGTGGGGACCAAGGATGAGAGCAATTTACGGATTCGGGGATTCCGCAAGAATGAAGTAAAAATCCTGATCGATGGCAGGCCGCTGAATAGCGGTTATTTTGGCAACGTCGATCTCAACAATATTCCCGTGTCCGATCTCAAGGAAATCATCATCATCAAAGGGCCGGCATCCTCGATGTATGGCAGTAACACTATGGGAGGAGTGGTCAATCTGATCACCAATGAGCCATCTAATGATAAATGGCTGAAGCTGGGGCTGAGTGCCAAACGTAATAATACCAATCAGATTGAGCTCAGCAGTTCGCATAGCTTTGAGGATTGGGACTATTGGGTTTACACTGCCCGTGACCACACCGACGGGATCGTGTTGTCCCGGGATTTTGAGCCCACGATCATGGAAAACGGAGGAGTTCGCAACAACCAACTCAAGACCCAATACAATTTCCAAAGCAAGCTCAATAGAACGATCGGGGAATACAATAGCATAGGCTTCACAGGCGGGATCACCAGTATCGACCGCAAAGAGATCCCATCGTCGATCTATGATAACAGTTATCGGCTCTATCGGGATTGGATGCGCTATCAATCCACGGTCTTGGGAGAGTTTCACCTAGGCGAGCAAGCCACTCTCTTGTCCATGCTCTATTATGATGGCAGCCGGGATACCTATCAGCAATTTAACGACTCGCACTATCAGTATATGACGGTGGATTCGGATATGACAAACCACACCATCGGGATCAATCCCCGCATCGTGTACAGTCCCGGTCTACATAACCTCACACTGGGCTATCGGGGAGAGTGGCAAGAAAACCGCAGAAAAGACAATGGTAACTATCCGGATTGGACATTGCACCAAATGGACATCCAAAACGCCTTCACACAATGGGAGTACCAGCCATCGGACGCTATTCAAGTGACAGGGAGCATGGGTCTATCCATGTTTCATACAGATCTCAAAGACAGCTATTCTGCCTACTTGGAACCTGCTATCGGAGTTTACTGGGATGGCACTCGAGGCCAGTCTTTGTCTCTCGCACTGGGGCAAAATACGGCGTTTCCCACCATGCGGCAGTTCTTTAGTCTCGAAAATGGAAATCCCAATCTCAAGCCTCAAAGTGCGATGAAATACGAGATCAGTGGCAAGCAATCTTTTGCAGTAGCTGGGCGCAGCGCTAACCTGGGTGCAACGTTTTATCTCAATGAGGTGCAGGACTTGATAGATCGGTTCGAAGGTCGCTATGTAAACATCTACCGGGTCCGCTCCTACGGCGGAGAAGCCAGTCTCTTGCTAAAACCTATCTCCGCGCTCGAGTTTGATCTCTCCTATGCCTATCTGAACTATGACCAAAACAGTGATTATCGGCTTACTGAAAGCCCTATTCATAGCTGTGAATTGGTACAGCGTTATGCTCTTCCCTACAATACCTCAATGACCATCAGTTCTGCTTACAAGGATATCCGATATAGTCAGGACGATGCTTTTGTGTACCGAACTCTCGAAGCCTATTGGCTGCATAACATCCAGCTTCAAAAGCGTTGGAACTCTCTCACAGCCAATCTGGGAATAGAAAACATCCTGGATACAAACTACGAGACAGAGTACGGCTTCCCAGCACCTGGTATTAACTTTAACATCGGGATCGAACTGGAACTATAGACTATTTCTGCAAAACTACTTTGCGGAGATAGACTTCACGATTGGCACGCATCGAGATGTAGTAGATGCCATTGCCACATGCAGCTCCGGCATCGGAAGTTCCATTCCATTCGATGCGATAACGCCCCGGGGCTTGTTGCCGAGAGATCAAACTGCGTACGACCTGTCCCCGGAGATTATATATCTTGATATTGACATCTGCCAAGGAAGCAAGGTCGTAACTGATGTAGGTGCGGGGATTGAATGGATTTGGATAAATCGCAGAGATCCCGGTTTGCAATGGTAACTGAGGTGTAGTATTGGGGCTTTCAAAGATTGCATGTACGGAGAGCGCTCCGAAGTAGTGATTTGCTCCGTTGATATCCACGCTTTCTAACCAGTAATAGTAGTCACCGCTTTGTTGCAATTCGCTGTCCACAAACCAATAACTCTGCTGCACAGAAGTATTGACTGCAGCGATCATCCCACTGATCTTTGTTGCCTCGGCCAGTGATTCGGTATTTCCGCGGTAGATCTGATAGCCCCAGCAATTGGTCTCCGACTCCGTAACCCATTTGATTGCTACCAGGTTGTTTGCAGTGATAGCAGAAGTAAAGGATGAGAGTTCCACCGGCAGAGTGCTTTCGCCACCCCCCAGGACTATATCCAGTTCCCCTTTCAATGCCTTGGCAATGCCATCAATATTGAGAATTGTACTATTCAAAGTGCTGGTGTAAGACTCTGTTGCGAGCAGATTCCAGGTCCCGCCATAGCGGTAATAGACTGCAGCAGGCACGAAGCCCAGCCCTTCATGGTAAAGGGTATACGTGGCGTTGTATGCTACCACGGAAGAGGCAGTGACCGAGTACAGCATGCATGCGGCGGGTATAGTATCATAGCCATCTGCATGATAGCTCACTTGCAGGCTATAGTCATATACACCAATACCCACGGGCTCGATCTCGACATTGTTGTTTGTCATGGTGGGGACGGATGCTCCCTGAACGGCTATAATGTCGAGTAGGACGGGATCGCCACCGGATGCCGTATTAGCACTTTCTCCGGCGATGACATCGGTCGTGGTCACGGATATTGTATTGGAATTGAGGCTGGCACCATTGGTATTTACGGCACGTACAACATATGTATATGTGGTATTGGCATCCAGATTTGAGACGCGGAAGAATGTTTCCGTAACGGCAGCGTTTTGATAGCCGCTGACGTATTGGGTTCCACCGTTGGAGAGGACATCGAATTGATAGCTCGTAGCTCCAGATACTGGCATCCATCTGGCAGTAAATCCATCCCTGGCAATAGCTGTTGCGGCGATGGCAGTGGGTGGGGTGCTGAGTGAGACACTACCGACGGGTGAATACATGCTATATCCGGAAGTGAAATAGGAACGGAGACGATAGTAATAGGTGGTACCGGGATTGAGTCCCGTGATGGTCTTGGAAGTATTGAGATCGGCATCATAGTTTGAATAGCCACTGACAAAGCTTGTGAAGTTGTTGTCCGTCGCTACATCCAGATAATAGTTGGTAGCGGTGATAGGAGTAGTCCAATTGATCGTAAATCCAGTGCTGCTGATATTGGTCGCCGCTGCCGGAACCGGTGTCCAGATATATTGAGCATATTGGGGCTCATCGATAAAGGGATTGCGATTGCCCTGTCGCTCCTGGATACGGTTGTTTCGCTGCATCTCACGGGCATCGGGCGGATCACTCACATGCCATTGTAACAACGTGGAAAGTTTGCCATAATTGGGTCCCGAAGTATTTGTGTCATCCACTATTTCGAGATCGTAGGTGGTATCTGTTCCTTCATAACGAACTGCCATATACATGATCATGCGGGCTACATCACCCTTGTCTTCGGTGCGTGGTTCCCATGCATAAGTGGATGTGTAATTGCCTGTATTGCCGCTATATCCGGGATAAGGAGATGCATCGGTGTAGAGAGTCCCACCATTATCAAAATCTTTGTTGCCCTTGGCAGAATTGACAGTCACATCACAGGGGCGCAGATGATGCAAGTCTGTGCCGGCTGGAACAGTTTCGCCAAAGTCACCATGACTCTTGGACCATGTGTGTTCCCGGTTCCAACCCGTTACTATTGTTCCATATAGGGTTTTGGGTACAGACCAACCGGTATAAATCTCGATCACGTTATTGGTATTATTGGGGTCTTCATCGGTGTAAGGAAGCTGCGTCCACAATGCATCGTAGGAATAGCGCGTGGTATGGGTAGTACGCAGCAATGTGTGTAAAGATGATTTGAGGGACGTACCATAGCCGATGATACCGTCGTAATAGGCATTGCTCTGACTGTTGGTAGTAGTAGCGCTGAGGGGATTCCCGGAAGCGGTAGTTGTGAGATATTTGATGCTGGCACCGCTGCCATTACACTCATAAACACGTACCCAATACGTAGTGGCTGTGGTCAATCCTGTCACCGTTACACCGTTAAAAGGCAAACCTTCAATAATTTCGGTACTTCCGTTGTAAATTACTTGCTCACCGCTACCGGAATATACAGTATTGGCTGACGGGTCTATCCCATCAGCAGGAGAACTAAAACTATTGGTAGTATTGATAACAACAATGCGCTTACTGCCGTTTCCGGGTGTCCATTCGATTCCGATAGACTGGTTACCGGGATAAAGCACAAGATTCGATGCCTGAAGGGTGGGAGCAAGTACTTCCGAAGAAGTTCCGTCGAACTGATGTGATCCCAGATAGCTGAAAGTATCGTTCGGATAAGACGTCCAATCACTCAGACTATAGGCGGTAGAGGGTGAATCGATAGAAGAATTGCGTACCATTGTGACGTCAGCACCCCAGTAGGCTGAGCTACCGATGACTCCGACGACATCTAATTGCACTCCGTTTTTGTAGATAGCCATTGCATCATTGCCATTAAAGCTCATGGCAAGTGTAGTGGTAGCAAGATCCACATAGGCATTGCCGACCAGGTTTGTGCCACCAATTTGGGCATAGACCACGACATATACGTCACGATCTGCCAACGTTCCGCTCAAAGTGAGGGTGTTTTCAAAATCGTCCACTCCATTTGTCTGTTTCCTGATGGCATAGTTGCCGAGATTGACCGGAGCACCCGTGCCGTTGAAGATCTCGATAGCTTTGCAGTATGACGAGCCTTCTACATATTCGGAGATAAAAAGGTCGCTGGCATTACCTTCCGGGGATGGAGTGATTGAGCCGGAAACGGTGATACTCGCAGAAGCTCCCCCACCATTATTGCCAATGGATTCGACGAAGGTACCGACTGTTAATCCCGCTTTCAAGCGGACATAGACATAGGTGTTGCTCAAGGTTTCACTACTGTATGGGATTGTAACTTGGCTTGCAAAAACACTATTGTTCAAGGACACTTCAAAACTTGTGGAACCCGAAACCGTGATATTGCCGCTGGCCGGCGATAGATGAGTTCCGGAAAGCTGATAAGATTGTGAAGTCGAAGGTCCGGAACCTGCTACATAGGCAAATCCTGTCAATGTGCCTGAATCGGGTGTTAAAGTAGGGGTGTATCCGATAAAATCAGTCATCGATATATCATCGATGTTGAGGCGTCTGTTTGTAGAAGTTGTAGTGATTGTAGAGTATATTCTGATCCTCACATCTCCACTAACGTTGAGAGTGTTAGAAAACAATTGGGGTACATCCGTGCCGGGTGCAGTAAAAGCATCTCCGATTTGAGTCCATGTACCGCCGTCGTTTGTACTATACTCCACCACCCATGGAACCTGAGTATCGGTTCCATATCTACGATAGTAAAATGATATTGTTCCGATCCCGTTACTCTTGTTTTGTAGCATAGTGACAAAAGTGGTACTGCTACCCAATAGTCGTGCCGAACGCGCACCATTTTTAAAGTCCGCAGGACTTGTCCCAATCAGAGCTTGTGTCAGATCCCAATTTAACCCGCTCAAGTTTACGGTTGCGGTGGCGTAGCCCGTCTTGGTTTCTCCCGTGCCTTCAAAGTTAACGGTGTAATCGGCATATACAAATGCTATCATCAGCAGGAATATTAAAGTCACAGCGTAATACTTCTTCATCTTTATCTCCGGTGGGTTAAGTCTCATTGCTACTATATGAAGGTGAATGTCTCTGTCAATAATTTTCGTACGCCTCATCCCAGTTTCTTGCTTCAAGGTCTCGTGATCCCCTCGTGATTCCCTCGTGACGCTCTCGTGGCGACAAGGGAAACGCGTGGTGAGCACCTCTGTATCATGCCGCATTCCGTTAAGTAATCTCATGGGGCAATAAAAAAAAGGCTTGCCCCTTACGAGACAAGCCGAGTCAGTTTATTCCAATCCTGATGGGCAGTTCAAAACTGCTACTCAAGAAAGGTATTAGTTATTACATCTTTTGCAATACTCTGTTAGTCTTGGAGTTTGCAGGACGCATCGCATTGGGGAGCACGGGAGAGGATTGTGAACTCCGAGTGACAACACTGGTAGCTTGACGCGTCGCGGTATCTGCCTTTACTTTGAAGAAAGCACGAGTATCCAATCCACTTGCGGCCAAGGTGGCTTCAGTGATTTCCACAAATGCACGATCCGTAGTTTCAATAGGCACATAGCTTCCATTCAGTGTGGCACAGGCATACACTTTGTAACTATTTGCATTGTCAACTTCGTCCCAGGCAATTGTCAAAATGCCTGCGCTTTTTTCGATGATCATGTTTTGAGGAGCTTCAACACCCAGAACGCTGGTAACAGTGAGGTTGACATTTACTTTGTAAGGAGAATTAACCGCTGTACCAAAGAACCAAGCTTGAGCAGTGTAGGAGCCAACAGGTAAGCTGGCAGCATTGACGATTAAGCTAACCGGTGTGGAAGCGGACGCATTCAATGCACCGGTTGCAGGACTGCAGCTAAGCCACTCGGTGGGAGGAGCTATGACTTGGGGTCCTGTAACGTTATCGATCATGATGTAGCCATATTGGTAACCATCTACTCTGGGGTATTCGAAACACACATAGATATTCTGTCCTGCATAGGCACTCAGAGCACTACTGAAATTGGTCCAGTTAGTATCTGCCAAGGGACCTATTGTAGCAAGGGTATTCGTGAATGATGCATACAGATTATCTGTGGTAGATACCTTCACAGTGAAGGTCTCAGTGGAGGTATTGAACTGTTTGTACCAGAAAGCCAGATTGTCTCCGGTGTTGACATGAAGTTTGGGAGATATCAGGTACTGAACTGTAGTGGTTCCGTTTGAAGCAAAGACCCATGTGTTTTGGCTGTTATAACCATAAGGAGTTGTAACGCTGCCATACACATCTGAATTTGCACCGATTGAACCAGTCCATCCGGTAAGATCTTCGGCTTCCCAATCTTGGTTGAGATTGGCACCCAAGAATGCATCACCACCCCAAACACCACTGTCACTTGTCCAGTTAACGGCAATATTTCCGGTGTTTGACAGATTGATACTGGAGTTCGCAGTCAAGCCGGTCTGAACTGACATGTTGATTGTGGTAGATGGAGTAGAGAACTTTGCGTAGTTCATCAAGACATCATGCATTAATGTGTTGTTTGCAGGGATGACTACATTAGCACTATAGGTGGGATATCCGGTAGCAGTAATAGTGAGAGGGTAGGTTTCGACAACGATGTTACTAATGGTATAGATACCACTACCATCTGTGGTGGCAGTTCTGCCCGCCACTGATACAGTCGCACCGACTACTACTTCATATGTTACAGCACGCTGCACTCTTCCGCTGATGTTTCCATAAACGAGTGGTGCTGCCAAAGGAGGCATCAACACATCATCCAGTTTCAAGACGAATTGATCTGTGCAGTTGTAATGCTGGAACGCAATATATACACTCTGACCGGCATAGGCAGTGAGGTTGATGGTTCTCTTCGCCCACGTTCCATTGGTGAGTGTTTCACTGAGGAGCGTAGTTGTAAAAGACCCGGTCTGGGCGTTTGTAGTGGATATTTTTACCGAATAGTACTCAGCAGGCCAAGCAGGATCCTGAGCAGCAATCCAATAGCTGAGTTCATCCCCGGAAGAAACAGCTAAACGGGGCGTAATCAGCCAGTTATTGGGAGTTAGTGCAGCTCTGGAGCCAGAATTGCGCATCCCACTACTCTTGGCATCGTTGATGTAGGAGGCACTACCCGCACAGTTTAGTCCGGCATGTGCGGCATCAGTGGCTGTGTAAAGAGTCCAGTTGTATGTATCGGCATCCACATCTTGAACAACCCAGCCATCAGGTGGGAAGGTTGCGCCTTCGAAGCCTTCAGCAACGTAGTTTGCATAGCCTCTCAAGGTGATGGTTTTGGTGCCACCATTGGTGACTATTGTACAGGTTGCAGTCTTGATACCACTGCTTGTGGGAGTGAATGTAAACCCAAAACTTGAAGAAACATTTTGGGCTAAAGACATCCCGAGATTGATATTACTGGTGAATGCAGTACCGGTCAAACCTGTTACAGAAGTAATAGTCAGGTTTGAAGGACCTACGTTCTTCAGAGTGAATATATTTCCGGAAGTGGACGGAGTCCCGACGTTAGCATTGGTAATCCATTCTGTTCCGGTTAATACAGCCACAGGGGTAGTAGCGACAGTTACGTTCAAGGCAATGGGTACTACCAGAACGTCACCGCGAGTTAGTCCATTCGGGGCTACATAATTGGAATTGTTATACACGTACATATTGGCATACTTTGTGCCGGCAGTGACGCCATCGGTGGTGAAGTTCAAGGGGATTGAGACACTTCCTGCGGGAGTGATCGTTCCGGAGAAAGTAGAGCCATTCATCCATGAAACACCTGTTACATAGGCATCCAGTAGCACGTCCATTCCCAGGTCCAGCCATCCATCGGTGGCGTTGTATGAGTAGCCATTATCAGAATATACCGATGTTGCCAATGACTGTGGCTTACCGGTAGTTGTGGAAGTAGGTGCAACGGTTACAATAAAGTCGTAACCTGCGGGTATTGTGATTGCTGTAGGAATGGTATAGGTGGAAAGTAGATATGTGTTGGTAGGAGTAGTGGTGGCAAGAGTAATCTGGGCAGATGTATGTACCAGAGTAATAGTGCCTGTAGGGCTCACTGAATATACTTTCCAGTTAAATTTATTGGTAGTTGCATCCCATGCAGCAGTTGAGGGATTGTAGAAATAGCTTCTTAACTGTGACAGGGTTACAGCCCCATCCATCATAGCTATATCATTCACTAAGAAATAGTTGCCACGCTCTGTAGTTGCAGAAGTGAAATAATCTGCATCATTGATTGTAGCATAGCCAAACCAACCATTTTGACGATCCGCTGCAGGAGCGTCTATTTTGGCGATTTTGGTACCAAGATAATCCGGACTGGGTTTCTTGGGACTATTCGTCAAGCTTCTATTACCGCTGCTTCTGGTAGCGGCACTGATGTAACCTGCATAGGAAGTAGAGGCAGTTCCACCGATATTTTGCAGCGTAATAGTGGCAGAACCGGCTTCGCCTTGGTATAGGGATGCAGTTACACTGGTGGGTGTAGCAGTCAATTCTCCCCATTTCAAGCCGAAGTTCTGAGTTGTGGTGCCACCGTTTGTGATAGCCACACCGCTTACGGATGTGGAGAAGTAGAACTGGCCGGTCGCATTGCAATTCAGGGTCTGAGTTCCTGTTAACAGATTGTTTATTTGATAGAACCCGTTGACACCCGTATAGGCGACCTTTGTGCCTGCTGTAACCATGGCATTTACGATCGGAGTGGTGGTTCCATAACGATAAACATATCCGCTTACATTACCGAAAGTAGGTGCTGCAGGAACTGTAGAATCACTGACAGTAACATCGTCAACAAACAACATAAATTTGTCCGTTGAGGCGTTTACTATAGCTATATATACCGTGTTTTGGTTTGCACAAGCCGGTAAACTGTAAGTATAATACGTCCAAGCATTGGGAACGGAAGTAACAGTCGTCAGCAGAGTAAAGCTGCCGGGAGCTGTATTGTTGGTAGTAGAATAGTACACTTTGAATGTTTCTAAGTATGATGAGCTGTATGACATTGCATAGAAACTCAAAGTCGGGGAACTTGTTAAAGACAATACAGGTGTGATCATCCAGTCATTGTTTGCCACAGCACTGCTGTTATACATAGACATGGCATACTTGGAGCCAAGATGTGCTGCAGCAGCACCGGTGGCAGGAGTTGTAGTGGAGGGATTGAATATCTGCCACGCACCTGTGTAACCACTATTGAGGTAGGTAACGCTACCTATACCGCCTGATACTTGTCCATCTCCATCATAGGTTGTCCATGGAGGGAAGTTAAGTGTAAAATCGGTGTAGTTTTCAAAACCATCTTTGAATTTGGAGCTTAATGCAGATCCTGTAAGGGTAATCGTGATGTTACCTGCATTTGTGGAAATTACGAAAGATTGGTTGTCTGCACCATAGTTCAAGGGTTCATAAGTGAAGCCGAATTCCAGGATCTGACCATTTACCAAGGACACTCCTGAAGCAGGGAAATTCGATTTGAATTCGGTTGCGGAGAGGTTGGTAATGCTATTCACAGTCAATGTTCCTTGGCCGGTATTGGATAACTGGAACAAATCACCGGAGTAAGAGGCATCACCGGGTGCCAGGGATCCGGCAGCCCAGGATGTCAGATTGATCGAAGCGATCGGATTGGGATCGACCCACAGAGTAGGTCCCGCCACATCATCTATAATCCAGGTCTTGGAGTTCGTCGCAGAAGTAGCAGAGTAGGTCTCGAAGACGAAGTAATAATCACCGGGTGTCAGCCCTGAAACCGTACGGCTAAATGACTGAACACTGGTCGAGAGCGTAGCATCTGCCAAATACGTCCACGGACCGGCAGTACTGGTAGAATAACCCACTTTAAATACTTCACCACGCAGCGTAGTTCCTGCTCTTGCTTTGAATGTGAGAGCGGGTGAAGAGGCGTTAATGGTAATTTTGGGAGTGCAAATTCGCTTACCACTGGCAGCTGAACCGGAACCATTTAGATTATATCGGGCAGAGTATGCACCCGTGATAAAGTTAGTGTTCGACCTTGCAAACCCTGCAACCGGCAGAGACCAACCGGTAGGTGGGAAGGTAGTACCTTCGAACCCTTCGGACATTGCGAAAGTAGCAGAGCTTGGTTTAATTCCCATAACAGCTTGTTGGCCGTTATTGAAGGTGTCTCCTCCGGGATTTAATGCTGCGAGGGTGTAATAGCCATTATAAGAGCCGTTCCAACCCCAGTTCAAGTGGAAGGAGTTTGTGCCTTGATAGCCATCCAAAATAAAGGCATGGCCACCGACATTGCCAGAGCCGGAATAATAGATGGGGCGACCGAGGTCCAGTTCACCACGCATCATGGTATCCCAGTTGGAAGTGGAATAGCTTGATCTGTTATAAAGCTGAGCTGTGTTGCTATAGCGGAAATAGCTGATCAATGCACCCGGTACAGCTTCACTATAGGCACCGGATCCACTGGCTGCATAACGCATATCGACGGCTATACCGGCATGGTAGCCAATGGTAGCAACGGATGCATTGGCACTGCTCACAGTGTTTGGCATTGCTGCCCAGTTGTAGGTGGTAGCCCCAAAATTCGCGGTATAACCACCATTAGGATCGGTGTGGCTGCCCTGCCCGATAGTGGGGAATCTCCAGAATCTCATAATTTGAGCCATGGCAGTGGCAACGCAACCCACGGGTGTTCCCGCAGGACACAGTGCGTTGTAATATGTGCCTTGTCCCCAGAGGGAGCTAATCAGTGGGCTGACGTCACGGAAATCACGGTTGGGAGTAAATCTGGACGCTGATACATTGTATCTGTTCCACGCGGTCGTGATCTCGGTGTTTGCGGTCATTCGCTGCGTAACTATGGCACGCATTTGATCATTCCAGCCGTTCAGCATATATTGCATCTGTTCCGGAATGTCGTTTTCTTTCCAGTTGTTGTTTGTGCTGTAGCCAATAATTGGCAATGCAGCATCATCAGCTGCTACCAAAACAAAGCCAGATGGATTTAAACTGACTACATAGATGTATGAATCCTGATTGGAGGATTCCATGAGTTTTGAAGTTGATACCGTGTAAGATGCGCCTACGCGTTCGAGCGCGAAATTCCCGGCTACCAGTTCTGCGGTCTTTGAATTGACTGCAGATCCATAAATAGAGGTTACTGCAAATAGCAGTACCAGTAATAAAACACAAAGTCGTTTCATAATGACTTCCTTATAGTGTTTTGTAAAGTGGAGGCTGTTGAAGGTCAAAAATCCCTCCCCATTTCTGCAAGAATACCGGATTGTTCTATCTAATATATGCCCCGCAGAAGCTTAAGCGATGAGGATTGAGGATTAACCGGTTTGATTTTGACGTCAGGCTAAAAAGGGTAAACAACAGGTCATCTTTGAGCACTCTATATAGTAATAATGTGCGATGATTATTAAGCTTAGAGTGCAGGAAAGAAGAACTGGTTGATACACCATTAGTAGAATAAAAGACTTGATAACATAACACGTATGGTATATAAAAATAGTTAACCAATGTATATCCGGGGCGGTTTTCATCATCGAGAGCAGTACACAAAATACCACAAAAAACCAAATGTCTGGTATGCTCGTATAAAGACATATAAACCCCTCTATATGTTCTTGTTTTCAATATATGATTGTAGGACTACCTCAAGTTAAATGTTGACTTTTACCAATTTATGATCCACGGCAATTTGTGAAGGGCTCACAATCAAGAAAGTCAAAATTAGTGTCAAGTACAATAATGCAAAGTTTTACAATTTCCCAAGCTGTAAATTGAGCGTTTCAAATAACTGTTATAAATTCACTTACGGGAAATGGATGAACATCGTTTATAGCATTGAATTGTAGTCTTTTTGACCGCTAAAAAAATAGTTAAAACGACACCTACAAGATAGTTGATTTACATGAACAATATTATCATTGAAGTCGTGAGGGTTCCCTAGTTAATGATGATAGCGACTTGCTTTGGAACAGGTATTTCACCACAAATTCCTGCTTTAATCGCTGGTAATTCTCTCGAAAACCCCTTGTGACTCCCTCGTAGGACAAGGGGATCACGAGGGAAGCACCTCGCCATCATCTGGGATTGACAAATTTAGGAGTACGCCTATTTTGGCTCTGTTACTATATAGTCAGCAAAGGAAGTGTAATCCGCATGATCAAAATCGCAGACATCAGCTGTGGCTACGACCAAAAAGAAGTGATAACCGGACTTTCCATGGATCTCAGAAGATCGGACTTTTCCGTCATCATTGGTCCCAATGGAGCCGGGAAATCAACACTTCTGTATGCGATTATGGGATTTATTACATTGAAATGCGGATCGATCGAAATAGAAGGCAAAGATTTGCAGCAATATGCCAGGCGTGAGCTCGCCAAGATCATTGCCTACGTACCTCAGGAAACAATATTTCAGTTCGATTATTCGGTGCGCGACATCGTGCTGATGGGGCGCTTTCCCATCTTGCAAGTAATGCAAAGCTATGGTGATGAGGATCGTGCCAGCGTGGACAGGGTCCTAAGCCAGCTCGGGCTTTATGAGCTGCGCGAGCGGTATTTTTCGCAACTGAGCGGGGGAGAAAAGCAAAGGGTATTGATAGCCAGGGCTTTGGTGCAGGAGACCGATTACATCTTTTTGGACGAGACCCTCTCCCAACTGGATATCAATCACCAGATCGAGATTATGCAGCTCTTGCGAGAGATCCACTTCGAGCGTCAAAAGTCTATCCTGCTCATATCCCACAACCTCAATTTGGCAGCTAACTACGCAGAAAACATGATATTTATCAAGTCCGGTGCTATTCTCGGCTCCGGTACTCCCGATGAGATGATGACGGAAGATATGCTGATGCGCTTGTTTGAGATCGAACTACAGACCATGATCAATCCTCAAACCCAGCGCCGCAATATGATCTATCCCGGTGTTTAGAGCCAAGCAAGATCGCATGCACTACTCTGGGAGACCTTTCAGACATTTGGCAGTTATGTGGCTGCTCTTCAGCATAGCAGTAGCCTTACCTGCGATCAATATCAAGGGAATTGTGACCGATCCTGAAGGGAAACCGCTGAACGACGCAGTGATCAACGACCAATATCACATGACCAGAAGTAGCTCCGATGGGAGATTTAATTTTACCACTTCTGAAGATTCGGTGTTTGTCTCCAAATTGGGATACTCAAAACAAGGCTTTGCGGCTCGTAAAATCCCCGGGACAATTATTCTGAATATCTCTCCGATTGAGCTTGCCCCGATTACCGTGATCGAAAAATACAGCACAGATTTCTCTGCTTCCGCAGACATGCACACCCTGCGGATCAATCCTGAACGTAGCTATTCCTCCACTACAGAGATGCTGAGCAGTGTTTCAGGAGTGTTTAGTAACGATATTCCCCTCAAAGGCGAGCAACAAACGATCGCACTGTTGGGAAACTTAAGCCGTCACACCTTGATCTTGCTGGATGGCGTACCGCTCAATCCCCAGGGAGAAGCATTTGATCTCTCTCGGATCAATCCGGAGAGCATAGATAAAATCGAGATTATCAAAAACAATGCTTCGGTCTATGGTGGCGCATCTGCGATCGGTGGCATCGTTCATCTGCATAGCAAAAAGTCTGCTCAGACCGGGCAAAATGCCTTTGGCTATGTATCCGAATATGGCTCCTTTGGCTATCACAAACGCTCGCTAAGCATGGAAAATGCGGGATCGGACTTTCACTATGTGATCAATCTCGCCAATTACTCGACGGCAAATGACTTCAAATATACTATGCCTCAGTGGTGGACTGCTAATGCCGATAGTTCGCTGAAACGCACGAATAATGCCAAGGAACAGATCGCCTTTTCAGCGGGAATGAGTACCAAAATCAGAGAAGTGCAGCTTAGTTATAATACAGATTACGATCAATTTCGGCGTGAACTGCCGGGTCCGGTAAATTTCCTCCAGATCTATCAACATGCCTTTTTGAGCGGAATGTCACTCCGCAACAATCTCCAACTGGGCTGGGGGGGAGACCGGCTGCGGTGGAAGACGATAGCATGGCTCAATCGGGATAACACGTTTTATGACAATACCCGGGCTGAACTCCCGGTCTTTCAATCCCAATATCGCCAAGGTATGGATACTGGCGGAATACGCAATACTCTCTCTGCCACAAAGAGTATCTGGGAAATCAATCTAGCTCAGGATTATCTCCGCACCTCATACGAAAATCGCAACCTTCTGCACCCCCTTGCATCGATCTCTAAAACCATAGATCAACAAGGTCTGGCTGCCAAGCTGGGGGCAAATTGGGAATTTGATGCGTTTGCTCATCAATGCTCGGGAGCCCTGCGTAATGACCGGGCTTTTGGAGATCAGTTCTACACTTGGCGGGCAGAGTATGCGGTAAAGTACTCCGGATTGATCGATGTGAATGCCGGTGCAACCTGGGGTACATCCTTTTCCCTACCTTCTTTTTACGATCTCTATTGGAAGGGTGACGCACAGGCAGTGGGCAATCCCGATCTCTTGCCGGAAAAAGCTCAGGGTCAACAGCTGTGGACAGAATTGCTCTATGGCAGACAGCGTTTCAAACTCGCCCTTCACCATAATAGCATCCGGGATTTGATTCAGTGGCGCCAGGTCTATTTATTTGGTACCAATTGGAAGCCGTTCAACGTTGGTAAAGCCGATATCCAAAACTTGGAAATAGAACTGGATCTTCAGCCTCAAAGCTGGGTCAAAATTGCATCTACGGCAGTTCTGACCTCTGCCAAAGATGTCAGTAGTGCAGCAGCTTCTCCAAACCTGATGTACACTCCGCAGTTGAAGTGGGCTGTGCGGGGAGATTTTACCGCTCGTAATGCCGGGCTGTGGCTACGCTATTCCTATACGGGTAAGCAATGGGTCACGCCGGATAATTTGATCGCACCGCTCCCGGAATTTGCATTGACAGATGCTGGAATATCCTACAGTTTTGAGCGTTCCAAGCTCAAACTGGTACAGTATTTTGATGTTTATAACGTGCTCAACCGACGCTATCAGATCTATCAGTATGTGCCACAGCCCGGGGTCAATTGGACATTGGGGATCCGGCTTGCTGCGAAGATCTGAGATAAGTCTTGACAGAGGTATGATCTTCAATCATGCTAAACGCTTGTTAACCAAAACAGTGAAATCACTTACAGGAGTAATCATGAAAAAGAATAGCTTTTATATAGTCGCCATCATCCTAATGGTGCTCAGTTTATCGGGCTGTGAGTCCGGGGCAAAGTTTCGGGTTTACAACAATTCATCCTATCCCTTGTATGTGGGGATGATGAATGGAGAGAGTGTCACTATTCCGGCTGCCGAGCAATATGAGTTTAATATCGATACGCAGACCCAGAGTATCCTCACCGGCGAGGTCAAGAAGACAGTCCTTTTCAATATGGTCGGTGAAACTTACAATATCTGGGACGATGTAGAAGATGCATATACAGACACTACCTATGTCACCGTCAAAGCAGGCCAAACTCTGAGTGCCTATATTCATCCCAACCGTGCCAGCATCAAAGTGATCAACAACAGCAGTGTGAATATACTGCGAGCCGATATATATCAGAACAACTTCACCAGTTCCATGAGAGTCGCCACTTTGGCCAATATAAACAGCGGTACCAGCCAATTCAAGCGCGTTGATTACGCAACTCCTACCCGGAATTTCTATTATCAGGTGAATTTAATAATGGAAGATGGGAATATCTATACCTATGGAGATCAGCAAAATGTGCTACACGTGGACCGGCAGTATGCGGTGACTTTGAATGACCCTGAGATTACTCGCTATTCGAAGTAATAGATCGCTTTGATAGGGTCGATATTGGCTGCTTTGAGGGCAGGATAAAGTCCCGAGAGGAATCCAATCAAGAGCGAGAAGCCTGTACCCAGGGCGACCCCCTGGATGGGCAAGTAGAGTGGAATCTTTATTGCCTTTTCCATCCCCAAGATAGCAAGCCACGAGACAAAGATACCCAGCATAGCGCCGGTAAACGCCAAAGTAAGCGCTTCAAAGATGAAATAGAGGAAGATATCTCCGTCTCTGGCACCCAGGCTTTTACGAATACCTATCTCCGTCATCCGTTCTTGAATCGATATCAATAATGTGCTAAAGAGTCCGATTCCGCCTACAATCAGTGAAATGGATGCAATAGCCGAAAGCGTGATATTCCATTTCTTCATGGTGCTATCTATTTCTTTGTTTATCTGCAGCAGGAAATCCCCCACATCCATGAAACTGAAGACGGGAAACATGTTGTGACGTGAGAGCAGAATCTGCCGGGTGCGTGTTTTGAGGGCGGCAAAATCATGCTCGGAATTGGATTGTATGTAGATATAGTGAATACCTTTGTTGGGGCTGAGGTACTGAGCACCATAGGTGAGGGGGATATAGACGGCCTTGAGGTCATTCATGCGTTCCCAATTGTTAAAGTTCATGCCATTACCGCTATTCAATTCGTCCTTATTTAGCACGCCCACAACTCTATAGCGCTGTTTGCCCAGAGTGATGGCTTGCCCGATGGGATCCTTGGTGCCAAACTGCTCTTCGGCAAAGTAATAGCCCAAGACGGCAACGGGAAGTCGGTTTTGGCTCTCATAATTGTTAAAGTAGCGTCCGCTTAAGAGCTTGTAACTCTTGTTCTCGAAAAAGGCTTCGTCGGTTGCACGGAGTCGGACTTGGATATCTTTGTTACCCAAACGATAGATGGAGGAACTCTCGATCATGCCATAGATGCTTTTATGATCCGTCTGTGCTTTGAGAGCTTCATAATCGGAGTAATCCAAGGTTTGCCCACTTTGTTGATTCCTGCGAAAGAGTTGATGGCGGAGGTTTTGTTTGGATTCCATGCCGCCGGGTGTGATAATGATGGAATTGTTCCAGCCCATTCCCTCCATGTTTTTCTTGATCAATGCTTTGAGCGCATAGACAGAAGAGAACATGGTAACCACTGCCATGACCCC
>PHBQ01000032.1 GCA_002841975.1 Candidatus Cloacimonetes bacterium HGW-Cloacimonetes-1
AAACGGCAGCTACAATTACCAGGTATCTGCTCTCTACAGTTCAGGAGAATCTACCTTAACCGCCGTAGCCGGTGTTTTGGTAGAAGTCCTCTACCCCGCTACACTGCTAACCTATAATGTCAATGCTGATAATGTTCAGCTGAACTGGACAGCAGCAGCAACATCGGGTGGCCTGAGATCTTTCATCGGCTACAAAGTCTATCGTAACGGAACGGAACTCAGCCAAGTCAGTGGCACAGCATACTTGGATAGCGGCCTCAGTAACAGTGTCTATCAGTATTATATCGTAGCTGTTTATAGTGCCGGAGTCTCGACTCCTTCAAACACTGTCTCCGCTACGGTCGAAGTATTGTATCCACCATCAGGATTAACTGTTGGTGTCATCGGTGACGACGTCAGCCTCAGCTGGGTGGCAGCACCCAATACTTCACGCAGCTTGTTAGGCTACAATGTCTACCGCAATGGCGTAGAGATTGCCCAAGTGGATGGCCTCGTATATGATGACATGAATCTGAACAATGGCATGTATCAATACACGATCAGATCACGCTATACTTCAGGTGAATCTGTTGATAGCTCACCCGTTAGTATCGAAATTGACATTCCCTATGGTGTAGCACTACTTTCATCCAGTGTTTTGGAAGATGCCGTAACCTTGCATTGGAACCTCCCACCGGTAGGTACCACCAGAGCTTTCCAGGGATATTTCATCTATCGTAATAACAGCCTTTATCAGGTTCTGAATGTTGCCTCTGCTACATCTTGGACAGATTATGGCTTGGCAAACGGAACATACAATTATTGGTTAGTTGCAGTTTACGATGCCGGATTATCGATAGCTTCAAACACTGTGGAAGCTGTAGTTTATGTAATGCCGGATCTCAATCCTCCCACGGCTCTATCAGTATTTATTGTGAATGATAGATTTGTAACTCTGGATTGGACAGCCCCCGTGGGCAACGTATTGTCGTACAAAGTCTATCGTAACAATGTGGAGCTTGCCTCCCCTGTCGCAAATACGTTCTATGATCCCAATCTACCCAATGGCAGCTACAACTACTATGTAAAAGCACTATATGCAGAAGGCTTGTCATCGGCTTCAAATACCGTTACGGCAAACATCATGATTGCCGCTCCTCCCACGAATTTTGTGGCAACTGTACAAAATGACAATGATGTCAGCATGTCCTGGACTGCCCCAAATAACAATGAAACCGCATTTATTGTTTACCGAAATGGGCTTGAATTAGCCTATCTCTCGGATGTTCTGACTCCTAGCTACATGGACATGGATCTACCAAATGGCACTTACCACTATAGCGTAGTTGCCGTTTACCAAACCTTGATCTCTGCAGCGAGTACAGTACAGACAGTGGTGATCAATCAAACATTTAGTCCCACCAACGTTCAGATTGCAGTAGTTCAAAATGAAGTAACACTGAGCTGGAATGCTCCTGTAAATCTCGATCAATTTGTGGGTTACAATGTCTACCGTAATGGCACAAACTACGCACAGACAAGCGGTTTGAGCTTCGTGGACGCAGACCTCGCCAATGGGACTTATCAATACTATGTTACTACAGTCTATTTGACGGGTGAATCTGCACCTTCTTCAACCCGCGTAGCAAATATTCGGGTTGCTTATGCTCCATCCAATCTCACAGGTACCTCCACCGATACAAATGTTTACCTCGGTTGGACCGCATCAGCAGATCTGGGAGGTTTCATAGCTTATCAGATTTGGAGAAATGGAACTCATATCGTCGATGTCAACACCACAACTTATATGGATGTAAATCTGCCAAACGGACCACAGACATATTATGTGGTTGCAGTCTATAGCTTTGGTGCATCAAGTCCATCAAATAGTGCCACAATCAATGTCGTCAGTGCCTATTCTCCTCAAACGGCTGTCGCCACGGCCACAAATCACAATGTCATAATCCAATGGACACCACCGTTGTTCCCAGCTAATCTGACCGGTTATCGTCTCTATAAAAACGATGCTCTGTTGCTGGAAACTACAGCTTTGAGTTACTCCGATAATGGACTTCTCAATGGTGATTATCATTACAAAGTATCAGCCCTCTATGGTGCGATGGAATCTGCTGCCAATGATGCCGGAATCATTCACTTGGAAACACTGTATCCGCCTACCAATGCAAACATCGTGGTCACAGGCAATACAGCAAACCTCACTTGGAATGCCGTCCAGGATGCAGGATTCTTCCAGCACTATAAAGTCTATAGGAACAACAATCTGGTAACTACGACCACAGATCTCAATTATACAAATGTAAACCTGGCAAATGGATCCTATGGTTATCAGATCTCCGCTCAGTACATCGGTGGAGAATCCGCTCTCACAAATCTATTGGTTGCCCAAGTGCAATTGCCTTACCCTCCCCAAAACCTGAACTACATGGTTGCCGGCAATAATGTGACTCTGTATTGGAATGCTCCACAGGATCTCAGTGGATTCTCCGGATATCGCATATATCGCAATGCTGAAATTATAGCGCAGTTGAGCACTACAAATTACACAGACAACAATTTGCCAAATGCCAATTATCAGTATCGGGTAACTGCTCTCTATGGTGCCACAGAATCAGCAAATACTGCAATGGTAGAGCTCAGTATTGCCATCAAGTATCCTGTAACCAATGTCATTGCTATGATGAATACGAGTACTGATATTGCCACCATAAACTGGACTGCTGCTCCCGGCGGACCCACACTCACAGGCTATGATGTTTACTTCCTCATCGATGGTGAACAGACTACTCCCAATAGCTGGATCAGTGTTGCTTCAAACATCAATGCGAGCAGTGTAAACGATGCCATCCATGGTAGTCTGAGTACCGGATACTTTGTATGGGCTGTTGTAGCAGTTTACCAAAGTGGAGCTTCCGAAGCAGCATTCTCAAACGTTGTCCACGCTGTGAGTAATGAAGATCTTACCGGGACATTTGCTACCAAGTTACTTGGTAACTACCCCAATCCCTTCAACCCTGAGACCCAGATTGTTTTCTCCCTCAAAGAGAAGATGCCGGTCAAATTGCTGGTTTACAACGTCAAAGGTCAATTGGTGAATACCTTGGTAAACGACAGAATGAACGCCGGTGAACATCGTATAGTGTGGAAAGGTAATGACAGCAATGGCAAAACCTTGAGTTCTGGTGTATATTTCTATCACCTGATCACTCCCAATTACAACAAAGTTGGCAAGACTCTGCTAGCAAAATAGTAAACTAATAAACCCCTATCATATAGAGAGCATCCGCCACCAGCGGATGCTCTCGTTTTTTGTTTCAGATTCCTTTGCTCCATTCAAGCCGATACAGCGAATCTCCATTGGCTCCTACTTCAATCCGAGGTGATCCCCTCGTGCTTCCCTCGTGGCGACCCGGGAATCGCGTGGGGAGCTCGAGACCGGTACCTGAGTTTGATCTATGATAGCCCGCTCCACCAAGTGCCCAAAAAGTTCTTGACATTATTCACAGAATTAGTTAGATATAGCCTATTGATATAACTAACTCTGAAGGAGACACTCATGTTAAGATTAAAACTTCAATTTTCGAAGTCGCTTACACTCATCCTGTTTACTCTCTTTGTAGTTGCATGCTTTGCACAGCATCCTGTTTCTAAACAAGCCACTCTGGTGGAAACAATATCCTCTGCAGAGGTACTCATTGAAGCAACCGGGATTTACAATTCTTCCGAAAAGAAATCCAAAGATAGACAGAAAGATGTGGAAAGAAATGGTGTTGCCAGAGCAGTTGAAGATGCCAAACAAACTGCAATTTACTTTGTGTTGTATGGTGGTACCGATCCTATTATGCGGTCCCAGGCAGACAAAGATAAGCTGGAACCCAAGGTTGGTCAATTTTACGACATGAGTAACGTAAATCGCTATGTCACCTATGAAGATAGTAAATTTATCCAAAAGGTCTTGCTGGACAGTGGCAGCGGTATCAAGATTACAAAGCGTTTCAAAGTGAATAAAGAATTTATCCTGCGGGATTTGGAAAACGCTGGTATCATTTCCAGCCGTGCCGAGATGTCCGACCTTTTGGGACGGCCACAGCTCATGGTAATCCCGGACGTTCCCAAAGGTTCAAATCCGATTGATGTACTACGCAATGATCCCATAGCAAAACATGCTGCAACAGTCGTGGAAAGCCACTTAACAGCCAAGCAATATGAAGTATTGGTACCTCAGCAAATGGAGCAACTAAACACTCTGAATGATGCCCAATTGATGCTGGGAGATCGCCAGGAAGACATTGCCTACAAGCTGGCACTGTCTATCGGTAGTGATGTATATATCACATACTCCGGTGCTTACGAAAATAGCGGCTATAACACAAAACGCTTTTCGATGGTCGTTCGTGCCTTTGAGACTACGACAGGAAGACTCTTGGGTGCAGAAACCGGATATAGTCAAGGTCGCCAAGGTGAAAGCCTGATGTCTATCGAAGAGGCTATGAACGGTGCTATTGATGCCGTACTTGGCAGAATTGATGCCTATTGGCGCGAAGATATGACCAGGGGTGTACAATACAAACTCTTGATCAGTATCAACCCATCCTATTCCGAAGATGATGCCTACGAAATTCAAGATGTTTTCATGGACGCTGTCAACAACATTTCAAAGAAATCAAAGGAAAATATCGCCACCAAACAGACTATTGATTATCTCGTATGGGTCAACCCCGAGCGTTATAGTAGCTCCAGAGCACTATTTAGAGATCTGAAAAAGAGTTTTGATTCATCTGCTTATGGTGCCAAACTGAAAACTATCACAATTAACCGCAAAATGATCGTGCTCAAGGTGGATTAAAGTATGCGCAAAATATTAGCAGTCCTGATATCACTCCTGATCATCAGTGCCTGCGCTGCTGCCCCGAAGTGGGTCAGTAATCCGCGCTCCGTACTGGATTATGAAGAATATATCATCGGCATCGGCTCCGGAGGATCTTATCAAGAAGCCTTGTCCAATGCTCAAGTGGTTTTGGCACAGCAGATTAGCGTCAAGGTGGAATCGGTATTAGAGCTAAATTCCTCCAGCATCGAGACCCAAGGCAAAGAATACTATTCGGAATCGATCCAAAAATCAAACAAACTGACAGTGGATCAGATGATGAAAGGCTTGACAGTTGCCAGACAGGATCAAGAGAAACAAACGTATTGGGTGATGGTCACTCTGAACAAAACTCTGATGCTCAATTCCCTGCGTGGTGAACTGGACAAGCTCTATAGCAGTGCCGAGGGGCTTTATGATGATGGAATGGCGTTTTCCACACAGGGAAAAGTCATTACTGCTATCAAAAGCCTGACTGAGGCTCAAGCAATCTTGCCGGAGTTCTACGCAAAGAAAGCCTTTTACGACAATTTCGCTCCTAATCCATATCCCATTAACGGAGATCTCACTATCTCATCTTTGGAATCCGGAATTCGGAGCATCTTGACAGCAATCATGTTTGAAACCGTGTCCGGTGATAAACAAACTGCCAAAAATGGATCTCAGCTCCCTGAACCAGTGGTGTTCAAAGTGATTTACCGTGCAAAAAGCGGGGATCGCATTCCGATGACTGGCTTCCCGGTAAAGATCAGTTATGGAGATAACACTCTCATTGAAAAGGGACAAACTGACAATATGGGTATGTTCCGGACAAATGTAATAGCCATTCCCCAAAGTGGTACCCGGGGAAAAGTCATCATCCGCTCCGATGCTTTCATGCTCCCGGCGTATATGATGAAGAATGCTGAACAATCCGTTGGTGAAGCTTTTTTCACAACATCCGAAACTGAAGCTATTACATGCCAGCTATTGATCAAGGATGAAAAGGGAAACCGGCTCAGCAAGGTTGAAAGCAGTATTGCCAAATCGATGGTAAGTAACAATGTCAACGTCTCCACGGTATCACCACTTATTATGAAAGGAACCGTGTATATGGTTGAATCCAAAATAGTAGAAGGTATCGGAAAGCCCAAGCATTTGGCTAAGGTCCGGGTTGACCTGGAATTTGGAGTAGAACAAACCAAAGAAATATTGGGTACTATCTCCGGGAACGGTCAGGGCATGAGCGAAACAAACCAAAAAGATGCCATTAGCAGAGCTTATGACAATATCTCTATCAACAATCGGGAACTTGCTCAGATGCTGAATAGTGCGGCGGATAAAATCGCTGCGGCTTTGGCACGCGTTCCACAAAAGCAGGAAAAGGCCGAGCCTACACCACAGATCGTGAAAGAGGTCCCCACTTCGACTGAACCAGAGGTAAAGACCAAAGATAAGCACTGGTTTACATCCGAAGACAGGCTCTATACTTCCGAGGAATTTACTGTCAGGACCTATAAATTGTGGGCTAGAGTCGGTAAATTCTTGTCCGAATCGGGAAGCGGCTTCAATGTACGTGCTCAGATCATGGATCATGAAAAGCAAGTTAACCTCGCTGCCGAATACTATTACAAAACTATACCGGCAGAGATCAATAACATCAAGCAAAACGACTTAGTATTTGTTTTTCACACCAATAAAGCCCCCGAGAACGAGAAACAGGCTAAAACCCAACAGTGGGAAATGGTACGCGTAACCGATGCAAAGGAACTATTGAACGGCAGAGTCTATGTCTCATCCAATGAATGGGCTCCCTTGGAAGCTATCCGCGTAATGGTTAAATAAGCTAAATTCGTGTCCCAATATAAAATGGCGAGGTTTTGTGACCTCGCCATTTGTTATGTACCTTATAATGTTAAGATTAGTATTTCTTCAATGGATCCAGGAAACCAAAGAGATTGAAGGGAAGCTGTCTGAGCGAGTAATTGGCCCCAACTCTTAACATGACGCCACCCAGTCTGATATCTTCAGCACCGCTTACGGATGTATCTACATCATTAATTGTTAAGGTTGCTGAACCGGGAGCAGCACCAGCTTTGATATCTACCCCCACATTCAGTAGAAAGTTAGGATTTAGCATATATAGATAATCAAAGCCAAATTTCACGCCATAAGCACTTGCAAAAAGGGAATAATCATTAGGAGTAAATCCAGTACTTGCGTTTATTGATACTGCATCTATACCAATCTTGCATGAAGGGGCAAAAGCACTTCGCCCATACCAGTATTTTTTAGTAAAACCCGTATATAGGGCTATTGTAAACACTGATGGAGGGGTATCGTCAGAATCAAATGCTGGATTAAACTGAGCATCGACAAATCCCATACCAAACTCAAGATCATAGAACAACTGGCTAACTCCGACAATAGGAGCAATGTTATAGCCTGCATCAAGTAAAACTCCAACTTGGGAAGTAGCATCATCTGACAGCATACCTGCCGAGGATGAAGCGGGTATTTTCATTCCGCTTTGTGTACCCATATTCAAGGAAAAATCTATACCCAAGCGTGGATTTTCCAATAGAATTGCACCTTGAGTTATGCCCTTTCCATAAAAGGCTTTTGCACGAGATCTCTCATTACGTTTCTCTACGGTTCTGTTATCTGCGGTATGAATGATCCTAGCGTAACCCCGTTTCTTTTTCTGGAGCTCTCCCTTGGTGTTTTCAAACAGATCTACAATATAATAACCATCATCCAGGTGGATGCCTTCACGGTGCCCCAATTCGACACTAAACACCTTACCCGGTAAAACCTCTACAACTTGTGCACTTAGAGAAAACTCCGGCATTTCCTTCATTTTGACGCCCAAGTTTTTTACCCAGGCCTGGATAGCATCATACTTTGCATATTCGTCCGGAGTTGTTCTGATTACTTCATTGCCCAAGACAAATTTCGAGTATGCTGCGGCCTTAGCTTTCTCGGTACTGGCAGATCCCATTCCCATTGCGGTCGAGGCTTGCCTGCGATTGAGCTCGACGCTACCATCAGGTTGAATCCGTACATTGTACCACAAGATACCACCTTTGATTTCGTAGTTATAGGTATTATCTTTGAATTCCTTGGTAAACTTGGTGATATACGGCAAGTAGATGTATGCCGAGGTCATCAGCTGCATGATCTGCTCTTCGGTGAGGCCATATTCCTTGGCTTTGATCTGGGCAAATTGCACACGAGCAGATTCATCTTGGAAATCGGTTGCCCGCATTCTTTGAAGATCAGGATCGGACAACAATCGTTTGATTTCCGGTACTACAGTACGTTCCAACACTTCACCAATGTTTACTGCATTGATATCTTGCAGGTTATTGGCTTGATCGACAAAGTTCCTAACAACAGACTTTGGCAGTTCATTGTAGTCAAAGCGAGGGATCTCAATATAGAGCTTGATCATCCTATTAAAGAATTCATAATCAAAATCAGATGTTTGATTCCCTTTTTTCTGGACCCATACAGAATGAACTGAGCTCACAGATTTCCGATCGTATTTCCCTTGCTCCGCATAGAGGGAAAACACGATTAACACCAAAAGAAACATGACAACGAGTTTCTTAGTCATAATATCCACCTTCTAGTATATTTACATGTTTTCTATGTGCTGTTAATTACATTATTTTGTCAATGATTTTATCGACCAACGTTTAACAATGAGTTATAGGACTTGGAGAGTAAACGGATTCCCTTGACAAAAGTAGCATAGGTTTAGCCTTGCCCTCTATATAGAATATTAGTAATGGATAGAATAATGCGATTTGAAAAAGAGATGAAACAGATTAAAAAAGGCGTTGAGGAAATCATCCCAACCAACGAGCTGATAGATAAACTAGAGAAGTCCCAGAAAACAGGAATCCCCCTTCGTATCAAGTACGGGATCGACCCCACCGGATACGATGTCCACATCGGACACCTGGTACCGATCCGTAAGATGCGCGAGTTTCAGGACATGGGACATACCGGCGTCATCATCATCGGAGATTTTACCGCCCAGATTGGTGACCCTACCGGCCGTGATGATTCCAGACCACCTTTGACCAAGGAACAGATTTTGATCAATAGTGAGAAGTATATGGAACAGCTCTTTACTGTGCTGGATCCTGCCAAGACCGAGATCCGCTATCAGACGGAGTGGTTTGGCTCTATGGGTATGGGAGACGTGATCAAGCTGATGGGCAAGTTTACGCTCGCTCAATTCCTTGCCCACGACACTTTTCGCAATCGCTATGAACAGGGCTTACCTCTGGGCATGCACGAGATTATGTACCCCATACTCCAGGGCTATGATTCTGTAGCCATCAATTCAGACGTGGAACTGGGTGCCACCGAGCAGAAGTTCAACATCCTGGCAGGGCGCGACATGCAAAGATATTTTGGGCAGGAACAGCAAGTGGCTGTGCTCTCCCCCATCCTGATGGGTACAGACGGCATCAATAAAATGAGTAAATCCATGAACAACTACATAGCCGTCTTTGACACTCCCAACGATAAATTCGGGAAAGTCATGTCCATCCCCGATGCCTTGATTGTGAACTATTTTAACTATGCTACGATTCTGGATCCGGAAGAGATTGAAATCATCAAGCAAGATCTGGCTGCCGGCACCAACCCCATGATACTCAAAAAACGCCTCGGCAGAGAAATAGTAAAACTCTATCATGGTGAAGAGGAATCACTCAAGGCGCAGGAAGCATTTGAAAAGGTATTTTCCAACAAGGAATTACCGGACGATATGCCTATCTTTAATGTAAACACTCCCACCATAAATATCGTCAAACTCCTTGCTGAAAGCGGTGCAGTTGCATCCAATTCGGAAGCTAAACGGCTGGTAATGCAAAATGCCGTATCTATTGATAACGTCAAAATCTCCAGCATTGAAACAGATATTGAGGTCATTAATGGATCAATATTAAGAGCAGGAAAAAGGAAGTTTTTTAAATTGCAGAGACTGGATTGAGCCCCGTAACTTGCTCTGGGTTTACACCTGCAATTGAATCAGATTATGACAGATAACTATATTGCCACTCTCATTCGCTTTGGGCTCAATGCGTCAATCGTCGTATTGGTGTTTTATTCGATCATCATTCATGAGGTTAGCCATGCCTATGCTGCCTACGTTTTGGGGGATGATTCCGCCAAACGTGCCGGAAGGTTGAGCTTGAATCCACTGGTGCATATAGACTGGTTTGGAACCGTCTTGCTCCCTGCGTTGTTGTATTTCACGGCGGGATTCATCTATGGCTATGCCAAGCCGGTACCATTTAACCCCTACAATTTTAACAATTTCAAAAGAGATTCCGGTTTAACAGCCATTGCAGGACCGGTATCCAATGTCCTGATCGCAGTCGTCTTTGCGCTGATCTATCACCTCAGTGCAAATCAATACATCCAGTACATCAGTTTTTATGTCATCTTTATGAATCTGGTATTGGGTTTCTTCAATATGATCCCTTTTCCACCTCTGGACGGCTCCAAAGTGCTAGGCATGTTTCTTTCAGATGATGCCTATTACAAATGGACTTTACAAGAGCGCAAAGGCATGATGTGGCTTTTTGCCATCATCATTGTCTCAAATATCTTGCACTTGAACCTGATTGGCAGAATCATCATCTACCCCGTGCAGTTCTTTATGTCTTTATTGGGTATTGGCTGATAAATTGCATTTTACTCTACCCACGCACACTTACAAATAATTTATTAAAATAAATGGAGTTAATCATGAACAAAGAGCAACTTCTAGACCTCATCGCCCAGGAAGAGATTCGGGCGATCGACCTGAAGTATTGTGGCTTGGATGGAAAGTGGTATCACATCACATTCCCAGCCAGAAGAATTGAATTTGTCCTGGAACATGGTGTCCCCTTTGATGGATCCAGCATTCCCGGAATGCAGTCAGTAGAATCAGGAGATATGACTTTGATGCCGGATCTTTCCACAGCAATAGTGGATCCGTTCCTGGAAACACCGACCTTGCGTTTATTGTGCTCAATCTGTGACGCTGAAACCCGTATCGGAGTCAAGAAAGATCCCCGTAGCGTAGCAAAACGTGCCCATGAATATCTGCTGTCCACCGGTATTGCGGACACTTCACTCTGGATTCCGGAACTGGAGTTTCATTTACTGGATACTGTAGAATGCACATCCGATCGTTATTCATCCGGATACACACTTACCTCTACAGAGAGCAAAGAGTGCCTTCCTGAAGATTTTGACGACCTGGATGGAGTAGCACAACAAGACTGCAAAGGCTACCACATGGATACACCTTTTGATCGTTTCTATGAGATCCGTCAAGACATGGTCGATATGATGGAAGATATGGGCATCAAAGTCCGCTACCATCATCATGAAGTAGGGATATCTTCCCAGCAAGAGATCGAGACAGAACTGCTGGAATTCCCCAAAATCTGTGATGATGCCATGACGATGAAAGATGTAATTCGCCGCACTGCATTGGAAAACGGATTGACCGCCACATTCATGCCAAAACCGATTTACAATCAAGCCGGAAATGGTATGCATTTCCACATGATGTTGCACAAAAACGGCAAGAATGTATTTTACAAAAAAGGTGGCTACGCAGATCTATCCGAGGAAGCAATTTGGTTTATCGGCGGTATCCTGAAACATGGTAAAGCCTTGGTCGCTTTTACAAATCCCAGCACCAATTCTTTCAAGCGCTTGCTTCCCGGGTTTGAAGCACCTGTAAAATTATTCTACGGCCTTGCAAACCGCAGTGCCGCGATCAGAATCCCCAAGTATGCGACCACCGAAGCTACCAAACGCTTTGAATTCCGCACCGGTGATGCTACCTGTAATCCCTATTTTGCTATGAGCGCTTTGCTGATGGCAGGTTTGGATGGCATCAAAAACCAGATTAACCCCTCCGAATACAATTTGGGGCCATATGACGATAATGTCTATGCCTGGTCCGAAGAAAAGAAAGCAACCCTGTCGTCTATCCCCGGAAGCTTGCCGGAAGCCATGCAAGCCCTCAAGGACGATCATGAGTTCCTGCTGGCCGGCAATGTATTCAATGAGGAACTGATCGCCTCTCATATCAAGATGAAGCTGGCAGAGCACGACGCAGTCAACAACAGACCACATCCCCACGAAATAGTACTCTATTACAATATGTAATAGCTCATTCAATAAATTTCCTTGCCCGTCCTGTGTGACGGGCTTTTTTTTTGCACCCTCCCCGATAGTGCAATCCATGGTATGAGCGGGGAGCTTGCCTCGTGATTCCCTCGTCCCACCTGCGAATCACGAGGGAGTCACGAGGGGATCACCCCGGAATCGATTAAGGGTGTGGATGTAAACGGGAGCTGCACACAATGCAGCCCCTCTCCCAATATGAGCGAGGGGAAAATAAGCCAGTGGAACTCCAACCCAGTCCTTCATGAAAAAAAACCGTGGATACGAATAAGCCCCCACCTAATGGTGAGGGCTTATTCTTATGAAGAGGTCTTTGTTACAGCTACCAGGGCAGCTGATACAAGACCGGTCTTATGTTATTTCATCAGTAACATTTTGCGGGTACTGGCATAGCCATTGGTATCCATACGAAGGAAGTACACTCCGGAGGAGACATCGCGTTTGCCGTTGTCCTTGCCATCCCAAGTAATACTATGAGTTCCACCGGCTTGAACACCAGAATAGAGTGTTTTTACCAATTGGCCCTTGATATTGAATATTTTGATGCTGACCGCACCGGACTTTGCCATGTCATATCTGATTGTGGTAGTAGGATTGAATGGATTGGGGAAGTTCGCCCGCAGCTTGGTTACAAGTCCGGGGACCAGATCCGAATCATCAATTCCGGTGTAGGGATATGCAAATGACAGAGTGTCACTGGAAGCACCTTCGGCATTGGGATAACGAACTGCTACATAATATTGGTAGTTACCCATCACTGTCAAGGTTTCGCTATAGCTCAGGCTTGTCGGCTGGGCTACTCGTTCAAATGCACCACTATCAAATCTCTTGTAAACATTGTAACCAACTACTGGCAACACGGGGTCGTATGGCTCTGTCCAATTCATATTGAAGAGGCCGGTATCGTTGTTTACATTGAAATTTAATGTTAATGGCTGTGGCAAATAGATCAGAGTAAAGTCTGCGCGATAAGTAGGAGCAGCTTCTGTGATCACGATTTGATTGTTCATGGAAGACTGGTGCCCGCTCATATAAGCGTTTGCAGAGTATTGCCCATTACGCATATAGACTCTATACATCCCTGTAGCTTGCGGATGAGTAGAATACAATTTATTGGTTAGGACTGTTGCCAGGGTCGGGGAAATCCCGGATGTGGGATATACTTCACCGTGAATAAACCCGGTTTTGGTCGATACTCCACTGATTTCCACATTATCGATAAACCAGCCAATACCATTTACATCGTCATTACTACCAAATCTCCAGCGTAAAATTACGCTTTGGCCGGTGTAAGCACTCAAGTTAAATGTAGCAAGCTGCCATCCACTGCTGTTTCCGGAGTAACCTGCTTCTCCATTCAAACCGGGGAGAGTGGTATTGGTATAACCACCGACAGGACTAAGCACTGTCCAGGTTGTACCACCATTGGTAGAGATACCCACATTGGCACCATCAAAACCATTTTGGAAACCATAATTGTGTCTGAATTTCAGTTCACTGGCTTGGGTCAGGGTGAGTGTGGGAGTGTATAAGTGATATTCTACTAAGTGCGGATATGAGCCTGTAAGCCCCGTGCACCATACTTTGGTTCCGGAGAAGGGAGTTACTTGAGTGGGAGTTCCCCACGTCCAGCCAGTTTCAGGAATCAAGCCGGCGTTATCGTTCTCAAAATCGTTGATGATCCCGTTCATTTGATACGGAACCCAGAACGCTTTTGTGAAAGGTACACCATTGGCAGCTGTAGCATTCACGGTAAATCCCACATAAGATGATGGGGTGATACCTTCTGCAAAAGTAACATCATAGACCATTTGGTATGTGGAGTTTGGTGCCACATTGGGGATGATGATCGTAGGATTCGGAATAGTCACCAACTGACTTTGAACAGACAATGTAGCACTCAGATTTCTGGCTGCTACTTCCGAGCTGTTTCTGACATTGACAATGACCTTTACGGTTTCAGAGGCTTCGACAATACCATTGTATGTACCGTCAAAATCATTCACCATAAATGATTCAAATTCCAGAGTTGCTGCATCGACCCGGATACTGAAGTTTCTGGTCCAGACATTTTCTCCGGAAGTAATAGTCAAAACAAAATTCACAACCCTGCCACTGGGGCAGTTTGAAGCAATGTGCATTGCGTAGGGCGTACGATTTACACCGATTCCGGCAGCTTCAAGAGGGAAAAACTCGGATGTGTTGTTCAGGATAGTCACATATTCATCGGTGGTGCTGACGACAGCTACGATGTTGTTTGCGACTATATTACCAATGTTTGAAAGCTGGATACCCAAATTGATTGTTTCACCGGGTTCACAAACATTGTTGCCGCTATCATCATTCAGATAGGTTTCACCGATAATGATGTGGGCAGCTTCATGGTAGGTAGGTACGTTTGTGATATATAGTGCTTTCAAGCTGGAAAGTGGTGCGGCGGCAGTAGGATACTGGTTGTTGAAAGTATATTCCAAACCTCTGGTACCGGTATGATCTTCGATACCTATAGTAGAGAAACTGCCATGTCTGCTGCCACTTTGAGCGTTGACGTTATTAAATACTTTGTATTGGATTTTGATAGGTCCGTCACCTAGACTGGTGGGGTATACAGATTGGTCATACAGGATTACCTGGAAGGTCTCTTCCGAAGATCCGTTATAACCATTTTTCATGTTTTCCCATTGTACCACAAAGGCGTGGTTGTTGCGATCGAACATGGTGTATATGCCACTGCCGGTATGTGTAGCCAAATCATCCCAAAATGCGGCGATCATCGGGCTGGGGCCCATGGCACCGGGAAGTCTATAGTTACGGAATTCGGAGTTTGCACTCTCACCTAAGGCAATGAAACCATTGGAACATACTGTGATCTGATGATAAAGTCTGCCATAGAATTGGAAGGGGAAAGGCAGATTGACTACAGCGGAAGATAACGCACCGACTTGGTCGCCTTCATTTCCACTGACATATGAATCACTAATGGCAAGAGCCGTTCCCTGTCCACCCTCACTGGGAGCAATGCCAACCCAGTCATAAACCGGAGCTTGGGCATAGCCTGTATCAGTCATATCATAAATCACGTAGCCATATTCGCATGGACCCAGAGGATCCGTCGAAGTAACCGAGCCAACTGTCAAAGTGAAATCTACAAACTGTAGAAATCCCGTAGCGTTAGTCAGTTTTAGGCGCATGGGGATCAGCATTCCCGGCAATACCTGGTCACGAGCGTGCAGAGAATAGTTATCAGTTGCAGATGAAGCTTGACCACCGATACTGATAGTTCCGAATTCTCCCATGTTGTCTGTGACAGAGACCAGATCATTGAGGGTATAAAGTCTGCCGGACAATCCTGTGATCTCTTGATTCCCGCTATTGGAAATGGTAATTACCAATTGAGCATTCTCACCCGGATCCAGAGTTTGATTCCCTGCATCAATTACATTGTAGGAGACAAAATTCATGTTTCCGTTTTCCACAGAAATGAATTCTGAAATGTTGTAGTTTACAGCGTTTCCATCCGTGAGTATAATATGGAAACGCAAGAGTGTGCCGTCCGGGCATTCAGGGGATACTTGAAATACTGCGGAACTGACATTATAACTTATTGCGCCACCGTTGATTGCAGGATAGGTAACCAGAGAATCGATCATTGTGACGTATGGATTCGTGGTTGTCAGATATCCTGTAATACCACTAATAGTGGTTGATCCGGTGTTTTTGAGGCCAAACATGACTTCGATGGTTTCGCCGCTATTTGTAATAGCGTTGCTATTTCCAATAGAAGCACCTGCAGTGTCATCGTCAATAGTGACAAGCATGGGTACCAAGGTTCCGCTGTTTTCTACTACTATTGTCTGTTGGAGTGGTTTAAAATTGTGCTTTGAGACAGTGATCACGGCGTCAGTTGCAGTCATGGATTCCGGCAATACCAAAATAATGTTTCCATCCGAACCGGTATAACCTCTCGCCATGATAGAGGTACCTTGAGAGAGGGTAACACAAGCATCTGCCACTGTTTCTCCACCGCTGCTGACAGCAATGTCCAAAAGGCTCATGCCCAATGGGATGGTTTGCTGGACATTGATATCAAACTGACCGGGAATACCCACAAATACTTCCATCGTGGGGTCACCCATAAGGTTTGGCCAATGCGCAAATGATACAGCATTAGAGGGTGATGATACACCGTAAATCTGGTGCAGATACAGCTTACCATTGAGTAAAGCTTCACCCATGGTACGCATATCATGGGTATAAATACCGGAGAATATTCCACCGGTAACACAGTTATTAAAAGTAGTATGAGTACTGGATGTTGCCATACCTATGGCAGTCACAGCACCTTTGGGAGCAGCAGAAGTTCCTAATCGAACAAAAGCTTCTGATGTCGATGTAGATCCACTATAGTTTCCGGTTCCACATGTGATAATCACGGCATGTGGCAATTTGAAACCGTTGATCAAGCTTTCGCTGGGGCTCCAACCGCTCATCCCGAGATAACCACGATAATCCCAGATACCTACGCCTTGATTCATCGCCGCATTCATAGCGGTGGGGGATGGATTTCCATCATAAAGTTCTGTAAATGTAAGCTCCGGGTTTACCTGCAAAGCCATCTCTTTGATGTATTTGCTGATATACATTGTGGAAATACCGGAAGGAGCATTATCGCCTACCAAGAGCATTCTGTTTAACCAGTCTGCGCTGGCGAGGTTCATGGTTTTTTCATATGCATAAGTTTTGGTCAGTAGGATTTCCAATTGAGACAGATTTTCGGCAGATAATCTACCAATAAAGCAATCTCCCAGGCCATCACCACCGACTAAATGAGTATAGGGATAATCGCCCGAACCACCGCTTACGATATGAGCGGGGATGGGATATGATCCGCTGGTATCACCGATCAGGATAATATAATCCGGTCTGGTCGTAGGATTTGTGAATTGACCCGTGAGATAAGTCGTTATTGCCGAAGTGGATGTTCCGGTTATTAGAGTGCTAACAGCTGTAACATCAGCACCTTTTTGGCGTTTCCAAAATACAAATTCATCAATCCGATCAAGATAATTGGGATCGGAATTGTTTCCATAAACTACGAGATATTTTGCAGGTTCGTTTGCTACCATCAATGTACGGTAGTCATCAAAATTCAAGATCATGGATTCGTAAATCTTGGCAAAACTACTGGAGACATAAGTGGGAGCTGCAGGTAATTCGTTTATACTCTTTTCATTTGTAAAACTGAGTTTGAAATCTATCTCTTTGCGAACGGTCAGTTTTCCTGTTGCTGCATCCCAAATAAAGGGATTCACTTGGATTGTGACTATCCTAAAGTCGCGCAGGATCTGAGGTTCTCCATGTTCCAACACTAACTGTGGATACTTTGAGTTTCCATTGTAGAAGCTATTATTTACCACCAGAGACTTGACAACAGAATTGTCTGAATCCTGGAATGGATAGGGAAGAAATTCGTTTACAATGTTGTCTACACTGTTCAGAACCTGAATCTGCACACCCCCACGGTAGGGGATTGCAATAGAAGTTGTTAGCGTAGGGAGTTCAGGCATTCCTTCTTCAGCAAGATACTGAGCATCTGCCATTTTGATTTTTTGATAAGTTTGCCCACCAATTTGTACGGGGCTCACTTCAAATTCCGGAAGCCGGAACTTGATTTCCATCGTGGATGCCGATTTTGAATTAATTAAAAATGACTGACTTGAAGCAGCCATAGGAGCGGGCTCGGTAGCATAAAGAAAAGCTATGCAGCCGATCAAAACAATTAGAATCATTCTTCTCATAATATTCCCCAACTTTAGTAGTTTTACAGTCTGCTATACTTGCAAGTTTCGTTCCGCAAGAATGCTCAACTTGCTTTTAAGCAGTAATCTGTATAGTATCCAATTGAAATCCACAGACGTAATGCCTTTCAGGTACACATATGCGTGCTTTTTGATATTAAGCATCCGTGAACGCTGATTTAGGTATTGCATTTATAGTTAACCTAGAGCCACATCCAGAATCATCATAATGGCAAAGCCCAGCATCACCCCTATTGTCGCATAATCCGAATGATCTCCACTTTGAGACTCGGGAATGATTTCTTCGGCCACCACGTAGATCATTGCACCTGCTGCAAAAGCCAGCATGTAAGGCAGGATGGGTTTGGCTACTAAAACCAATGCCGCACCTAAGACCCCACCGATCGGTTCGACTAATCCGGAAAATTGGCCCCAGAAGAAACTCTTAGTGCGGGACATCCCATCACGACGGAGTGGGATCGATATAGCTGCCCCTTCCGGTAGATTTTGAATCCCGATACCCAATGCCAAGGCAATTGCTCCCGCCAGGGATGCAGTCTCCAAACCATAACCGACGGCACCAAATGCAACACCCACAGCTAAACCTTCTGGAAAATTATGCAGCGTAACGGCCAGGAACAGCAGAGTGGATTTGCCCCATGGTGTCTTCAAGCCTTCTCGATGTTCCATGTCTGCCCCGGGATGAAGGTGAGGTAAAAAGACATCTATAAGTCTCAAAAACACTCCACCTCCCAAAAACCCAACAGCTGCAGGCACCCACGACCCCCCACTCATCTCGATAGCAGGAGCTAATAAAGACCAAAAACTGGCAGCGATCATCACTCCCGCTGCAAAACCTAACATGGTGTCCATCACCGTCTTCTGGATGCTTTTGAAGAAAAACACAAAGGAGGCTCCCAGAGCCGTCATAAACCATGTAAAAAGCGTGCCATAGAATGCCATCAAAATCGGACTTGCGGTCATTTTGATCTCCCCAGTATTCTTGCGAGCTCTTTGAACTCTAGAGGTTTTTGCAAATAGTCATTCATCCCTGCGTCAATGCAGATCTTTTTGTCCTCGTCCATTACATTTGCCGTCATGGCTACAATTTGGGGTTGTATTATCAAATCCATGTTCCTGATCAGCCGCGTTGCTTCTATTCCGTTCATCACGGGCATCACTATATCCATTAATATCAAGTCGTAATCACGTATTTTCATAGCACTTATCACTTCCTGACCATTAGCCGCTACATCTGCATCGTAGCCATATCTCAGCAGAACATTTCGGATTAACTTTTGGTTTATCTTGTTATCCTCTGCCACCAGTATGGTGTGAGGATGGGTTTGCCAGAGGCACTGATCTATGCTATCATTCAGTTCACTTCGGGTTTCGTGAGAACCATCGCGAATGACAGAGACAAGCATGTTGGCCAGAGAATGAATCTTCAATGGCTTTGTTATAAAGTGATTTAAGTGAAACTCTTGTTGTTCCAGATCTAGGACTTTTTTCCCGATTGTGCGTACAAATATCAAAGGAATCAATTCACAACCTTCGACTTCACGAAGAGCTTTAACCCGTATTGATGAAAACTGGGGAGTATCACTGCACTCTACTATCCCTGCGTCAAACCGGATGTTCTGTTCAAGGAAATGCAGAGTGCTCGACAAATCGTTGATCACATAAACATTAAGTCCATTGTCAGTTAAATACTGGCGTACCATCTCTAGCGAATCTTGGTTTAACAGGTGTAAAAAGACAGTCTTGTTTTTGATGGGACTCAAATCCGGTATGCTCAGGTGCTGGTCATAGATAAAATATGTCTCGAATGTGAAGCTAAATACGGATCCCACTCCGATTGTGCTCTCGACGCCAATCTGACCACCCATCATTTCCGCCAACCGTTGCGAAATGGACAAACCTAATCCAGTTCCTCCGTAACGTCTGGAGGTGGATACTTCTGCTTGGGCAAATGGATTGAATATTTTCCTCAAATGTTCAGAACTGATTCCGATCCCAGTATCCGATATCAAAACCTGAAGTTTGGTTTGTTGATGGATTTGTTCCAAGATATTCACCTCAATCTTCACTTGCCCTGTTTCTGTGAATTTGATGGCATTTCCTATCAGATTGAGCAAGATCTGACGCACTCTGGAGCTATCACCATGGATCATACATCCGATGTCTTGTGGCTGTTTGAAAACCAAGTCAATATCCTTTTCAGCCGCCTTGACGGAAAGCAATTCCAGCACATCTTCAATGCAAGCATTGAGATCAAAGATGCGGTTGTCCAGCTCTAGAAATCCGGATTCTATCTTTGAAAAATCGAGAATATCGTTGATCAAATCCAGTAGAGCATCACCGCTGATGCGAATGGTTTCTACATAATCCTGCATTTCTGCATTCATTTCCATTTGTTTCAAGAGGTTAGACATCCCAATAATACCATTCATCGGAGTTCTGATCTCGTGACTCATCATTGCTAAAAAGCTGGATTTAGCTCTATTTGCGGCCTCAGCTTCGGCCTTTGATCCCCGTAATTCTTCCAATGACCTGTTTCGTTCTATGGCACCTGCTATGGCATTTGTAAATGCTATCAGAATCACTTCATCACCCTTGGACCAAGTACGTTCCGAAGAGCAGTATTTGATCCGTAGCGAGCCCCAGAGCTGCGCACCACTCTTGATAGGGATGATCATGAGGGATTTTGTTGAATCATTTTCAGTGATGTTTCCAGTTATGAGCTGCGTAATAGGTCTGTCATGGTACAGATCTTCAAGCATATCCTCCGGCAATGTGAGAACGTGTTCAGTCTGATCTGGCTCACAATCGTTTGTATTGGAATTCCAGGATTTGAATAGATTAAACTGAGCTTGACTCTCGTCAAAGCACAATATTTGAACAATGTCACACAGCATTGCTCTGCCCATGATTGACAAAGCGGTTTGGAGTCCCATATCCAAATCGTCTGTAGTGAGAAGCTGACTACTGGAATAGGAAAGCCCGTACAACATCCTGCTTTGGTTTACTAATGTCGTATTCAGCCTCTTTTGCTCTGTTACATCCAAAAGTACAGTCAACAAGCTGGATTGGCCGGAAAACTCAATTGTATCCGCATACATAGAGCCTTCAATAATACTGCCATCTTTGCAGCGAATAGGGATTTCGACATGATGGAGGCTGCCGAAATCATTTATCATCGATATATAGTCTTTACGTTCTTTAAAGCCGGCTATGATTTGCAGTTCCGATGCCGTATGCCCGATCACTTCCTCTCTGGTAAATCCCAGAGTCCTTGTAAAGCTATCATTGACATCAAGATAGCTCCCATCATCCAGTCGGGAGATTGCCATGATCGCAGGGTTACTGAAAAATGCTTTGCGGAACTTATCTTCCGATTTATTGAGCTGGTTCTCTGCCTCAAGTCTTTCAGTTATATCGTGAGATATGATAAAGAACATCGACCGATTGTACCAGCTGGCATGACTGACAGTATGCTCAAAATATCTATGATCATCAGCCAATGTTTGAATCTTTAGTTTCGAATTTGGAAACTCTCCATTCAGGACTTTTGTAAATTCGTTTTCCACTTCCGTAGCGGATTCCACCGCAAAAAAGTCTGCAATGTGCTTGCCAACCAGTTCTTTATTTGATTTACCCAAAAGAGTGCGAGACATCTCATTCACATAGAATATCTTCCAATCTTGCTCCACTAGCCATAGGGCATTCTCGACACTATTGAACAATCTGAGATAGTTCTTTTGACTGTCGTTGATAAGAGCTTCTTTGATCTGGATTTCAGCCAAATCCGACTGCGCCTGATGCATGATGTTCTTCATCCTGATGCGTGCTTTGTAAAGCATAAGGTTAAGAACATTTAAAGCAATTGTATCAAATACCAAGTGTATCACTGAGTACTTTGCGAAGGCCAAGCGTGTGATCTGTATGATCAATATAGCAAGGATGTTCAAAAACAAACCTTTGCGCTCCAGAACATACACGGATATCCCGATTGTCACCACATACAGAATAGTAACGTCGAAGGGGACAGTATTGAGGGGATAAACTGTTTCCATTGCCAGAATGAAAGCAAATGCCGTCACTATCGCCAGCAAGTGCAGCAAACGGTTATATGCCTGCGATTTCGTTTCTTGATACAAGTTTGGATCCAGGTCTATAGGTTTCATTATTCCACTATTTTGATGAATTTATTGGTGAAGGTACGTTCTTGAGTCTCAATCTTTACTATATATAGACCGGATATGTGTTTATCATCGAGCCTTATGTGCAGAGGATATGCAGCATCTTTTGCTACTTGTTGCCGGAAGATCCTTTGACCTTTGGCATTGTAGATAGAGACAGTATGCGGGAGAAACGACTTATCCACGGAGTCTATATTCAGTTCATTGCGTGCTGGGTTTGGATACACTGTAAACGCTTTTACAACAGGAGTATTACTCTCATCGTCATTGGAGCTGGTGTTGTAAACATTGAGAGTATTGATATTCATTCCATCATCGGAATAGCGAATAGTAGCCACTACCCAATCAGTAGCAACCGGGATATTACCCGTGGAGTAGGTTACAAAACTTGCAAATTCAAAGGGCGGAATCGGGGTTAGAGGAATGGGCTCTTGGTCGTCTATTTGAATCTCCACTATCCATGGAATCGTTCCATCTAAGTCCTGATAACTTATTGCAATACTGATTGACGATTGTTCAAATGCCGCACTTTGTACCTCTATTATAGGTTCATGCAGATCCGGATAGATGGCTGGGATCGGCTTGAGTAGTACATTACTGCTCGCTGTGATGTCTGCTTCTTGTGTTCCGCCGGTCAAGGTGATCCGGGATGTGATAGTCGTAGTAGCAACTCTGGGATTGTCCGGATTATACCACTGCATAAAATCACTATCATTCAACAGATCATTGATACTACAGGATAGAACAAGACGATTGTTCACAGCATCGACAGTGCTGACTATGGGTGCCAGAAACACCAAGTCGTTAACACCCGTACCTGCAATTTTGTACAAGCCCGGGGATATGATTCCGGTAACTGTCGTAGTGTACATCAGTCCATAGACAATAGGGTTGGACTCCGCGGTTGCATCGGGATCCACAATAATCGGCATGTACGAATAAAAAGTAAATCCTGTTCCGGTAGGGAAACCACCACCGTTGTTTTGGATTGAAAAATAAATTCTATCTTCGGAAAAAGTCATAGCTGTGCTGACAATATCCAGATTGGCCAGATTAAATAAATTGTCTCCAACCGGATCAGATGTAAGCGAAGTATACAGTCCCGCGGGAGGTGTGCCTGCTTCATTCCAAAACAACGGGATGATCTGCTCTCCCCTAAACCCGATAAAGGGATATGTGGGAACCTGTATAGTAGCATTTCGCCAATCCACCATTCCGTAATACTGTGCCATGGGTAATCCGTTAACTGTTCCGTTTTGATACTTCAACAATTCTGTGGCAATGTTGGACCGATGCAGTACTTGGATTTGGTTGTTTTGATTAGGAGCTGAAAAGAACACTTCATTATTGCGCGCTTCTGCTGCCAAGCCACTTCGCATTATCCAGCCTGTTATCAAGATCAATATAAGCAGTACAGGTTTGTTCTTCATACAATCTCCTAAAATCTTAGACCCGCCATAATACTATAGGTTTGATTACGAAGTTCCACCGGTTCAAAATCCGAATACGTGGGAAGTCTGAGATAATCCCAGCCCAGCGTAAATCTATATTCCAAAAACAGGTCATACTTGGAAGAGTATTCAATACTTCCCCCATATACAAAACTATAATCGAATCCGTTCAAGTATGCCAGTTTTGATTGCTCATGCACCTCAAAAACTGTGTAGGTATCCCCTTCCGGGAAATATATCTTGCCATTGAGTGTATGCTTCCCATCCACTTTCAAAGACATGGCAGAACCTGTGATAGCATTGAGTTTCCACTTTGCGCCGGAGAAGACGCCAATCTTCAGCAGCACAGGAAGCTCTATATAGTCTATTCTATAGTCCACATTCATCACCGCCGGTCTTACCAGGGCTTCTCCATCCAGATTTTTGATCACCACTTCCTGAGTCGAGCCTTTCATCGAATACAGCAGTTCATAACTGAGAGCGAGATTTGGAAGTATATTGAGATCTAAAAATACGCCGGAGATGTTCCCGGCAACCATGCCTGACCGAACACTGATGTCCATATCAGCTACTTTTGTGCCATAATGCTGAGCGACATTCAAGCCCGATTTAACGCCCCAATCGATAGTTGTTTGACCACAGAGTAGGACGGCCAAGAGCAGGAAGCTCAAAGTCATTGAGCATCTTTTCATGATTGTTGCAAAATCTCTCGTTGTGCGGATACAATTCTATCTCTGATCGTGTCCATCAGTAGCTGTTTTTCCGAATAAACTTCATCCTCGGGACCTACTACCGGCAGGATGCGGATCTGGATATGGGTGGGTTTGATGCGCTTGTTTTCTTCATAGATATGCCATGTGCCGGATACCACGATGGGTACTATTGTAGCCCCCGCCATAGTTGCCAGCTTGATGCTGCCTACCTGGAATTTAGCGATATTGTCGCTTTGGGCTCGAGTCCCTTCTGGAAATATGGCAATGGGATAACCGGATTTGATGGTTTCTGCTCCTTTGGCAAATGATTGTACCGCAGATCTGGCACTTTGACGATCGATGAATATGCAATGCAGTTCCTTCATCCAATAGCTCAAAACAGGGAATTTGAACAGTTCTTTTTTGGCAATAAAACCCATGGACATGCCTACAAATCCCATTAATACAGGAACATCAAATATACTCTGATGATTTGCTATGATGCATATCGCACCGCCTGAGGGCAGGTTTTCTTTCCCGGTGATTGTGACTTTGGAACCAGTGGTCCGAAAAACGACCCTTCCCCACCAGCTGCCGAACCAAATGACAATTTTATAGTATTTTCGCTTGGGAGTAAATGGCTTTATCATCATTAATACCACCCAGGGGAAAAAGCATAGCAGCATAAACAGCATAAAGAAGATCACCCATAGTATTGTAAATATCATTGTAGCTCCTGTTAATAGCTGAGGTTTACCCACTCTTCGTGGATATTGTGCAGAGAGGTTACCCATCCCTGTTTCTTGACTGCATAATCGATTGTATTGTAATACAGTTGACCCCATCCGGGATAGTCTATCGGATCAAAAGTATTGTTGTGCCACAAGAGAGATAGGTGGGACTGATACTTTGCCGCCAGATCTATCAGCCTGCGGATGGATCTCTGAGCATTTGGTTTAGAGAGATTCATCGCCTTTTGGGAATACAGAGTTGTATCCATCACGATCAATGGGATTTCCAAGACACGGAAAGGACGATTTTCTTTGATGTTAAAGGGGAAGAACGGAAATGATATTCCGGCTCTGAACCCTATGTTTTCCCAATAACCTAAGGTACTATCATATTGGATGCCGGCTTCTTCCAAAATTGTAAAGCTCTTCTGGTAATCAAAGTGCAAATAGTGGGTTCTATATCCCGTGGGATTGAAGCCTACGGCGCGCAAATTGTCTAGCTCTTCTTTCAAGACTGCGGGATCAAATGCAGATTCCGGACTTCCATGCAAACCAATCTCCTGTTCTCCCAGGAGATCAATAATGTGTTCACGATATTCGACGTCGAAGAGATAATTCTGCCGTTTGTCCTCAAAATCATTGCGTGCCAAGAGAAACCACGTTGACCGCACACCTCGGTTTCTCTCCTTCCTTGTCATGTTTCGCACAACTGACCACGGATTATAAAACAGTCCTTTGTGGATCAAATGTCCAAAGAGTTTGTAAGTCGCCCGAAAAGGACGATCCAGAATGCTGCCAATATTGTATTTTGCAGTAGCGAACTGAGTCTTTTTGTCCCAGGCATTCCAATAGTCTATATCATGAGAGAGTGACACTACAAACTTTTTATTCTTATTCCAGTGGATATCCCTGATGAACTCCGGGCTATATAGCTCCATCGCAAACAATAGCACCTGACAGTAAACATCTACAACAGGGATTTCGGTAAAATCCCAGCGATACTGCAAAGATTGTTTGTAGTCGATTCTACCCTTGGGCATACCACGTAAACTGATGATGTACTCATGCCAACAAGTCAGAAAGTAAAATCCGCTCGCTACAATGTCTTTGCGGATCGAACAGTGCGATTCCGAAAAGTCAAAAATACTGCCGTCTTTTGAAAACAAAAAAGGGATGTATTCATTCTTATATTGGCAAAAATTCACTCTTTCCAAAGGGTAGAGTTCCTGATCTTCAAAGAAATCTGCCGTTTGCGGATCATAATGAATTTTGATCGGATAGTGGTTTTCCGTCGCCTTTCCATAATAGAGCTGCATCCCGTCATAATGTGCCCCATAGTTGAACCTAGGATTCAGCCGCAAAATATAGCAGAAGGTGCGTAGCACAAATTCCGCCTTGGGAATGTACTGCTGATCTACATTCAAGAGGATGTTTATATTTGGATACTTTTCCATTTATTCCGGCAGCAATACTTTTTCTAAAACTTGGGTTACTTCATCCACATAGCTCAGTTCCATGCCATCCAGGATATCGGCTTCCAGCTCAGAGATATCTTCTTTATTTTCCAATGGCAACAGCACGCTAAAGATTCCGGCACGTTTGGCAGCCAGCAGCTTTTCTTTGATCCCACCAATTGGTAAGACCTTTCCCAGCAGTGTCATTTCTCCGGTCATTGCCACATTATGCTTTACTTGCTGTTGGGTAAACAGCGAAGCCAAAGTAGTGGTGAGTGTTACACCTGCAGAAGGACCATCTTTGGGGACTGCTCCCGATGGGAAATGGATATGGATATCATAACTTTCAAAATCCTTGGGATCTATGTTGTATTTGGTATGGTTGGATTTGAGATAGCTAACGGCGATCTTGGCAGATTCTTTCATGACTTCACCCAAGAGTCCAGTGATCACGACGGCACCCTTACCGGGCATGCGGATAGCTTCACAAAACATGATTTCGCCACCATACTGAGTCCATGCCAATCCTGTGGTAATACCGATTTCCGGCTTGCGATTCGCAATCTCGGAGATCATCTTGCGCTGTCCCAGGTAGTCTTTGACGTTGTCGGCTGTGATATTGTAGCTTTTGGTGGATCCGGATGCTACTTCCTTGGCAATTTTCCTAAAGATCGATCCGATCTTTCTCTGCAGATTCCGTACTCCGGCTTCCCGCACATAGTAGCGGATTAATTCTTCCAACGCAGATTTTTGCATCTTGACTTTCAACCCTTTCAAGCCATTGGCATCCAATTCTTTGGGGATTAGGTAGTGCTTTGCGATCTCTATCTTGTCATATTCCAGATAGCTGGAATATTCGATCACTTCCATACGATCCCGCA
>PHBQ01000033.1 GCA_002841975.1 Candidatus Cloacimonetes bacterium HGW-Cloacimonetes-1
CCATCCCCAGTTAAAGAACACGTGCAATATCGCGATTACTATAAACACTGTCCCGGATGTTTCGTGAATCTCTCCGGCTAATTCCGAGCCGTTGAGTGCTCCGGGAAGTTTGTACATTACCATGGCTATGACTGTCGATAAAAAGGCGATTAACAGTAAGGGGTTGAGATACTTGAGTACTTTGTTATTCATTGCTTTCTTCCTTTATAATGCTATCTTCTGTAAACAGGGCAGTGATGAAGTCTTGATAGCTGAATTCTTCTATATCTTCTACGCTTTCGCCGATACCGATCAATTTGACCGGAAGGCTGAGGTTGTGCTTTAGGTTAAAGATGATGCCACCCTTGGCAGTGCCGTCGTACTTGGTGAGAATGATACCCGTGAGAGCGATCGAATCATTGAAATTCTTGGCTTGGGAAATGGCATTTTGTCCCGTCGTAGAATCGATGATCAGCAATACTTCCTGTGGTGCATCCGGCATAGCCTTTTTGATGCTGCGGTCGATCTTGGAAAGCTCTTTCATGAGATTTTCTTTGTTGTGTTGACGCCCGGCTGTATCGATCAAAACTATATCTACGCCTCGGGAAATAGCTGCACTGACACCATCAAAGATTATTGCCGCCGGATCTGCGCCATGCTGGCTCTTCAGAATAGTGCAATTGGAGCGTTCAGCCCAGATGGTGAGCTGTTCAATCGCTGCTGCCCGGAATGTATCACCGGCAACTATCAGTACCTTCTTCCCCATCTTCGCAAAGCGATTGGCGATCTTGCCGATGCTGGTGGTTTTTCCTACACCATTGACACCGACAAAGACTATCACTTGGGGCTTGTTGTCGAGATCCGAAAAGAAGTGAGTCTCTTCCGGCAAGTCCCGGAGTAAGATGCCTTTCATTATGTCTTGCAGGGCTTCTTGGACTATTGTGACATCCGTGATGCGATCCACCCGAATGCGGTCCCGTAGCTCTTCGATGATATAGGTAGCCATCTCGACTCCGGTGTCGGAGCGTAACAGAATGTCTTCGATTTCCTCCATCAATTCTTCATCTACTTTTCCACGAAGACTGATCGTTTCTGCGATTTTGCCGAGGAAACTGCTTTTGGTTTTGGCGATTTTCTGTCTGAGATTCCTAACTAAACTAAGCATTGATTTACTCCTAATATGATGATTGTCATTGACATTGTAGCAGAGTAGGATAAATTTGCAATCGCTTTATTAGTCAATAAAAATCTCAGGAAGTGATAAATGATCAAAGACAACAAACTCCTTTACGCCCTCATTGTGATCCTACCGATCGCAACGGCTTTGTTGGGCGGAGCATTGATTTATGGTGGATTCCCACAGTTTAAAGAATTTGAGCCTAATTCAGGTTCTCCCAGTGCCATGCACATCTACCTTGGAGCGGCTATAATCATAGGCGTTATCTCTCTGCTATACAAATACATCCAGAGCAGATTCTATTGGTTTGCAGCTATACTATTGCCTTTGATATTCGCCATCAGCAGCAGGATATTCTTGGGTGGAGAGGTCAAGATCTATCAGTACTTTGTCCCGATGCTGGTCTTTGGAATACTATCGACTATTATTGTTTCTAAGGTTTTCTACTTTCCGGTGATTCAAAGGTTTAGGACGATACTGTTTGCACTGCTTTCAGCCTTGGCTCTTACTCTGTTTTACCGTGCCTTTTACATCATGATAGGTGTGCCGATCGAACCCGGATTCTGGATTAATAAGTATGTCAACTCTTTGTATCTATTCATTTTCATCGGCTTTGGTATGTCCTTTGCAGATCTAATCATCATGCGGGAAGTTATGTCACACAATGTGGAACAGACTGATCGCGACGACGAAGAGGAAGAAGAGAACTAAATGATTGCCGACAAAGACTTCTTTTTGATTGAATTGAATGATGGACAGGTGGATTTTGAAAGACTATTTAGTAACTGCCTTCCCGTCTATTTAGAAATCGGGAGCGGGAAGGGTGAATTCATCTCGCAATACCCTACACATCATCCGGATTGGAACTTTATCGGACTGGAAGCCAGAGGTAAAAGAATCAATAATATTCTGCGTAAACTGTCACCTGCTGTCAACCCCAACGTCCGATTGGCCAGATGCTTTGTCGATGCGAAGATAAACGAAACTTTTGCTCCAGATTCTATCAACGGAGCTTACATTCAGCACCCGGATCCCTGGCCAAAGAAAAAGCACCATCGACGCCGCTTGATAAATCAAGATTTCCTCAATGCCTTAGCACAAATATTGAAACATGATGCCTTTATCCAGGTATCTACAGACCATGATGGTTATGCGGCGTGGATAGTTGATGAGTTTATGCAGAATCCATATTTTGAACCGGTATACGACAAAAACATCCAAGAGATTCCTCTTTTGGATGAGCATATTGTTACATGGTTTGAACACGAGCAAAAACGTCGTGGATTTGACCCCAAGTATATGTTGTATAGGAAGATTTAACCCCTTCAATGAGGAAAGAACAATGAATTATGAATTTAGTACCAATAAAGATATCAATGCCACGCTGAATCAGGTTGTCCAGTGTATCACAGATATGGCAGAATCACAGGTGTCTCACATCGAAAGATTGACCACCATCGGCAAATCTCTCTCATCTGAGACAAAGCTACAAAACATATTTGACATGATCTTGGAAGAGGCAATCGAATTTACAAATGCCGACGGGGCTACCATATATGAAGTGTCCGAAGATGGAAAATCACTGGTCTTTGAAATAGTTTATACCGAAAGTCTGGGGATCCGTATGGGAGGGAAAGCCGGTCCTGTTCAATGGCCCATGATTCCCCTATATGATGAGCTAGGTAATCCCAGGCTGTCCCACATAGTCACCAGTGTTTTTCACAGCAAAAAAAGCTTAATCTTTGACGATGTATATGAGACCAAGGATTATGATATCTCCGGCATGATCAAAACCGATCGTGATCACAATTACCGCTGCAAATCCATGCTCACCATCCCGCTCAAAAACCACGAAGATGAAGTGTTGGGAATCATTCAAATGATCAATGCCATGGACAATCATAACGCTATCGTTCCTTTTACAATGGAACATACCGCCATGATGGATTCTCTGGCATCACAAGCAGCGATTGCGCTCTCTAATCGCAAATTGATCGAAAGCCTCGAATCACTTTTAATGCAGTTCATGCGCTCTATAGCTCATGGGATTGAACGCAAGACAAAATATACCTCGGACCATATCGTCCGTGTAGCAAGTCTGACAGATATGATAGCAGCCAAAATCAACGCAGCTACAGCCGGAAAATATGGAGAAGTCCGTTTCACTGATACAGAGCTCAAAGAGTTATCGATGGCCGGATGGATGCACGACGTGGGAAAGATCATTACTCCCGAATCGATCATGGATAAAAGCGTCAAACTGGAGACTATCTTCGACCGTATAGGGGTTGTCCAACTCCGTTTTGAAGTTATGAACCTCATTCTTCAAAGTATCAGCCAACATATGACTTCAGATGAATTTAACAACCTATTAGGCAAACTCATATCTCCTGCTGTAAATGGCACAAACTATCAGCAGTATCTTGCGGATGAACTGGCGTTTTTGGAAAATGTAAACCATGGCACAGAGTTCTTGGCAGATGATGCTCTTCAGAGAATCGAAGCGCTTTCCCAAATCAAGCTGGATTCCAAAGGAAAAGAATACTGCCTCATCACCGACAATGAAAAGCAAAATCTCCAAATCCGGCGTGGAACATTACTGCCGGAAGAAATCAAACTGATGGCAGAGCATGTAGCTGTCACCTGGGAGATGCTGTCAGAGCTCACTTTCCCCAAGAAATACAAGAACGTAGCCTTTTATGCTTCTTCCCATCATGAAAAACTGAATGGTAAGGGTTATCCCCGTGGACTGACTGCTGATGAAATGCCTCTCCAAGCCCGCATAATTGCAGTGGCAGATATTTATGAAGCGCTTACTGCCGGAGACCGACCATACAAAAAAGCAAAGACCCTGAGTGAATCTCTTAAAATTATGGCGTTCTGTGTGAAAGCGGGAGAGCTCGATGGAGATATCCTGGACTTTTTCATTGATTCGGGACTCTACATGGACTATGCTAATAAGTTTATGGACGACAAACAAATTGATACCATAGACATCGTATCACTCAAACAAATATACCATTCAGAGCAAAAAGCTTGAGTATCTTTACCAATAAACTGTGGTTAGCCCCTCTTGCCGGCTATACGGATCAAGCTTTCCGCCGTGTGTGCAAAGCCCATCATGCAGATGTATTGGTCAGTGAAATGGTGAGCTCGGACGGACTTATCCGCGATTCCAAACGTACTTTTCAATATCTGGACTACCAGGAACAAGAGCGTCCCTTTGGCGTACAGATCTTTGGCAATGATCCTCTTACCATGGCGAAAGCGGCAGAGTTTGTTTTAACGTTTCAACCGGATTTCATCGACATCAATATGGGTTGTCCCGTGAAGAAAGTCATCCGCAGAGGTGCCGGATCTGCCCTGATGAAAGAGCCCCAAATTGCATCTCATATTATCACTGAAGTGGCGAAAGCAATTGCCGGGAGAGTCCCGCTTTCAGTCAAATTCCGTAGTGGTTGGGACAACAATGAACTCAACTATATGGACTTTGGCAAGATGGTTGAAGATTCCGGTGCAGATGCTGCTTGCTTGCACGCACGCACCACCAAACAAATGTTCTCGGGACTCAGCAATTGGGATCATATTCGCAATTTAAAAGAGCACATCGGAATTCCCCTGATCGGGAATGGCGATGTTAAAAGCCCTGCGGATGCAATGAGAATGTATAACGAAACCGGGTGTGACAGTGTCATGATCGGCCGTGGAGCCCTGGGTAAGCCATGGATATTTGAGAATATCAAGGACTTTCAGCAAACAGGCTCTTTCGCTGCGATCAGTCATCATGATATCCTCCAAACAGTACTCCAGCATATCGATTTTGCCCTGGAATTCAAAAGAGAAAGCGTCGTGATCAAGGAAATACGAGCACACACATGCTTCTATACCAAAGGCCTCCCTGGAGGAGCTGAACTGAGACAGAATATAAACCACTGCACCAGTATTAAAGACCTGAAGAGTATGCTAACTTCCCATCTCTTGATCGACTCTCATGATAGGTAGTTTCAATGATTAATGGCAAATTATTCTTGACAATCATCAGTTGTTGAGCATCATATATTGTGTTTATTATGCCGGCATAAGGAGTGATCGATGAAAACAATTAACACAGAATTGGCTTCCTACATTACGAACAACCTTAATTTATTGTGCCAGTCAACCTTACGCACTCAAAGGCAAAGCACCGCACCGCTTTCAGCTTACGAATCACAAAAACGAGATTTGAAGTATTTACAGGATACGCAATACACTCTACAGTACCTAAGCAGGGCTATAGACTTGGATTCTCCCCTTTTGTTTGAGGAGTTTATTCAATGGCTAAAAACACTACTTACGGGATTGGGATTTTCCGAAAGCGCAATTTTGACTTTCCTCCGGTACTTGAAAATGACTTTGATCGAGGTAATTCCAGATCACTTACATAGCACTTTACAAATCTATCTTGATCTGATAGATCCAGCATTTCATAGCAACAAATCCGGAGACCTGCATTTGGTTTCAGATCTTCCTTTTTGGACAAATATCACTCAGAACTACCTGGATAGTGTGTTGAGCGGTAGAAGAAACGATGCAGTCAGCGGTTTAATGCACTACGTATCAGATATTGATTCCATTAAACAGATATATCTGAATGTACTACAGCCGGCTCAGCGACAAGTAGGCAAGCTGTGGCATCTGAACAAAATCTCAGTAGCACAGGAGCACTATGCAACCGGAGTCACTCAACTATTTATGTCGCAAATGTATGCGCATATTTTTACTACAGAGATTAAGCATAAACGTATTGTGTCGGTTTGTGTTCAAGGGGAATTGCATGAAATCGGGCTTCGTATGGTCACCGATATCCTTGAAATGGAGGGCTGGGACACTTGGTTCTTAGGAGCAAATATGCCAATCTCCGGACTTATAGAAACTTTAATAGAGAAACAAGTTCACGTGCTTGCTGTTTCTGCCACAATGACCTTCCATCTTCCTCAGGTGGAGAGCATTATTAAAGCAGTGAGAGCAGAACCAAAGCTAGCGCGCATCCAGATATTGGTAGGAGGTTACCCATTCCTTATAGATAATACCCTATGGAGTAAACTAGGGGCTGATGGATTTGCTTCTGATGCAGCCGTAGCTGTCGATGTGGCAGAAAGCTTGTATCTCAAAGTTGTTTCCGGATGAAGTTTATTGGCTTGATTGTTTCTTGTGGCTTTGATGGCAGTGTAAACAATATTATCTTGAACAGCCTCTTTCCGGAAGCTGACATCATGCAAGTGACTCACTACTTAGATGTTTTCAATCACGCCTCCAGGGATAAAGCTCAGAGTTTTTTTTTAAGCGTTATCAAAGACATGCGTACAGCGGATTGGGAACTAATCTTGGAACTGAACGATCGCTATATAGCTTGCAACTTTGTAGGTATTAAAACATCTTCTGACGTCATCATTTTAGCTGAAGCGGATATGGATTCATTTGTGGATTACCTAGAAGATCCGACCCGTCTAAACAGTGAAATGGTAAATTCTATACGTAGCTATTACAAGCAAACCTCCAGAGACACAATGCAGATTTCCCACGACTTTTATCTCAAAGAAATGACACAATTAAACAATGAGCTCGTAAACACTCAACGAGAGCTGTCCAAAAAGAAATCTGATCTGGAAAAGCTCATTGAACAGAAGAACTTTTATGTGGGAATGGTAGCCCATGATCTACGTAATCCTATCGGTGCAATTCAAGCCTTCAGCAACATCCTAAGTGATGAGCTCGGCTCGACCCTCAACCAAGACCACAGGACTTTTTTGGATATTATAAATACTACCAGTGACTTTATGCTTACCTTGGTAGAGGATATCCTGCAGATGTCTCAACTGGAATCCGGTAAAATTGTCCTCAAGAAGGAACCAATCAACCTCCTTGCCTTTCTCAACGAGAATGTGCAGATATTACAATTGATTGCATCTAGAAAGCAAATTGACATCCAACTCAACGTATATCATACCACCGAGGCCGTGATGATGGACAGGACAAAGATCCAGCAGGTTTTAGGGAATCTTATTACAAATGCGATAAAATTCTCTCCTCATAATTCCAGTGTTTGGATCGAAACAGAGGAATCCGAAGAGTTTGTTACTATCCTAGTCCGTGATGAAGGTCCCGGAATAGTTGGCATTGATCCCGAAAAACTTTTTGAGCCGTTTCAGATTGGTAAAGCTATAGCTACAGACGGCGAGAGCTCCACCGGTTTGGGGCTTGCTATTGCAAAAAACATTATCAAGGCACACTATGGCAACCTCTGGGTAAGATCTGCATCTGGAGGTGGATCGGTATTCAGCTTTTCAATCCCTGTGACGAAGTAGGATTTTCGCTTCCCCCACACTCGATATTGACAACCGGAACCATCATTTGAGACCATCCCATGTGCCCAAAGCATAGCCCTATTTTGCAGACACTTACAGCCTCATATTGCCCTACGGAAAGCAGTTTTTCCTTGACAGTATCTACCGATTCAGAATCCTACAGCCTATCCAATAAATGGAAAAAAACCTATGAAAAAGAAAACTAACATCATTCTTGCAGTGATTTTGGGATTACAGTTGTTGGTAATTGCACCTGTAATAGCAGAATCCGCAACCGGTATCGGCAGTGAAGAAATCAGCCAAGGGCAAAGCAGCTTGGTAATCGATTCATTGCATACTCAGGAACCTCCGTGTACGGAGACCATGGTTACGACCTATTATTCAAGGCGTTTCCATGGCCGAAAGACAGCAAGCGGGGAAAGATATAGTAGTGATGCGCTGACATGTGCGCATAGAAGCCTTCCTTTTAATACAGTGTTAAAAATTACCAATCCCAAAAACGGGAATTCAGTAATCGTCAAAGTCAACGATCGAGGTCCTTTTAGTAAAGGCAGGCAGCTTGATGTTTCGTACGCTGCTGCAAAAGAACTCGGTATGCTTCGAGCCGGCGTCCTACCCATGGAAGTTCAGATACTTCCCCCTGACACGGTCGATAGCCAGAAAGTTACCGTCGAGCCTTCTGATAGGTTAGCACAGCGGTAACACTAATTCGGAATCAATCCTTGCTATTACGCGGATGGCAAAGATTGATTCCATTTTCGTATTAAGGGCATAATGAAAGAACTAGCATCCCTCCCAATTCAGTATTCAACCTCTGTTGCGTATGCAATTTCAAACAACCTTCCCATAGTAGCTCTCGAATCCACTGTCATCACGCACGGCCTCCCCTACCCCCAGAACATCGAACTGATGCGTAGTATGGAACAAACCATCATCGATAAAAATGCCACACCTGCTACGATTATCTTGATCGATGGTACCATCCATGTCGGGATCGATGAGCAGCAAATCCTGCAGCTAAAGAACATGTTTGAACAAAAAAAGTCTTTCACCAAACTTTCCATGCGGGATTTACCACTGGCACTAGCCCAAAAGATCTCCGGTGGAACCACAGTATCTGCTACAATGTACGTGGCACATCTGGCTGGCATTAAAGTCTTTGCCACCGGTGGAATCGGTGGAGTGCATCGGGATTGGAGTGTGAGTCTGGATATTTCTACAGATTTGCTCGCGCTTTCCCAAATTCCGGTAATAGTGGTATCTGCAGGATGCAAAGCTATTCTGGATATCAAGAACACTATGGAGCAGTTGGAAAGTCTCTCAGTCCCTGTTTATGGATGGCAAACCTCAGAATTCCCTGCATTTTACTCCCGCTCCAGTGGCAACACTATACCCCGGGTCGATAGCATCACTGCCATCGCAGCATCCTACCACGCTATGCTTGCTCTGGCACAAGCTACACATACAGTTGCCCCCGGTATCCTGATCGCAAATCCGATAGACCTCCGAGACGAAATTCCGTCCGAACAAATAGAGCCGTATATCGTAGCCGGAATTTCCGCAGCCAAAGCAAGTGGAATTCACGGCAAAGAGCTAACTCCTTTCCTGCTGAGCTATCTCGCAGAATCCACACAGGGTAGATCCGTGACGGCGAACCTATCTCTACTTCTCAATAACGCCAGTCTGGCAGCAGATATTGCCATCGCTGTAAATCGAGGTTAAAATGAAAATATTCATATCTATGGACATGGAAGGAATCCCCGGTACATTTAACTGGGATCATGAGAGTAAAGACCGCAGCTCTGTAAAAAGGTATATTCGCACTCATCTGGAAGACATTATCAACTCGATTGTGACCAGTAAGCAAAACGGGCTGATAGATGAAATCGTGATTGCGGATTCGCATAGTATGGGCGACAATCTGGACTACGAAATAACAGCTTTGGACGAGCGCATCACTCTCATCTCGGGTGGCCCCAGGGCCACATATATGATGCCGACTTTGGACGATAGCTTTGATCATGTCTTTCTCGTAGGCTATCATGCCGGAACCGGTGCTCTCCACGGCAACATGGATCATACGTATTCCAACAGTAAAATTCAACATATTTCAATCAATGGCAAAGCTATGAATGAAGCACTGATTAACGCCGCCTACGCTGGCATTATGGGCGTTCCAGTCACATTGGTGACCGGTGATCTGGCATTATCCCGTGAACTGCAAATCGATGGGGCTCTCCCTTGGGCAAATTTCGTTACAACTAAAGAAGGTGTAGCCAAATTTGCTGCCAAAAACTACAATATGCTGAAAGTTCGTACATCTGTCCAGGACGCTGTAGAAAAAGCCCTTTCTAAGAATAAACTGGATTACCCCTTATACAAATTTTCAGATCCTATCATTCTCCGAATCGAATTTCACTCTACTTCAATGGCAGATATGGCTTGCCTGATGCCAGAAACTAAGCGAATCAACGGCAAAACCGTTGAATATCGAAATCATGACTATGCGGTGATGTTTGAAGCACTCATGGCATTGGTATCACTGGCCTATACCGCTGGCTTTTAGGAGATTTATACCCCCAAACAAAAAGTCCTCCGTGATGGGAGGACTTTTTTTAATTCTAAGGCTGTACCTGTAAAATTGCCGGTGTTTTAGTTCGAATAATAGCACTGAACGGAAACTACTAATCGAATCCCGCCCACCGCCCCTAATCGAGTAGGGTTTCGCCCAACAACCCGATTTTGTAACGGTATTTATCTACGAACGTTAAAAGAACAGATCGCGCTTCCCGGCTTTCATCTTTTCCAAATATTCTTTGACAGTTGCCTTGGAGGCTTCATCTTCGATGGCATTCACTTCCCGCTCGATCAGATCCATCCCGGATTTCAAGGTTCTATCCGAGGAATAATCAAACAAATATTCGGCAAAGGTCAGAAGAGCATTGGGAGTACAAAAGCGTTTGACGAAGCCCGGAATAGCGAACTCCATAAAATGTTCACCCGTCCTTCCGGCTCTGTAGCAACTGGTGCAAAATGAGGGAATGTATCCACCCTGTGCAAGCTCGAAGATCACATCATCCAAGCTGCGGGTATCACCCAATACGAATTGGCTTTTACTCTTGGAGCCATCATCTTTGCCGGAATAGTCTCCCACTCCGATACTGGAACCGGCATCAATCTGGGAAACACCATAATTCAGAACTTCATTACGAATCTCGATGGGTTCACGAGCCGTCAAAATCATACCTGTGTACGGAACCGCCAAACGGATAACGGCTACCAAAAGCTTGAAATCATCATCCGAAACCATAAAGGGTGGATGTGTAGTAAAATCTGTCCCGATCGCCGGTTCAATGCGTGGGAAGGATATGGTATGAGGTCCGATCCCAAAGCGCTCTTCTAAACGGATGGTATGATAGAGCAGTCCCATCACTTCAAATTTCCAATTGTAAAGACCCATCAATGCACCAATGCCCAGATCGTCTATACCTGCTTCCATTGCACGATCCAGCCCGTGTAAACGCCATAAAAAGCTGCTCTTGGGACCACTGGGATGGAGCTTTGCGTATGACTCTTCGTGATATGTTTCCTGGAAAATTTGGTAGGTGCCAATTCCAGCGGCTTTCACTACTTTAAAGCCTTCCACATCCAAGGGTGCGGCATTGATATTGACGCGACGGATTTCGCCTTTCCCATGTTTGGTAGCATACACCGTTCGTACAGTATCCGCAATGTATTCAGGTGAATATTGGGGATGCTCTCCATAGACCATGATCAAGCGTTTGTGACCACTATCGACTAATGCTGTTGTTTCGGCCACCAATTGATCGTGGGACAGGGTGCTTCGAAGGCATTGCGGATTGGATTTGCGGAATCCACAATATACACAGTCGTTGATACACTCGTTTCCTACATATAGAGGAGCAAATAGCACGATGCGATTACCATAGATTTTTTCTTTGAGCTCGTGAGCCCCATCCAAAATCATCTGTTTCAGTTCCGGATCTTGGACATTTAAAAGTTTTGCAGTTTCCAGGGGTGAAAGCCTATTTTTCGCCAATGATTTGGCAATAATATCGCGTATTTCTGTGGCTTCCGCATTTCTTGTACTTTCCAACAATTGTTCAATCTCTTGGGTTGGGATGAAGGATTTGAGTCCTGTAACATCGAACTTCATTTCTATACTCCTTTAATCAATCTTTAGCGTAATGGACTTGACCTTAACTGCCGGCATCTGCCCTATTCTACCGGAGAATGCTCCAATTTCATCCAGATTCAGCTCCATCACCAAAAAGATGACAGAAACGTTCTTATCGCGCATGGGATAACCCACACGGAGTAATATACTGGACGCATATTGGTGTAGAAGTTCGGAAACAGGCTGAAAAGCTCGCTCCACGTCATCAATAACAATGGTGACTACATGTCTCTTTTTTTCCACAAAAGCTTCCTAATTGCAATGAAGGATGGATAAACCGCAGATTGTAAAAGGCTCTTCCACCCTTGATGACAGAAGACATCCCTCATCGCAGGTCATATTTGTCTACAAACTAATGGAATGACAATTCTTGACAAGGAGAAAGTTCAAACGGCACACAAAAGTTTCATTCTTACACCACAAAAGCGCTGGTAGCTTGCCACTCTGGTGAAAGGGTTGTGCTTCACTCAGAATTCCCGGGTGCTCACGAGGGCTTCACGAGAGAAGCACGAGGGAAGCACCTGAGATTGGAATCAACATGGTTTTAAGGTTGACAGATATAGAAACGCATTTACAATGGACTTATGAGCTTAATTGCGCCTATATCAACGTATTAAGAAGAAAAATATATGAAAAAATACATCTATCTCATTCTACTGCTCGGCCAGTTTTTTGCACTGAATGCTGTTTCGTTTAACTGGTTTAGCCAAAATGACCCCCGCTGGGGCGGAGAAAGACTCGGTTCACGAGGCAATACATCTATCCGCAAGAGCGGTTGCGTCCTTACATCTCTCTCTATGCTCCTCAATGCAGAGGCTTCAAATCCTCTCACTACACCTGATAAACTAAATCTGTGGCTCAAGCAAAACGGTGGTTATGCTGGATCAAATATGCGCTGGCAAATGCCCGGATTAATGGACGGTACCGGCTGGGGACTGGAATTAGTCTCCCAAAACAATTCTCGTGATAACTGGGATTTTTTGAGTGAACAGCTCTCCCTGGGAAATAAAGTAATTGTTAAAGTAGCAGGACGTCGTAGTCACTGGGTGCTGGTTGTGAAACAAGATGGCCCCAAGAACCATCCGTCCTCGTATATTGTCAACGATCCCGGAATTAAAACATATGAACCCCGAACTCTTGCCTTTTGGGGTGGTTTTCGGGCATCCAGAGCTTTTTCCGGAAACTGGATTGATGAAAAAACATTTACCCTACAATCCGATATTTCTGTTGTGCCCGTTGATAACGATGAGTTTTTCCTCTACGATCTATATCAAATAGCTCATCCTGCAGATGTCTTTGTCTCAATTAAAAACAACTTACCGGTTGATATCAAAGGGTTTTTTATCCTAACTGTCTTTAGTGCTGATGGCAGTTTAGTGGAAACCGTGGATTATGACTATCAAACAATCAGTGCCGATGGCTCGGCAGATATAATCTATGAAATTGAAGATTCGAGTTCCCTGTTGACAGATGGAGCTCAAATCAAGATTTTGTTCAGTAAATACTATTCGGATTCACCTTCATTGATGGATACTTTTGACATCACTAAGCTTAGCCAAGTCAAGAGTACTGTTCAGATGAATGACGTAACCCAGGATATTGACTTAAACTGATATGATATAGGGAAACTGATCAAGCTTTTATTAGTCTGAAGCTGTTCGTTTAACATGAATGAATGCATTCAGTCTGTTCTTTAAGAACTAGGGATTTTATATAGGAGATTGTTATGAGCTTTTTTAGCTATCCTCTCTTGCAAAGGAAAGCAACTGCATGTGTAAAGCTAAAATTCATCGTACTTATCACATTAGCATTTGTCTTGTTAATCACCGCAGCATGCAAAAAAAAAAATACTGATCAACTGCGAATAGGTATTGTTCAACCCTCTATCAACCACTTACCCTTTACATATACTATCAATCAGAATGCTGTTGATATCAACGACTACAAGATTATCCAGTTTACATCAGGTTGGGAGGCTCAGGAAGCCATTATAGGCAAAGAAATTGACGTAGCCATTCTTCCCTTTACCTATGCTTGGAATGCCGCAATCAAAGGTTATCCAGTCAAAATTGTTTCGTTTCTGGAACGTCAGTCGGATGGAATTGTCGTGGGAAATGGAATTAAAAGCATCCAAGATCTCAATAATAAACGAATCGGAATCCTCAAAGCATCGACCCTTGATATCCTCATGCAGGACTTTGCTCAAAGCCGTAAACTGCAATATACTCCGGTCTATTTTCGTTCACCAAGTGAGCAAGTGGCAGCCCTCAAAAGTTCGAACGTCGATGCTATAGTATCTTACGTCCCTACAATTCAAAAGTTTAACGATGACTACCCTGTAATACACTGGTTTGCAGATGATTACCCAATGCATCCATGCTGCGACCTAGTAGTAAATACCGAAAATTTGACCAAGCAACGGCAAAAACAACTGTTTACTCTTTTTAGGGCAATGAATAAACAAATCCCTAAAATACACACTTTTGGTGATGAGATACTCCAAATCATTAGTAAAGATTACAAACTAAATATTGATCAAGCCTCTTCAGCATTGGAACACACTGGTTTTATGATGGGTTTGGAACCGTCGGGCATGGACTTTGAAAGGAAAATGATAGACATTGGTGTTGCCAACGGAATGTTTGATAAATTCCCAAGTGACCTTGACATATACTGGAATATCACTTACAAATATCAAGATTAATAGACAATAGCATTATTCTGATGGAACACATTCTTCAAGACTGCTTGATCACTCTGGGACGAGTGTTGTTCTGGACATCTATTTCTTGGATTCTGAGTATTGGATTTGGCTATCTATGTTTCAGATCACGGTTTCTATATCATCTTCTCTTACCGATAATCAATCTATTCCGGCATATTTCACCTTTTTGTTGGTTACCGGTGATAATAATTCTGTGGGGAATTGGAGAAATATCCGTCGGATTGGTCCTCTTGTTGTCGATGCTTTTCAATGGTATCCTCCTGAGTGTGGAAATCTTCCATAACGTCCCTCCCTCCATCATCGAGGAAGCTTGTCTATCCGGAGCGGATAAGTATGGGATCGCCAGACACATCTTACTCCCCATCGCTACCCGTGAACTGATCAATCTGTATAGAGTATTGTGGTCGGTAGGTTGGACTGCTATCATCGCCGCAGAAATGCTGGGCGTCAATTCCGGCATGGGATACCGTTTACTGGATTTTCGCTATCTCTTGCAATACAGAGAAATGATGATCTACATAGCCATCATCGGAGCTATCGGAATTGCTACAGACTATGGCTTGTTATCGCTCAAAAAAGTGTGCCCCAATGTATCAATCTAACCAATCCTTGGGGAAATCGTCTGTTAACGAAGATCGTGTTTAGTGTGGCAGTATGAAAATCTGTATTGTTTTGATCTTATTACTGATGTGCGGAGCAACTTTGTGCGCGGAACTAAATACCGAAGTAATCAACCGGTTTAGCTTGTCGGAATTTGCAGCCTGGGATGAGAATGGACGTGATAACGAAGTAAAACTAAACTGGATGTTAACCGTGGATGCGGATCTGTGGCACAGCGACATGATTCGCATTGATGCAGAAGCCGCAAACAGCTTTGATATCGGGATTCTGCACCGTGATGGTAACGTCGATTCCGATATGAAAGACCAAGTATATCGTGCCTGGTTGCGGTTGTCTTCATCACGGTCGGAGTTTCGAGTAGGGTTACAGCGTTTAAACTTTGGAAGTGCCCGTATCATTAGGCCGCTTCAATGGTTCGATAAGTTAAGCCCTATGGACGTGCTGGAGAGCACGCGCGGCGTGAATGCCGCTTTGGCAAAATACTATTTCCCGAATAACTCCACACTTTGGACTTGGGTGATCTTGTCCGATGGAACCCCTAAGGGCTATGAGGCAACACCTACTCTGAAAAACAACTATGATCTTGGTGGGCGGTTTCAGGTGCCGTTTTTATCCGGAGAAGCAGCTCTGAGCTTTGACTATAGACCGGTGAAGAATCCTCTGACGGGTGAGATATCAAAAGAAAACAGAATTGGCTTTGATGTCCGTTTAGACAGTTTCGTGGGATTGTGGGCAGAAAGCTCGATGGGAAACATGCAAGGAGTTTCACCTGATTGGCAGCTGTTGTCTGCCTTCGGGGTGGACTATACCCTTGACATTGGGAATGGAGTCTACCTTATGAGTGAAACAGGTGTAAATCACTCCGCTAATGAATTTACCCGTCTCTCCCCTGATGTGCCTTTTAGTTCTGCTCTGATCAGCTATCCTTTGGGATTGCTCGATAAAGTATCATATTTTAACCGTATAGAATGGAACACCGGACCACAAGCACATTCCTTGGTGCTACAACGTAGCTATGATAACCTGGTACTGGAGTTATCCGGAACTTGGACTTTTGTTCCGGATATGCCATCACAAGAATCAAAATACTTTAGATTGTTGCTAAGTTATTCCATATAGAGGGGATTATGAACGAGACTTTGGTACAAATCAACAATATCAGTAAGATCTACCCTACAGGCGAGGGTGGATTTTTGGCTTTGAATAAATTGAGTCTGGACATCACAGATGGTGAATTCATGGGCATTGTGGGCCCCAGCGGTTCCGGTAAAACGACATTGTTAAACATCATTGGTACTCTGGATGAACAGACCAGTGGAGAAGTGTTGGTATTGGGCAAACATGTGAACAAGCTCAGTTCCAAAGAATCTGCCTCCTTACGTGCAAACAAGATTGGATTTATCTTCCAAACTTACAATCTGCTGCCTGTCTATACCGTTTACGAAAATGTAGAATTGCCTCTCTTGCTGCTACAGATGAAAAAGGAAGAAAGACGCAAAGCTGTAATGCAAGCTCTCGAATGGGTGGGACTGACGGACAAAATGCACTCTCGACCCAATCAGCTTTCAGGGGGTCAAGGACAACGGGTATCCATTGCCAGAGCTATGGTTAAAACACCCAGATTGGTGATAGCTGACGAACCAACGGCAAATTTGGATACGGAAAACTCTATCAATATTCTAGATACTATGCTGAAAATCAACCAGGACATAGGCACTACCTTTATTTTCTCCACTCACGATCCAAAAGTAATACAGTACTTAAAGCGAGTTGTAACCTTAATTGACGGTGAGAAGGTCAAAGATGATTACCAAACTGGCATATAAAAACATCCTGGGTAACGGGTGGAGAAGTCTTATCAATATCTTCATCCTCTCCTTGGTACTTACGGGGATGATCTGGATGCAAGGGTTGTATGACGGTTGGTCTCGGATTGCACGCAGGCAGATGCAAGAGTGGGAATTTGCCGGGGGACATTATGCGCATCAGGATTACGATAAATACGATAGTTTTTCTCTGGATAAAAGCTTTGCAGCTGTACCGCCAAAGTTACAAGACCTCATAGATACCGGTGATGCTGTACCCATCCTCTATTCTGCAGGGATTATCTATCCCCATGGCAGACTTACTCCGGTCGTTATCAAAGGTATTCCTGCCGAGCAGAATATCCTCCGCATTCCCACAACACATTTGAGAATTCAAGACCCCGATACCCAGATACTCCCAGTGCTTATAGGACGCCAGATGGCAAAGTCTATCAACGTGGTCAAAGGTGATATCCTTACCATGCGTTGGAAAGAAGTAAATGGCGCATACAATGCATACGATATTCAGATTGTCCAGATCATGGATACTCCAGTACCATCTACCGATATGGGGCAAATCTGGATTGATTACGACAAACTGAACGAAGTGAAAGCTCTCAAAAACAGTTGTTCGGTAATCGTACTCAAGAACCAGGCAGCAAGTACCTATGTCGGAAGTCCGTGGAACTTCGTCAGCATCGACCAGTCTATGAAAGGCGTCGATGCAATGATCCAAACTAAGCGCGTTGGCGGATATGTGTTTTTTGTACTCTTGCTGTTCCTGGCTATGATAGCTGTTTTTGATGCGCAAATGTTAGCAGTGTTTAAACGCCGAAAAGAAATTGGAACTCTGATAGCTTTGGGAATGACCAAGCGGCAAATAATTGGCCTGTTTACTATGGAAGGAACCATGTACATGCTTTTGGGGTCTGTGCTTACTGCTACTTTGGGACTACCTCTGTTCTTCTATTTTGGATTTCAAGGTTTTCCTATCCCACAACAGATGTCGGATTTCAATATTGCGGGAGCTTCGGAACCAATCAGGTGTTACTATTCGCCCATTATGATACTCTCGACTTTCATGATAGTCATGGCAGTCACAGTATTTGCCAGTTGGTTACCTTCCTCAAAAATTGCGCGGATGAAAGCCACCTATGCCCTCCTGGGTAAAGTGTGAGGATAGGATAGTGCTGCTGTTCATACTTAAAGGCTTACTCCGCGACCGTAGCCGCAGTTTCTTCCCGATTATTATCGTCAGTGCAGGCGTTCTGGTCACGGTGTTTCTCTCAGCGTTTATGAGTGGTTATATGGATTCAATGGTGCGCCAGAATGCCAGATTTGATACTGGGCACCTGAAAATAGTCACCAATGCTTATGCTGAAAAGCTCTCTCAAAAACCCTTTGATCTCGGATTTATCGATATTGGCGATGACTTTGAGCAGTGGAAGACAGATTTTCCCGGGATCCGTTGGACTCCCCGGATCTATTTTGGGGCATTGCTGGACGTCCCGGATGAGTTGGGCAATACCATGACCCAGGGGGATGTATTTGGGATGGCAATCGATATAAAAGATGAGACAGCCGTTCGGGATATTCACTTGAAAGAGGCTTTGATCAGAGGTCGATTACCTCGTAAGGCGGATGAGATATTACTCAGTGAGGACGTTTTCGCAAAGCTGGACTTGAAGCTGAACTCTACAGTAACATTGTTAGGTTCCAGCATTTATGGATCCATGAGCTTACACAATTTCACGGTAAGCGGTACAGTGAGATTTGGCGTGGAGGCTATTGATCGTGGTGGCATTGTAGCAGATATTTACGATATCAGAGCTTTCTTGGACATGCCAAACGGCGCTTCTGAGTACTTTGGTTTCTTACCAACAGGTGTTTATGATGATGTCCAAGTCCAAACCATAAAAAAGCAATTCAATGCCAAGTACAATACTGCTGATGAGTTTGCCCCTGTGATGTTAGCTCTTACAGATCAGAACAATCTGGGATACTTGTTGCAGTATATGAGCTTAACCTTGGGCATGGTCAGTTTTGTCTTTATCATCATCATTAGTATTGTGCTGTGGAATGCGGGGCTGATGAATAGCATCAGAAGGTATGGCGAATTTGGTTTACGCCTGGCAATGGGCGAGAGAAAACATCATCTTTATAATTGGTTGATCGTAGAGTCTCTCTCCATCGGGATTGTCGGATCTATCATCGGTGCAGGACTGGGAGTAATAGTTATATCATATTTCCATGTCAAAGGGTTCAACTTCGGAGCATTCACAAAGGACACTTCGATGATGATAGAGAATGTAGTATATACGGATCTCAATGCAAAACACATCCTTCTGGGGATGATCCCCGGCTTGTTATCTACAATCTTTGGTGCGATGTTGGCAGGGATTGGAATCTTTCACCGCAAGACATCAGAACTATTCAAGGAGTTGGAAACATGAGAAAGCTACTCATCCTAACATTACTTATAAGTGTATCTGTCGGAATGGTATTTGCCATAACTGCCGAAGACATCTTGATGAATATAGATAAAAACATGACTGCCAAAACTACCTGGTCCTCATCACGCATGATAATCAGCACCCGGAGAGCTACACGTACTCTGAGCTCCGTAAACTACTCAAAAGGTAATGACATCTCCTATTCAGAATATACTGCTCCCGCAAAAGAGAAGGGAACAAAGATGCTGAAAATGAAGGATAACCTTTGGCTCTATGATCCCTCTACAGACAGAGTGATCCAGATATCCGGAAACATGCTCAAACAATCCGTCATGGGCTCGGATCTTTCTTATGAAGATTTTATGGACGACTTGGAACTCTTGGAATCCTATACCGCCATACTCGATAATGACATTACATACGACAATCGTAAGTGTTATAAACTGATCTTAACAGCTAAAACCTCCGGACTTTCCTACTTCAAGCGCATCTTGTATGTAGATAAGGAAAGAATGATTCCCCTTTATCAGGAACTCTATGCCAAAAGTGGCATCAAACTGAAGACTATGAAGCTCTCTGATGTGCGTAAGGTCGGCAACCGTTGGTACCCCATGCACATAGTGTTCAAAGACGAGCTCAAAGCCGGGAGTGGTACGACGATCATCAATGATGACATTGAGTTTAACATCAGCATACCGGACTATTACTTCTCCAAGGCTATCCTCAAGAAATAAAGCCGAACAAAAAAACCTATATACAACAAACGCACAGGCATGATACCTGTGCGTTTGTCTTTATTACTTGTTTAGAACTCTGTGCTTTCTTTTCTTTGCTCGTAGAGTAGGTTTATCTTTGCAAAGAGCATGGATTCATTAGCAACAGGATCTTTACTTAGCTTGTTGCAATCGATCTGAGTTAGATCTGGCACTTGCCATTGATACTCGCGCATTTGATTGATGAATTGATCCGCTTTCTCGTTCCAGAAAGATATCTCTGCAGAATTGGGGTGAATCCATCCCAGTTCATAGAACACTTTCATCAAATGATTGATAATCGCAGACTGTGTAGGATTGCGATACTGGGTAATAATTCCAGTATTGGCAATGGCTTTCCCATCAATATCTTGGTAACCGGGTAATGGCAAGATCAAATCTCCCTTAAAGCCCGGATCCACAAAGGGCAGTATCGCAATACTAAAGCCATTCGGATGTACCTTGTTCATGAGTGAACCATAGCTCAGACAGAAATCTGCTCCAGAGGATAGGTGCATATCCGGCTTGATCGCCAGCATTCCCAAGAGATTTGGATAATCTGAAGTCACCAGTACATTCTTTCCAAAGTGATCTTCATTAAGTGCCCTTGCCCAGATTTGATATGCCTCGCACTCACTAATTTTGTTTGTATTAAATACGTACAGCCGTCCCGATCCACTCGGCAGACTAGCCAAATTAACTATATTCTGATCGGCAAAGCGGCTAAATCCTGATTCGGGATAGTTTACCAAGATCAGTTTCTTGCCGGCACGTTGTTTCAGCCGTAGCAGTGTACGCAAGGTATGGCTGATCTCCCCTATTACTACATATTCTTCATGACTATCTAACTGTGGATAAGCAACATCATTGATGCTAAGATTCACAAAGCCATCCATACGTGAAGGTCTCAGAGCATCTGCAGCAAACTTGGCATTATTGTTTTCTGCAATAGCGCGTACCATCAGCATCTCTTCCAGACTGATCAGCGGAGATATCTCAAAGCGCTTGCTCTGCGCAGCCTTCCACTTATTTCTAATAACTTCGGTGGCTTCATCCCAATCAACAGGTTTCCAGCCATCAGATGTACGAAGCATAGGAGTTGTAATCCGATCTATGTCATTCAATCCCTGCCATCCAAAACGTCCTTGGAAGCACAGGTTTCTGCCATTGAATCCGACTTTCTCATCTTCTTCAGGGGTGGTAACGCGAGTAACGATCCCACTTTGAGTCTCGATCTGGATACTACATCCGGTTCCGCACAAGCCGCAGCTTTGATAAGTCTTTTCCAACTCCAGAGGACTGAGCTTGTAGTGAATATTACGTTCCACCAGAGCTCCCACAGGACATACATTGATGCATTTGCCACAGCTTTCGCAGGATGTTTTGGTCAGCGATTCGCCAAATTCCGGAGCTACAACAGTGGGGAATCCCCGATAGATATAGCCTAGCACTGCTGCACCCTGAATTTCGGCACAGGTGCGAATACAGCGACCACAATTCACGCATTTATTGGCATCCCGTACGATAAAGGGATGGCTATAGTCGATCGGGTGACGGTTGATACTGCCTATAAAACGGACCGGATCTACGTCATAATCTGTACAATACTGCCTCAACGAACAGGTTTCATTCACCTGACAACCGCATTCCAAGCATCGTTCAGCTTCTTTTCTGGCCTCTGCTTCGGCATAGCCAAGTTCTACTTCTTTAAACGTCGTTGTAGCCAATGCCACTTCAATCTCCGGCATCGTCTTACGTTCTTCTTTGGTAAAGACAGAATACTCTTCAGCAGATACTTCCGCTACACTCTTGGCTTTCTTGGAATCAAAGCGGAGTTTATCTGTTTTCATGGGTTGCCCCTGGATATAGAGGTCTATCATCTCTGCCGCTACTTTACCGTCGGCAATAGCCTCGATAGCCGTTGCAGCACCGCGACGGAAATCTCCTCCGGCGAATACATTTGCTAAGCCGGTGTGCATAGTATGCTCGTTTACGATAGCTGTTTGCCATCTGCTGACGGGCAAGACCTTCTCGTCTATATAGTTATCTTCGTGAGTAAACACATCGACACACGGAACTTGTGATATAGCAGCAATGATGGAATCGAACTGCTCCGTAAAATACTCACCGGTAGGTTCCGGACGGCGTCTGCCACTGGAATCCGCTTCACCCAAGATCATGGTTTCGATCTTGACCTCGGTCAGCTTACCGTTTTCTCCGTGATATTCTACGGGATTGGACAGATAGTGAAAATGTACGCCCTCGTGTTCAGCAGCTTCGATCTCAAAGGCATCAGCCGGCATTTCTTCTTTGGTGCGACGATAAATCAAGGTCACATCTGCACCCAAGCGAATAGCTGTACGAGCGCAATCTATGGCAGTATTTCCACCTCCAACGATAGCGATCCGTTTACCAATTTCCGGAGTGTTTCCCAACGCATGATCTTTCAGGAAATCTACACCCAGGTAGCATCCTTGCAAATCACTTCCCTGGACCGGCATCGGCACTGCTTTTTGAGCTCCAATTGCCAGATAAACCGCATCAAAATCCTGACTGAGCTGTTTCAATGTGACATCGCGACCCAGTTCCTGATTGTATTCGATTCTCATGCCATTAGTACACATCATGTCTATTTCCTTGTCCAGGATAGCTTTGGGTAAGCGATATTCGGGTATTCCATAACGCAACCATCCACCGGCTGCAGGTGACGATTCGTATATAGTGACATCGTAGCCATTGTTGCTCAGGTAATATCCACAAGTCAGCCCCGAGGGACCCGCACCTATGATGGCTATGCGTTTACCTTTCTCCGGCAGTTTCTCCGGTACATAGCTCCAAATATCTCCCAAGTCCTCATCCGCTGCATACCGCTTTAACTGGCGTATTGCAATCGGATCTTCCACGATCTGGCGTCTGCACTCTTTTTCACAAAAGGCAGGACACACCCGACCGATAGAGAGAGGCATGGGTAGTGTGTCTTTGATCACTTTCACGGCCTCATGATATTGACCATTGGCGATCAACGAGACATATGCTTGGATATCGACGTGATCCGGACAGGCGACTTGGCAGGGAGCTACGCAATCTGCGTAGTGGTTTGAAATCAAGAGCTCCAAAGCCATCTTCCGAGCATTTTTCACATCATCGGTATCTGTAAAAATCTCCATACCATTACTGAGTGTAGTTCCACAGGATGTGACAAAACCTCTGCGGCCCCGCACTTCGACTGCACATACCCAGCAAGAGCCATATGGTTTCAGCTCTTCATCATGACACAGAGTAGGAATATGGATTCCATTACGCTTGGCAAGTTCCAGTATAGTGATATCGGCTTCGGTAGTGATTCTATTTCCGTTTAATATTACTTCTATCATCTTCTTGCTCCTATCCCTTTTTTACTGCGCCAAACTTGCATGTGCTATAGCAGGCTCCGCATTTGATACATAGATCCTGATCTATATTATGGACTTGTTTAACGGATCCGGATATGCAATTAACAGGGCATTTCCTGGCACAAGCCGTGCAACCGATACACTTTTCAGGATCGATTTCATAACGCAACAAGGAGGTGCACACTCCAGCAGGACAACGCTTTTCCTCTATATGAGCCAAATATTCATCACGGAAGTATTTCAGCGTGGTCAATACAGGATTGGGAGCAGTCTGTCCCAGTCCACATAGCGATCCTTTGATGATATTTGTAGCCAGCTGTTCCAAAGTAGTAATATCCTCTAATTTGCCTTTACCCTCTGTGATATTAGTGAGGATTTCCAGCATTCTCCGAGTACCGATACGGCAAAAAGTGCATTTCCCGCAAGACTCGTTTTGAGTAAAATTCAGGAAGAAGCGTGCCACATCGACCATACATGTTCCCTGATCCATGACGACCATACCACCGGAACCCATAATAGCACCGGTTTTGTTGATGGAATCATAGTCAACGATTGTATCCAGCAGTGCTTCGGGAATACAACCACCGGAGGGTCCACCCAACTGAACAGCTTTGAAGGGAAGCTCAGTTTTCATGCCACCGCCGACTTTGTAGATCACATCCCGGATGGTGACTCCCATCGGGACTTCGATCAGTCCGCTATTCTTGATCTTTCCTGCAAGAGCAAAGACCTTGGTACCAGTAGATTTTTCTGTCCCGTACTGCTTGTAAGCATCTGCCCCATTGTTGATAATCCAAGAGATGTTTGCCCAAGTTTCTACGTTGTTGATATTGGTTGGTTTCCCCCACAATCCTGATTCAGCGGGAAATGGAGGACGGATGGTGGGCATCCCACGCTTGCCTTCTATTGAAGCCATCAATGCAGTTTCTTCACCGCAGACAAATGCTCCCGCACCTTCTTTGATGTGCAAGTCAAAACTAAAGTCTGTACCCAGTATATTATTCCCCAGATATCCTTTTTGTTCGGCATCTGCAATAGCTATCTTTAAATGTTTGATCGCCAGCGGATATTCTGCCCGGCAATAGATATAGCCTTCATCGGCACCCATAGCAAATGCACCAATAGCCATTCCTTCCAGGATACTATGAGGATCGCCTTCCAAGACACTGCGATCCATGAAAGCCCCGGGATCGCCTTCGTCGGCATTGCATACTACATATTTCTTGTCACCCACGGCATTAAATGCAAATCCCCACTTCATACCAGTGGAAAATCCTGCACCACCACGACCCCGCAGACCGGAATCCTTGATCGTTGTGATAATATCCTCGCGTTCCATCTCCAAGGCTATGCGAAGAGCTGTATAACCTCCGGTCGCTTCATAATCTGGAAGCGATTCTGGATTTATCACGCCGCAATTGCGTAACACTATGCGCTTTTGATTTGCCAATAGTTCATTGTGGATGGCATCGCCTTTTTCTGCCAAGATCACTCTTTGCCGAATCGGGTTGCCTGCCAAATAGTCGTCTAAAGATTCTATGATACTATCTGCTGTTACTTTACCCATGATGATAGTGCCGGCATCCATACCGCTGAGTGCCACAATGGGCTCTTCAAAACACATACCAATACAGGCAGTCTTGACTAGGCTGATATCAAGCTTTTGCTCAGAGATATACTCTTGTACTCGGGAAAAGACGTCGCCAGCTCCAGCCGCGAGTCCACAGCTTGCTACACCTACTTTTACAACTACGTTACTCATACTGTGTCTCCTGCAAATGCAAATTTATCCAATATGGATGGGATGGCTTCCGGAGTCAATGTTCCAAATGTCTGGTCGTCAATCATAATGACAGGAGCCAAACTGCAGCATCCCAAACAAGCTACTTCGACCAGTGTAAAGTTTCCATCTGTGGTGGTCTCTTCACCGGGTTCCAATTGCAGATTTTCTCGTAATGAGTACAAAATTCCGTTTGCTCCGGACACATGACATGCAGTTCCTTTACAGATACGGATGACATGTCTGCCCTGAGCTTTGAGGCGAAACATGGAATAGAAGGTGGCTACGCCAAAGATTTCGGCTACAGGAACATTTGTTTGTTCGGACAGATATTGCATAGTATTATGGGATAGATACCCCTCCAAATCTTGAACTTCCTGCATCAGCGGAATCAAGGCGCCTTTCTTACCGTGATATTTTTGGATCACGGCATCAAGCTTGCTAACTACGTTTTGCATAGCGGCTCCTCTATATATTTTATTATGGTAAACACACACTCTTTTGTGAATTCATGCTGTGTCATAAAGTGCCACCGATCACCTTGGGTCACCGCATAAATTCTAAATTCACCGATTTATGTGAGTATAAAGGATTGTCAAACAAAATCTAAACAGGAGTAGCTATCAATTCATATGTATCAAGCGCGATCTGAAGTTCTTCATTCGTGGGAATCACCAAAATCGAAACCGGAGAATATGGTTTGGAGATGATGCCGGGAGTACCACCAACTGACTTGTTGAGATCTTTATTGATGTGAATACCGACGTTTTCCAGTCTGCTACAGATCCGTTCGCGCATACGCACTCCATATTGACCAACTCCTCCCGTAAATACGATTGCATCGACCTTGATGAGATTTGCAGCATAAGCTCCGATGTATTTTCGGATTCTATAAGCATAGGTTTCGATTGCTTCCAGAGCATT
>PHBQ01000122.1 GCA_002841975.1 Candidatus Cloacimonetes bacterium HGW-Cloacimonetes-1
CTGGTGCTGTTTACATAGCTTACACTAGCAATAGAAACTCCGGCAGGTGCATTGTTCAAAACAAAGTTACCCGTCTGCAAGATATTATCGGTAAATGTAGTATTACTCAAGGTCAGAGTAATTGTCATCCCGTTCAAGTTCCCTTCGTTCATAGCTGCCGAAGTAGCTGTGAGACTACCGGTGGGAGATGCTAATGTTACACTGCCAAAGGGTGAATACATGCTATAGCCGCTCACGAAGTATGAACGTAAGCGATAATAATACGTTGCATTTCCGGCTAAGCCACTAATTGCTTTGGAAGTAGTCAGATTTGCATCATAGTTTGAATATCCTGTTACAAAACTGGTAAACAAGCTATCTGTAGCCACTTCCAAATAGTATTTTGTAGCGGTGATAGGGGTAGACCAATTGGCTGTAAATCCGGTTTGGGTAATTGCAGTAGCGGTTTGTGGAACCGGAGTCCAGATATATTGGGCATACACCGGATAGTCGACGAAGGGGTTACGGTTTCCCTGACGCTCTGCAATTCTATTATTTCTTTGGATTTCACGAGCATCCGGAGGGTCTTGCACAGACCATTGCAGTAGTGTGGACAGTTTGCCGTAATACGGTCCTGAAGTGCTACTCAGATCAACTGCTTCCAGATCAAATGAGGTGTCTGTACCTTCGTAACGAACTGCCATATACATGATCATACGTGCCACATCGCCCTTATCTGCATCACGAGGTTCCCAAGTAGTAGAAGTTGTGTAGTTTCCTGTATTGGCGGAGTAACTGCCATAAGGAGAACCATCCACGTACTGGGTTCCGCCGGCTGCAAAGTCCTTGTTACTTTTTGCCGAATTCACTGTAGAGTCACAAGGTCTCAAATGATGCAAATCCGTCCCTGCAGGACGTGTTTCGGCGAAATCTCCATGACTTTTGGACCATGTATGCTCGCGGTTCCATTCTGTAGTTCCACCACCATAGTTGGACTTTGGTACAGACCAACCAGTGTAGAGCTCTATGATATTATTGGAGTTGTTGGGATCTTCATCGGTATAAGGCAGCTGTTGCCACAATGCATCATAGGAATACTGAGTGGTGTGTGTTTGACGCAATAAAGTGTGCAAACCGGCCTTGATAGTTGCACCATAACCACTGATTCCGGCATAGTAACCTGTCCCCTGAGATACCAGCGTAGTAGTCGAAACGGGGTTGTTTGTGGCTGTGGAAGTAATGTATTTGGTATTGATGCCGCTTCCATTATAATCATAAACCCGGAACCAATATGTAGTGTTGGGGTTTAATCCCGTAACATCTACACCATTAAATGGGACGTCTTCAATAATCTGAGTAGCCCCGTTATAAATCACCTGTTCCCCGCTTCCGCTATACTCAGAATTGGCAGCAGGGCTTGTACCGTCCACAGGATTTGTGAACGAATTAGTAGTATTGATTTTGACTATGCGTTTTGCACCATTTCCAGGGTTCCATTCTGCTGTGATAGATTCTCCAGCGGGATACAAAACGATATTGGATGCCTGGAGTGTAGGTGGATTCACTACTATCACTACACCACCATCAAAGGTATGCGACCCTAAATATGATACAGTATCCATGTCATACATATCCCACTCGGTAGTGAGTGTCGTAAACGCAGTGGGACCGGTTCCTGTGGGATTGACAGTAATTCCTGCATAGACGCTGGACTTTCTGACCAATGTTTTATCCAATGTAGTATAACTATTGTCACCAGTCCAAGCAGTGCCCGGATCATTTCCAATCCTGCCAAAGATATCTACATAGACAGCGGGATTTATCTTTTTGATCGCCAGGGCATCATCTCCGTTAAAATTTGCTACGGCATGACTAATATTCGAGACAGCCAAGATACTGGCAATTGACAAGCTGTTTGTAACTACATAAACACTGCCATTCATCAAAGTTCCACTCATACTCAGTGTCGATGAAGCTGTAGCAGATCCATTTGAATACAGCTCCAATTTGTAATTAATCAGGTCTATATCACTACCGGTGCCATTGAAGATTTCGATAGCTTTGTTATTGCTGGATCCTTCCAGATATTCAGAGAAAATCAGGTCCGTTGCGTTTTGTCCTGTTGTAGGATTTGTAGCAGTTCCGGAGGTGTTTAGCACCACATTACTTACGCCGGTACTGCTGTGAGTAATAGTGCCGTTAAAAGTCCCAACCGCAGTTGGATTGAAACGCACCTCAATTGTTCCGTTAAATGTGGATGCCAAGGACAAAGTGCTGGACCATGTGCTTCCACCCGACTCACGTATTTGATAGGGAGATGTGGCAACTACCTGGATTGCGGCAGTTAATGCTGTACCTGCCAGAGCATATGTTTGTACTGCTGAAGCAGTATTGATAACTGCACTAAATGGCACTAAATTACCAGCTGTTACAATCTCTGGAACAACGACTGTTCCGTAATTGCTGAAATCAGCTAATTTTCTGGCAGTGAATACATTACCCTCGATAGTACGAGAATTGGGTATTCCTATGATGATTTGTGCCACAGTAGGGATGGGTGTACCAATGTAATCCACATCATAAAAGGTAGAACGGAAACTCATGTTCGATGCACCACTACTCATCGGGTAAACTATTCCATTTGCAAAGTTACCGCTTCCGGTCAGTGTCACATTACTAAGCTTCACCAATCTGGATTCGTAGTTTTCAAAATTGGTTACGAGTTCTCCGAGACTGATTTCTTGCGGTGCAATAGCATTTCCGGTAGAAGTAGCTGTTCCGGGGTCTGAGGTTGGTGTGAATTGCAGCATTCCATTGTACTCGTTCAAAGTTCCGGTCACACCTGTAATACCATCGCCCACATTATAAACGGTGGTGATAGTTCCGTTAAAATCATCTATCAAAATACCGGCTGTGGCATCTTGAATATACATTTGATTTCTGTATGTTTGCTTGAAGCTTACCAATGCCTGAACGTTCAGTTTGTAAACTGTAGTTCCAACCACTTGACTTCTTAATTGAGCAACCGTACTCACGAAGGTTGGGAAGCTATAGGTAGCCGTGGCAATAGTGCTATTGGAATATCCTGTCTTATAGGCGATAGCCTTCAACGTTCTATTTGTGCTAATAGCTATCGGAGTGCTATAAATAGTTCCAACTGTCAGGCTGGGATCTGTTCCATCCGTAGTATAACGAATGGTTGCACCGGATGTTGCACAGGTGATGCTCACATTCTGTGCACTGCTATACAGTCCTGATCCGGGGTTGAATACAGGGGTAGCCGTGATTGTTGTGCCCGGAGTATAGACATGAGAACCGAGGTAACTAACTGTATCCACAGGATATGAATCCCACTCTGTTAGCGTCCAGTCTGTACGAGGTGCACTGACATTGGCTTTACGTACAAGGGTCATATCTGTTCCCCAGTTTGCCACCTGATCCACGACACCGATTACATCTATTTGCACACTATTGTAATACAATGCTACGCAATCGTTTCCATTGAATGCCAGCACCGATGATGTAGTTGCGAGATCGACATAGGGCTCGTCCATCAAAGAACCTGTTGCATTGGACAAGACGACTACATAGACATCGTTATTGGCTAAAGTGCCTGTAAGAGCGAGGTCTCCACCAAACAATCCTACGCCATTAGTCTGTTTCTTTAGCATATAGTTGGACAGATCAACAGGAGCACCGGTTCCATTGAATATCTCAACTGCTTTGCGATTGGAT
>PHBQ01000034.1 GCA_002841975.1 Candidatus Cloacimonetes bacterium HGW-Cloacimonetes-1
TGCCTGCGATCAACAACATTGGTGCAGCATATGTATCTCATTGGCTCTCCGGTAATGGAATCAACAGTTTTACCATAGAAACAGCGCGACCCTGGGGTGCTGCCTACTTCGGTGGCCAATGGCATGCCTATGCAAGAAATGAAGGTACCGGTCTGATTCTATTCGACCAAGTAGAATTCGGTGATGCCAAAGGAAGCATACCCATTATCCTGGGGGATGAAGACCCCACCTTGCCTGTAGAGCTGAGTTCCTTTACAGCAATCTGCAATGCTGACATGAATGTAAAACTGCAATGGGTGGTAGAATCGGAAACGGATCATGCGGGCTATAATGTGCTGCGCAGCGACGTAAATAATCTTAGTACAGCTATCCGGATCAATCCCAGTCCAATCAACGAGGGGACTGCCCTTGGCAGCCAGATTCGCTACAGCTATCTGGATACCGAAGCGATGCTGAATATCACGTACTCGTATTGGCTGGAGAGCCTGAGTCTTGCAGGAGAGAGCGAATACTTCGGTCCGCTCTACCTCACTCTGAGCAATCCGGGAACTGATCCTGATATCCCCCAAATCCCCTTGCATACAAAGCTCTTGCAAGCGTATCCTAATCCCTTCAACCCACAGGTTAGCATACGCTATAGCCTTACCGAAGCAGCAGTTGTGAGGATTGAGATTTACAACCTCAAAGGTCAAAAAATAAAAACCTTACAGCAACAGCATAGTGTACCCGGCTATTACGATCTCGTCTGGGACGGAAGTGACAGCGCTGGAAATAAGGTTGGAAACGGAGTATATTTGTACCGCATGATCAGCGGTACGTACAACTCCACCGGTAAGATCTCACTGATCAAATAATTTGAAGCAAAAATGGGCGATGTGCTATCGCCCCCTTATTGAACTGTGTGAGAGAATCCGATAAGGCATAGCCTCACCGTTATGGAGTTCACAGCGCTAAAACCGGGTCCATACTGACCACGAGCTATGCAGCGCTGTGGTCTTCATTACGACTGAAAGCAATGTCTTTTTGAAGTCCAGGCCAGCGTTGCAGTTATTTTCTACTTCAAAGGTGAGGTAGCCGGCTTAAACTCCAAACTACAACTCCCGCTTGAGATCCATATTCCAAATGAGGTTTGGCCTCTTTTTCACTCTCCCGTCTGCGTACCGTAGTCAGATAGTCAAGGGCGGTCTGGACATGAAGTCTTCCCATGGGCAAGCCTTCATAAGCTTGGAAGCTTGCCATAAACAGATGGTAAATGTCCGGACGGATCTCATAGCTTAGGTTTTTCATTTCTTCTTTGAGTGGTGCGATCTGTTGCTGATATTGAACACTGTCCATGCTACCGGAGCTCAAGTCAAAATTGTGGCTTTTGAGTTTTTGCAAAATGGTACGCATGCGCTGCTTTATAACAATCGTGTCGGGGTCATCAAGGGCTGTATCAAATTCTGGCAGTGTGCTCAATAATGCCGTCTTGTGTGCCTCCACATAAGCGCAGAAATGGTATAGATCTGCCAGGATGCTTGCTGCTCGCACATCGCCCTTGGGACCTATATAACTCGTAAATTGCCAAAACTGAACCATGTTGTGGCCGGAGCTGTGCATAATTCCGTGATATGGCCGCGTGATACGTACTTCGATTTCGCCATGGCTGCGGTTCGGGATTATGCCATGCACCAATACTCCGTCAATTTCTATCTCAATATGTTCGCCCTCAATTTTGATATTCTCAAGATCGTTCAAGTTTTCCTCCATAGATTTTGTATTTGGTTATCCACATGCTCCACTGCTATTATAACTAGAAATTGAGAAAAGTGGGATTTTTATGCGACGTGATGAAGTCACAATATTTGATATGACTTTGTCAACTGTCTAGGAGCGAACATAAGCGGCGGAATCTCGGCGTGCCAGCCTCGTTTTACCGATCATGATCCGGGGTTTTGATATAATTATTGACTCAAACCAATCATTCAATATTTTGCCAACACCCTGAATACTAATGCATCTGCAAGAGTATTTCAGCATACGTTACTTATTCAAACTTCAGCTCCGAATAGTCTATTCAACTCATGAACGTAAAGTTATGAGCAAAGGAGACATAGATGAATCGTATAAGATTAACGCTCTTAATCATTTTACTGGCGTTGACCGGAATGGCTTATGCCGTGGAAGTTCCGGCTGACAATACTCTCAATGATGTCGTAAATGTGTTGAAGTACTACCGAGCCATTCATGTAATGGCAATGTTGCTGGTGGGCTTCGGTTTTTTGATGGTTTTTGTAAAAATGTATGGCAGGACTGCCCTCACTGCTACCTATTTACTCGTCAGCATCGCAATTCCCCTCTATTTTTTCAAATCTTCCCACGGTATCATGGGCGAAGCCAAAGGCATGGTGGATAACATCATTCTGGCAGAATTCGCTGCAGCAAGCTTACTGATTTGTGCAGGTGCCGTTTTAGGCAGGATAAAGCTATGGCAGTATATTGTTCTGGGCATGATTTTCGTTCCGTGTTATGCTCTCAATGAATGGATTCTTTTGGAAGGTGGTCTTGGTTTAATCCCTATGGGCACAGTCATGGATACTGGTGGTTCTATCGTTATTCATGCCTTTGGAGCTTTGTTTGGTCTGGGCGCAATCTTTTCTCTTACCACCCAAAAAGAATATACCACCCCCATCGAAGCTGACGCCACCAGCGACAGATTTTCGCTATTGGGCAGTATGGTTCTGTGGGTGTTCTGGCCCAGCTTTTGTTCTGCATTGGTAAGTCCTGCAGAAATTCCACTCACCATCGTTAATGTAATTCTTGCTCTTTGTGGCTCCACTCTCGCAACCTATTTCTTCACCACCGGCTTAAGAAAGAAAGTAGCTCCGGCGGATATCGCCAATGCCGCTCTGGCAGGCGGTGTGGCAATCGGCAGCACCTGCAATCTTACTACTCCCGGCATTGCTTTTGTAATCGGTATTCTGGCAGGTGCCCTCTCCACTTTTGGCTTTGCTGTCCTTCAAGGAAAATTGCAGAGCATGATCAAGAAGGTAGATACTTGTGGAGTTTTGTACCTGCATGGCTTACCGGGTTTAATGGGTGGCTTGGCTGCTCTCTTTGTAGTGAGTGGCATCAATCCCGGCAGTCAGCTAAAAGGTATTGGGATCACCATTGTTATCGGCTTGGTAGCAGGTTTAATTACCGGTAAAGTCATAGCTCTTACGGGGAAACGAGCAATTCCTTATGAGGACGAAGAAGAACTAATTACTGAATAAATCACTGTCCCATGCTTGCATTACGGACTGAGTCCGTAATGCAAGGAAGGGCGATATATCGTCTCTTTTTGAGATAAAACCGGGGCCTTGGGGACTGCGTACGATTGGTAGATCTTAGTGTCTGCCTTCCGGCTACGAATACTGCCTTGGCTTACAGTTTTCTCAATTTTTCAATCTGTTGCTTGATGTATTCTTTGGACAGAATACCCGTAGTCACGCCGTCAAGGTGGTAAATACGGCAGGTATAGCAAAACGATTCTGGTTTGGCCTCTGTGTAAATATCATAACCATTGTAAAGAATTGTGGGTGAACCCTGAAAATTCTTCTCTTCGGCAAGACTCAGCGATGGCACCTCAGTCATGATGATCTCGGATTCGTATATAAAACCCTCTGCAGCCAAATGTTTGAGGTTGTTTAGGGTATCAACGGCATTAGGACAGCCTTCAAAGTACTGGAATTCTATCATTTCATGCTCCTGAACTAAATTTATTACAGATTTACATCGTTGATGGGGATGATATTGTCAAGATCAGAATAATAATTACTACCCATCACATGAAAACTGATTAATTTGATTTTGGGAGTGATCATTGCCGCAAGCACTATCACTAATCATACGATACTTGAACACATCGTGATCGAAGTGAAACGCAACGTGTAGCAACTCCCAGATATATCTCTTGTGAGGAGGTCTTGTGACTTGGATGAACTCGGTAGCATTATTCTTGAAAACAACTACCGCTCAAAAACTGTTTGAATCCGCAATCGTAATCTTGATTTTGTGGACGCTATCACATTTTGCCAAGAAGTTCGTTGCCAAGCGGATTAGCGACAAAGCCAGTCGCTATCGGTGGTCGAACAGCCTATCCTATTTATTTGTTATCCTGGGATTTATCTTTGTGGGGCGGATCTGGTTTGGGGCAGGTAAGTCGGCAGCAACTTATCTGGGCTTACTTTCTGCAGGTATTGCTATCGCCTTGAGCAGCTTAATCGCAAACTTGGCGGGATGGATCTTTATCCTGTTTCGCAAGCCGTTCACGGTGGGTAATCGCGTCCAGATCAATGGCGTAACCGGCGATGTGATTGATCTGCGGCCATTTCAGTTTACATTGATGGAGATAGGCAATTGGGTGCAGGCGGATCAACCAACCGGGAGATTTGTTTACATCCCGAACGGTATGGTCTTTTCCAATCCTCTTTTCAATTATGATGCCGGGTTTAAGTACTTGTGGCACGAAGTATCCTTTGCCATCAGCTTTGACAGCAATTGGGAAAAGGTGCGGGATCTGATGATGGAGGCCACTATCCGCTATTGCATGAAGGTGACTCCGGAGATAGAGGAAGAGATCAATATTGCCGTTAGCAGGTATCTGGTGAGTGACAACAACTTGCAGCCGGATGTCTTTGTACATATTGCCGATAATGGGATCCGGCTTACGACTCGCTACCTTACCGAAGTGCGAAAACGCCGGGGCGTTGCCGACGCAATTCAACGCGATTTATTGACTGAGTTCCGCAAACACGACGACATCAGTATCGCCGATGTAAATTCCATCGCCATTTCCGTGACGAAATAGAACCCCCGTTTCTCTTTGTGGACACAGGAATGTGTCGCATCCGGTTGTTCTATCCCCGGTCTATTACTGCGGTCAGTTGTTTGCGATAGATCTTTCCGCCAGTGGAGGATTGAGATTCCCACAAGATGATGTAGAGACCTCGGGCTAGATATTTGCCATGAATATCCGCTCCATCCCACTCGATGTATCCAGACTGCCCGACTGTAAGATTGGTCGCCAGAGAGCGTTGTTTGCGCCCTTGCAGGTCATACACGTGACAGCTTACTCGGGACGTGGCATCCGGTAACTGATAATAGAGTCGCAAGCTCGCACCGGATATCGGGTGAAGAGGGCTGCCTTCGAGCTTGAGTCGACCGGAGAAGGTCACATCCGGGGGAATATCTATGCTGTTTTGGCGTCCGGGTGTAGCTCCAGAGGGATCCACCGAATATCGCCAAGACACTGGCGCACTCATATTGCTGCGCTCCAAAGATTGACCCCTGTGATAACTATCTCCAGCATAGGAAACGCTATCGATAGTGGCATTGGCAGAACGGAGAATAATACTATCCCCTGTATTATTGAGCTGAGGCCATGCGTTTAGTTCCAGAACTGTGCTTTGCGCACACTCCGGGAAAGCGGACAGAAAGATATCCCGGTGATTACAGAGGATGATATAGCCCCCGGCACCTGCGGGAAGACTGAAGTCGCCGCTATTTCCGGCGTTATCAAAAAGTTCATAATCGAGTTCACTCACATACGGCTGCTCGACATGCAGCTCTATCCATTCCGGATGCCCGGGCTGAGGATCGTACATAAATTCGTTGATTAGTGGCAACGTGGGCTGGGACTGCACCAGAGTATAGTTCCAACTATTATTTACAGGATTGGAGTCATCCTGTACTTGCAGTTCCAAACCGATGATATGATTATCCATGTCATAAATTGGCAAAGCGATAGTAAGTTCAGTGGAATCAAGAGCCGCAATGGGATTGAGATCCAGTGTTTGGCAAGCTTGATTGTCGAGGCTAACCAGCAGCTTGAGACTGAACGCAGGAGATATTTCAGAGCAGTTTACTACCCAAACTGATAGTATCCAGCTAGAATTGTCCTGATACACCAAGGGATTACGGAGCGCAAAATCACAATCGACATGATTGGCATAGCCCGGAGTGGGATTGAGCTCTGCAATGAAGTCTACACTGCAGTCATTGGTATCCACACCATCCCATTTGCGTGCCAGCGAATAGCCTGCCGACACATCTTCTGCCCAGCCGCTACCCGGTATTCCGGTGTCATCCGGCAAGAGGGATGTATTGGGGTAATCATACAATACGGTATCGGTATACGATTCGTCGGAACTGAGATAGCGCACACCATCCGTGGCAGAGCCTCCGTTTTGAAATTGTAGTGTGGCAATAAAGGCTGCCTGAGACACCTGCGACTCCCCAACCAGAACATAGCGACCCGGGCGTAGCAGAAAGGCAGGAAATGTGAATACTGTCTCAAAGGTTGCCCCGGCCTTCTGAATCTTTGCTCCGGCGAGGTTCACGGTACTCGTGCCATTGTTGAACAGCTCGATCCATTCCTTGCCGGTGTCTGCATCGATCGGATCGTACATCAGTTCATTGATCACGACCTCAGCAGAGAGCGAAGCACAAAAGAGAAACATGATCAAGGCAGAATAGCAGGCATAGCTAAGCCATCGGTGAGGTCGAGACCATTCCAAGAACTCATGAACTACTTTTTCCATTCCAATCCTTCAATAAGTTTTTGGCTCACGCAAGCACGGCAGTAGCCCGCCTAAAAATCCACCATAACCTGTTTGATATGCCATATATCGTTGGCATATTCTTTGATCGTGCGGTCAGACGAAAACTTGCCAATCCGGGCAACATTGAGGAGGGCTTTTTTGACCCATTCTTCGGGCATCTGATACAATTTATCGACCTTTTCCTGAGCATCCAAGTAAGAGCGGAAATCTGCCATCGCGCAATAGGTATCGCCATCATCCAATAGGGATCTGATGATGGGCTCAAATATTCCGGGCTCACTTTTACAGAACAGGTCCGTACGCAAAATATCGATCACTGCTTTCAATTCCGGATCATTGTTATAGTATTGCCAGGGATCATAGCCTTTTTGCTTGATCTGGCTAACTTCTTCGGAACTTAGGCCAAAGATAAACATGTTTTCTGCCCCGATTTCTTCTGCCATCTCGACATTGGCACCGTCCATGGTGCCGATGGTGAGAGCTCCATTGAGGGCAAACTTCATATTTCCGGTACCCGATGCTTCATAACCTGCAGTCGAAATCTGTTCGGACAAATCTGCCGCAGGGATGATCTTTTCTGCCAGAGATACCGTATAATTTGGTAAAAATACTACTTTGAGGCGATCTGCTACATCCGGGTCCTTGTTGATGATTTCGCCAATGCTATTGATCAATTTGATGATCTTTTTGGCCAGGAAGTACCCCGGTGCCGCTTTACCGGCAAAGATCACAGTGCGTGACACATAATAAGCCTTGGGGTCTGCCTTGATTCGGAGGTAGCGGGCTATTACGGACAGTGCATTAAGCTGCTGTCTCTTGTATTCGTGCATACGCTTGACTTGCACGTCGAACATAGAGTCCGGGCTGGTACGGATTCCGGTCACCCGGTAGATATAGCGACTGAGGGCTTTTTTGTTGATCCACTTGATCTCCGCAAAGCTATCGCAGAAATCCTTGTCGTCCATGTATTTCTCGATGCCACGGATCTGATCCAGTTCCGTGATCCAGCTCTCGCCGATATGCTCTGAAATCAAGCTGGCTAAAAAGGGATTGCATTCGCGCAGCCACAAGCGGGGAGTGATCCCATTGGTCTTGTTTTGAAACTTACCGGGGGTCATTTCATAGAAATCTGGAAAAATCTCATTTTTGACGATCTGGCTATGCAGTTCGGCAACGCCATTGACGGCATGGCTACCATGCACGGATAGACGCGCCATGCGGATCGATTTATCTCGCTCTTCGTCGATGATGGACATATTGCGCAGCTTGATGATGTTTCCGGGATAGAGTCGGCTGACCTCCGCCAGGACGTGTGCATTGATCTGATAGATCAGCTTCAGATGACGGGGTAAGAGCTCTTCAAAAATGCTCACCGACCACTTTTCGAGGGCTTCCGGCAAGACCGTATGATTAGTATAAGAAAAAGTACGTTGCGTGATATCCCAAGCCGCTTCAAAAGTGAGGTGTTCATCATCGATGAGGATACGCAGCATTTCCGGAATACCTATCGCCGGATGAGTGTCATTGAGTTGGATCGCCACTTTGTCCGGCAACTCAGCAAAGCTGTCATGGTCCTGTTTCCAGTTTTTAAATATGTCCTGCAGCGTGGCAGACACAAAGAAATATTCCTGTTTCAAACGCAGGATACGCCCCAGATGAACATTATCGTTAGGATAAAGTACTTTCGAGATGTTCTCGGAGATATTTTTCTTTTCTACGGCTTTGACATAGTCTCCACTATTAAAATAGTCAAAATCAAATTCATCGGTGGCAGTTGCTTGCCACAACCGCAGGTTATTCACATTGCCCACCTGATATCCGGGGATGGGAATATCCCATGCCACCGCCATCACGTCTTCTGTATCCACCCAATAGTAGTTCTTGCGTCCGTCATTCAGTTCATCGGACATCACTCTTCCGCCAAAGCGTACGCGATAAGTAATATCCGGTCTCTGGATTTCCCAGGGACAACCTTTTTTGAGCCAGTGATCCGGTTCTTCGGTTTGATATCCCTGGATGATATTTTGTTTGAAGATGCCAAATTCGTAGCGGATGCCATAGCCATAGGCAGGATACTGCTGCGTCGCCAGAGAGTCCATAAAGCAGGCTGCCAGACGCCCCAGACCTCCATTACCCAGCCCCATATCGGGTTCCAGCTCGGCAATATCTTCCAGCGCATAGCTCATTTCTTTGAGCATATCATAGCATTCATCATAGACGTTCAGGTTGATCAGAGTATTCCCCAAAAGTCTTCCCACCAAGAATTCCATGGAAAGATAGTGAACCTTTTTTACATCCAGTTTACGATATTCGTATTGAGTACGCAGCCAACGCTCAATCAGGCGATCCCGCAGTGACAAAGACAAGGCATAATAGACGTCCCAGGGAGTAACGGTGGTCGTATCTTTGATCAAAGAATACTCCAAATGATTCATGAACAGGGATTTCAGTTCACTGGAGCATTGCTCCGCTTTATCTGTGAAGAAGATAGATTGGAAGTCGTTCTTGGGCAGATATCCTTCTTTCATGGTACCTCAATTTATTCACAACAGGGGCAGTTACACAGCCATCATGTTATAATGTTAAAATTTATTTAAGGTATCCAGATAGCTACAACGGCATTATGCTGTCAAGGGAAAATGGTGAGTGAGGGGCTCTGTAGTCATCAGTCTGAGTCCCATCGGGACGATATTTCAGATAGAAACCTGATGGTGTTTCCCGGATTCTATGGCGTCATAGTAAAATCTCCGGTGATATTGAGGCGCTTCTTTCGTACTTCCCTCGTGGTGACAAGGGCTTCACGAGGGAAGCACGAGAGGATCGCGAGAGATTGCAATAAACAAAGCCCGCCTTAGTCCTTTTTCCTTTTCTTCTTGTTACGAGAAAGAGCCAGACCGCCAAAACCACCGATGATGGCGATATAAAAGCCAAAATCGTAGAGCCATCCGCGATTGTTCACTTCATATACGCGGATACCACTGTCGAATAGACCCCAGATCAAACTGACCGGAGCAATCCAGCCATGCCAAATCCCCATGAAGAACCCGGCTTGATGGTTGGGGCTTTCAAAATGCTGTGTTCCCGGAGCACATGCCGTGAATAAGAAACACACAACTAAAACTGTAACAATCATCGTCACTTTCATGATATCCTCCTTAAAAGGTTCACTGGCTATAAATGAAGATATTTCCTGCTACTCTTCCCCTTCCAGAAGCGGACCTTTGCCGTAGGTGATCTTTCCGGTAAAGTAGCGTTTGCGGATCGCCTGATACTGTTCTTTCCAAGCCTCTACCCCATGTTTTTGAATATAGCACTGGGAGTACATTTTCATGTTATGAGGCAGTACATTGGCTCTGTCCAAAGCAGGATGGAGCTTGTTGCAAGGGAACTCCTCACATTCAAAGCACATATCGACCTGGTGAGACACGGCACAGAGGTAGTTTTCACATTGAGCTTGTAAATGCAGACAGTTGCCTTCTACTGCCCGGCAACCGGGACAGGGCAATTGATCTTCACGGATGCCATGAGCTACGAGAATTGGCAACAGCTCCGGCTGGTCTTTGACCTTGTAGGAAGTGCATTCCGCGCAATATATTCCACAGGGAGAGATCAGGGCAATTTGTTCTTTATTTTCCATATATTCCTCCTATGTATGAGGTTTGATTAGTGTTTTTCTTTACAAAGCTCGATCAGTACACCACCACTGGACTTGGGATGTAAAAAGGCGATATCAGCACCATGGGCACCGGGGCGAGGCTCTTTGTCGATTAATTGAATTCCTTTAGCTTCGGCGGTGGTCAGTTCTGCAGGCAGATCGTCCACGCCAAAGGCGATGTGTTGAATGCCTTCACCTTTCTTTTCTATAAACTTGGCGATGGGACTATCTTCGGCAGTGGGTGCCAAGAGTTCGATTCTGGTATCTCCACATGGGAAAAAGGCAACTTTTACCTTTTGAGAAGGGACTTCTTCTACAGCTTCCAACACGAGACCTAACTTTTCGTAAAACGCGATCCCCGCGTCCAAGTCTTTGACTGCTATACCGATATGACTAATCTTTTTGATCATGATAAACTCCTAAATGCTCTGTCTGCTAAAAAAAAGCCGAAGTCGGGTACATCAAAGATATACAGACTCCGGCAGATGTGATATTACTATTTCTTATAATTCTTTGCCAGATCAAATCCGATCTTCATGGCTTTGTGATTGAGGTCGACAAAGGCAGGTTTGACGGATTCTGCAATGGCTTGTTTGAGTGAATCTTCTTTGACGATGCCGGTAATCTTCACCAAGAATGCCAGAGACATAATATTGGTGGAAATCGGGCTACCCAGTTTTTCCTGAGCAATGTCCGTAAAAGATGCTTCGTAAGTATTCTCTGCCGCGAGGGCTAAGTTTTTGACAAAAGTAGTATCGATTATCAAAATCCCGCTGTCACGCAGGTCAAAGAGATATTTGTCGCAAGCTTCCTGAGTCAAAGCTAATAAGCAATTGAAATTGGTAGCTTCGGGGAAATAGATATCGGTGTCACTGATGATTACATCGGCGCGGGAATACCCCCCCCGTGATTCGGGACCATAGCTCTGAGTCTGGGTTACGCGTTTCTTTTCGATAACTGCTGCCCTGGCAAGGATGATACCTGCAAGGATGAGGCCTTGACCACCGCTACCACTGAGACGAATTTCATAGCTCATTACTTACCTTCCTTGACATTGACGCGTTTGATCAAATCCTGATAGGCGGCACAATACTCTTGGCGAACTTCCTGACGCAGGATTCCACGGATGGTTTTACCTTCCGTCTTTTCCTTTGGCAGTTTTTCATAGGCAGCCAGAGGGATAGTGTTGTCGCGCATGCTTTTCATCATTTCCGGAGCTCCGCCTTTTTTGTTGAGGCGGCCATAAATCACCGGGCAAGCACTTTCTACCTCAACCAGAGAAAATCCCGGATGATTGATCGCTTCGATAAAGTACTTTTGCATTTCCTGCACGTGGTAGGCTGTGGTGCGAGCCACAAAGGATGCACCGGCTCCCATAGCCAGGTTACAGACGTTGAAATCCGGCTCGATGTTTCCATAGGGAGCAGTCGTGGCTATCGCCATGTGAGGAGTAGTGGGAGAAGCTTGTCCCCCGGTCATGCCGTAGATATTATTATTGATCAGGATCACGGTGAGATCGATGTTTCTGCGAGCAGCATGAATCAGATGATTCCCGCCGATAGCGGTACAATCGCCGTCACCGGTAATCACTATGACTTTCATATAAGGTTTGTACAGCTTTACACCCGTAGCATAGGCGATTGAGCGTCCATGCAGGGTATGCAAAGTGTTGAGATCGATATAAACAGGCATCCGGGAAGAACAGCCGATGCCGGAAACCATCACGATGTCGTCACGATTGATATCCATTTCGGCAATCGCACGGATGATAGCACCCAATACGATACCATTGCTGCAACCGGCACACCAGACATGCGGGAACTTTTTATCGTGTCTCAGATACTGATGAACTATTTTTTGTGGGATAGTAGCCATAACTAACTAACCTCCTTGATCTTGCGTAAGATATCGTTCGGCGTAAAGAGTGTCCCATCACAGCGTTGCAGGGATATCACGTTACTTTCACTCTTGTCTTTGGTCAGACGTTGAATCTCGCCAATAAATTGGCCTTGATTGAGTTCCGGAACGATCACAGTCTCAACGTTGCGCAACATTTTACGGACAGCATCATCAGGGAAAGGCCAGATTGTGAGCGGACGCAGGAGTCCCACTTTGATGCCTTCGGCTCTGGCCATGACAATGGCAGCTTTGGCAGCACGGGAAACTATCCCGGCAGCAAAGATGGCGATCGTGGCATCTTCCATTTTGTGGCTCTCGATCTGAACAAGGTCACGAATATTATAAGATATCTTCTTCCGGAGCCGTTCCATCATTTCAAAAGCTTCGGTAGATTTATTGGTAGGGAAGCCATGACTGTCGTGCGTGAGTCCGGTGACATGGAATCTATATCCTTCGCCATAGCTGGCCAAGGGAGAGAGGTATTTTTGGTTTTCATCATAATGTTTGTACCAGTGCGGTGGCACTGTGGGTTTGATCCGTGAAATCACTCGCACGTTTGCCAAATCCGGTAAGCATACAGCTTCCCGCATGTGCCCCAGGACTTCGTCCAACAGCAAAATCACACAGGTGCGATATTTCTCGGATAGGTTCACAGCCCGGATAGTGAGTTCATAGCTTTCTTTAACGCTATCGGGATACAACACGATGGCAGGTGAATCACCATGAGAGCCCCATTTGGACTGCATGATATCACCCTGTGCTGGGCTGGTCGGCATTCCGGTGCTGGGTCCCATCCGTTGAACGTTTACGACTACGCATGGAGTTTCGGTAATTTTGGCATAGCCGATACCTTCTTGCATGAGGGAGAAACCGGGACCACTGGTAGCAGTCAGGGATTTTGCTCCCGCCAAAGAAGCTCCGGTGATTGCACAGATACTGGCAATCTCGTCTTCCATCTGGACAAATACACCATTGCGTTTTGGTAATTCTACCGATAATATCTCGGCGATTTCGGTGCTCGGTGTTATCGGATAACCGGCAAAGAAATTTACGCCAGCGTCAAGAGCACCATAAGCGACAGCTTCATTGCCCTGCATGAGGACAGTCCGGCGTTCCCGGGTCTGCTGTAACTCTGCTAATTTTGTTTCGGTTTGTGGTTCTAAAGTCTTTGTTTTTTTAGATTGCATCTTTTCTTCTCCTTAACGAACCTTTGCTCCGGTTATAGCAAAATCCGGGCAGAGACGATCACATGTCTCGCAGTGAATACACTTTTCGGGGTTTTCCACAAATGGTGATCCATCTGCCTTTCTTCCGAGGCAACCTGTGGGACAAAAGGCAACACATATTCCGCACTTTTTACACCAGTTATAGTATATTAATACCGGGGAGTCGTCATCACCGGGAGCTTTCACTTCCGTGATTTCTACTTCCATCTTTTCCTGTGCATCTTCAGCGCGAATGATCATGCCAGCTTTGTCTTTTTCGACTTTCTTGGACATCATTCCTCCATAGGTTTATGATATTTGGGTACAATCTTAAATACTTCTTCATTTCTTTCAAGGTATTTTTTGACTTTTACTCAAAAGCTTGTCAATTGAGCAGGATCCGCTACACTTTGCGGAGCCCCATTGCACTCTGTGGTCTTGCTCGGATACCTTGGCGTAAACTTATAAACACAAAAAACCGGTCGCCTTGAGGAGACCGGTTTAATTTATGACTTCAGTTAATACGAAGCCTTACACTTTTTGTTTGAAAAAATTACCCATGCGCTCGCAACCGATCCGGTTGTTCTCGATGGTTTCATAAGAGAAATTAAGGCGCATTGTGTTTTTCCCGGTACCATCACAGAAGAATGAAGTTCCGGCTACATACGCGACCTTGGCATCTTTGATGCAGTCCAAAAGCAAAGCATTGGTATCCAGGTTTTCCGGACCCTTTGCCATCAAGAATAATCCGCCTTCCGGTATTGTCCAGCTAAAGGACTTGGGCATAAATTCTTCCAAAGATTCCAGCATCACTTTGCGCTTTTCACGGTACATTTCAATAATCTCTTTGATCTTGGGATCCAAGAGACCACGCTCCATATAACGAGCTGCTATACGCTGTGTAAACGGCGGAGTGCAAAGATCTGCAGCTTGCTTGGCAACTACAATTTTGTCCAGGATATCGGGATGTCCGATCACCCAGCCAATGCGGAACCCGGGACAGAAGATTTTGGAGAAGGTACCCAGGAGTATTACTTGTCCGGTGCCATCCAGTTCGTACATAGTCTTCTGATGTTCGCCTTCATACCGCAATTCACGGTAGGGGCTATCTTCCAAAATCAGGATATCATACTTGTGCGCCAGGGCGATAATCTCTTTGCGTCGTTTTTCTGTCATCGTGATCCCGGCAGGATTTTGGAAATCCGGAATGATATATATAAACTTCGGTTTGTTATTTGCCTTGATCTCTTCTACGATCTTGGCTTCCATGATATTGGGATCTTCGCCTTCCTCATCCATGGGAACGCCGATCATTTTGGCGCCGTAGGAGTTAAAAGCGGAAATACCACCCAGATATGAGGGCAAGCCCATGATAATGCTGTCTCCTCGATTGATAAATATCTTGGCCATCAGCTCCAAAGCTTGCTGTGAGGCAGTCGTAATAATCATGTTTTCGATCGAAATATCTAGGCCTTGGGACTTGTAACGGTTCACCAACAAAGTACGCAACAAGATGTCACCCTCTGTGGCTCCATACTGCAAAGCAAAAGCAGCTTCCGTATCCATCACTTCGTTGATGATTTCTTTCAGATCATCAATGGGAAACGTGGCCGGAGAAGGAAATCCACCTGAAAAAGAAATCAAACCGGGTTGACCCAGATATTTGAGCAGTTCGCGAATCGCGGAGCGCTTCATTCCTTTGACATTTACCGAGAGGACGTCTTGTAAATCGGTAATCATATTATCCTCCTATCCTGTATTTATTTTAGTTATTTTCGTAAACCAGCACTTTCTTGTTAGTCTTGCGCCATTCGCGGTAAGCTTCTTTGATCTGGAACTCCCAAAGGACGCGTTTATCATTGTCCTCAAAAGTAACAATGTCTATATAAAAGGTCTTTTTGGTCTTACCCATAAAGCTCTTTTTGGGAAATTCCACTACTATTTGTCCTTCGACATTGAGGATGGTCACTTCATTAAAAAAAACGCCCTCTTCAATCTCGATTACTGCACGCGCTTCCACGCTGCCGGTCTGTACATCTCTGAAATGTATCTTCATTATGTGTCTCCATATTTCTGATAGTCCACTCGAATTCGATTTCTTGTAATTGGTCAAGGTTTTTTTTGAATCAGGCTCGGCACCGATCAAAGCCCGCTGCTCAGTCGGAGAATGGTGCAAAGCCCCATACAACTGGGGTTGGCAGGCGTGATTCGACATATAAACCCGCCCCAAAACCTGGCGATTCGAGTTCATTTCAAAGCGTCTTTGTCATGTATAATAGTGTTAGTTCGCAATTTAAGGCATTAGCACCAAGCGCTTGCAGGATACTCCGGTATCGGTTGCTAGCCGCAGAAAATAGATCCCGGAAGGCAGATTTGCTCCATTTAACTGATAGCTTTGCTCGCCACTGGCAGCGGGGAGGAAGGCACTGTGCACTTTCTGACCACGCAGGTTATACAAACTGAGGGTGGAAGTACTGAACTTGCGATTTTGCCACCGAATCTCTGTTGCATTGCGGAAAGGATTGGGTGCTACAGAAAGACTGAGAGCGGGAACTACCAAATCCTCGTTTGATACCACAAAGATAGTGAATGTTTCACTGGGCGGGGAAAGCTCCTGTCCGGTATAAACTGCCCGTATGGAGATGTTATACGTCCCCGGTAGCATATCGAGGAATGTGTACTCGGTGGGTGTAGGGAGTACCTCCACAATATCCGAATTTATCTGAATTATGTAAGACAAGGGTTGTGAGTATTGGGGTGGGCTCCAGGTCACATGAATGCTATGGGGTGAGACAAATTCCGCCGTGACGTTCTCCGGAGCACCGTTGAATGCGCCTACATTACCATTGTAATAATACTTCATAGCATAGATATCGCCATCACTCGCACCATCTTCCCAGCAAGTAATGACCCAGCCACCGGAAGCAGCGGTGAAATCCTGATGCATTTTGGATGTTTGCGTGTAGCTGATGGGAGCCCCTTGCCAGGAATTGTACCAACCGAGATCAGTGTTAAACATGCAGCCAAAGTTCTGAACCTGAGGATTTGTGATATTCATAAGCTGGTAAAAATAGTAAAATTTACCCTCATAATTCCATGCATACTGTGGATTATAGTCAAATTCCGACAAGGGATGTAACAGCCTGCCGGTATCACCCAATTGCCGATTCCCAGAGTAGTCAAATACTTGCATGATCACTCCGCATTGGTTTTGGTTGGCATCGGTGATCCGCATCACCACTCTGGCTTCCTGAGCCTCAAAATCGCAAACTACCATCGGATAATACTGTTGGTAAAAAACATCGGAGCTGACATATGCTCCATTTTCCGGAGTAGTAACAACTCCAGCGGCAGTGATATGTGCAAAGAATGCTTGGGTCATGTTATTCATATCACGATCGTCGTGCCAGCTCAGAGATGCTCCCCCTGCGCCATCAGACGCAAAACCGATAATCTGAGTCCAGGCTGTGATCGCTCCGGCAGTAGAAATAGACTGATCCCAGTCCAGGTTTCCTGCGGGGTTTACTCTGGCCACTTTGATATGTCGGGTCGGTGCCCAAAAAGGACCGGAATCTACATAATATTTCATCAGGACACCATTATCTACGGATTCTAAAAACTGAGGCCAGGTACACGAAGCAGCATCAACGCTGATACTAAGGGGATTTGCCCATTCTATCTGCCCGGCAATGTTTATCTTTTGCAACATGATCTGGCTGGGACTGCTCTGGTGTTGCCATGCCACATAGGTATTATCGTCCGCAGTGTTTAACACTTTGGGTGTATAATCAGGGTTTTCGGTGCCGGCATTCACGGATAGGCAGAGGCCATTTTCACCCCATAATTGCTGTCCGGCACGGGAAACTTTGTAGATATAGATGCTATTTATCCCAGCCCGGATATCCTGAAAACAGACCAGGGCATTACCGGCTTGATCCGTTGTAAGATCGTAATCTGTAAGCCAGGTATCGGATATACTGCCGTTCATTTCCACGCCTTGAGGATTTGTCCAGAGCGGTTCACCATCAAAATTTAACAAGTTTAACCAGACTTTGTAGGAACCGGATGAATTGTCAAATCTGCTAATGTAGGTCTCACCTTGCACCCCAAGCGCTACCTTGGGCATCACTTGCGCCCCGGTACCACCTGCGATCAACGTGGGAGCTTGGGTATTACTGCTCCACTGGCCATATATCCCAACGGCCACCACACACAAAACACAAAGCAATACAAATCGTTTCATCTTACACCTCTTTCTCCTAAATTTTCACTCACACACAGACTCCTGACTTAAATGTCCAATGTCAAGATTTTTCTCAATCCAAATCCATCAGATGTCCAAAGCTGAGCATGAGTGTCCTATTCTTATTCGCTTTATCATCATTTTTCAAATCCATCGAGTCATGATAAATCTTGTTCAAACCGATGTTGTAACGCAATCCAATCGTGAGACCCTCCATGATCACGGTATCAATTCCGAGATTCAATCCTAAATCGAAATCCTTCATGTCCTTTTTCAGATCTACATTATAGCAATGACTCTGACCCTCGTAAGTAGTTTTTAGTTTTGCCTGCGCTGCTAACAATAAACCTATGCTGGTCCCCATATATGGTTGAAACTTGATACTGGGAAAAATGGCATTGTACTTGAAGAGGATAGGTATTTCCAGATAATCGAATCCGCCGTTATTTTTGTATGCAGAATTGTTCACAAGATCAGAGGATTTGTAGATATAGCCTTTCATCGTATACAATAACTCGGTCTGTACCAAAAATCTAGGTATCACTGGATATTGTAGCATAGCTCCCAGATGAGCTCCAAACTGTGTATGAATGATTTCCATATCATTCTCACTGCCTACATTGGCCATATTGAGGCCAATCTTCACTCCCACTTTGGGCTGAGCACCGAGTATCCCTACAAATGATGTGAATAAAACAACAAGTAAAATGACCTTTTTCATTTTTGCTCTCCTTTTCAGTTCGCCTTGCTGGTCAAACAACCGAGTTGTTCGCATTTTTCAATGCTGGATATATGCCGACAGATACCTGAAGTTGTTTTAACTTCTTCACCCATCAGATCTTGACTAATTCGGAGATCTATTATAATCCGCCGATGTACTTAGTCACCCCACACGTTCTAAGTCTAATATTAGTTTTCTTCTATGATTCTACCGGTTCCGATACTGAAATCCCGATGACTAATGGTGCTATTTTTCATAGACATGTTTCCCGTTCCAGCTTTAAATGTGACCGCATGGACACTGCTGTTCTTCAGGCCTACCGATCCGGTTCCGGTTTTTACAAAAAGACTATTAAACCGGCTATCGATAACGTCTATGCTACCGGTTCCAATGTTGATCGAGACGCTTTGATTTCCCTTCAGTGCTGTCAGTTTCGCCTTTCCGGTTCCATTATTTACAGCCAGGCTTAAGCCTTCCGGGATACTACCCGTGATACTATTGATTGCTACGGGCTTACCGGACTTTGAACCGCTGGAGATTTTGCCATTTTCGAGGTAAATTGTAGCATCCCCGGGCAGATATTCCATGTAACTAACTTGCAGATTAACCCCGGGTTCCGGAGTTCCGTGCAAATCAAGAGAAAGCGTCCCACCTAGTATTTCTATGCTGTCGGTATCGCAATCTTGGACTATGGTTGCAGCATTTTGATATTGTAACCACACTCCATTAACCTTCGTGCCACCCAGTGCGGCATCAGCTTTATGAGTTCCTACACAACCCAGCAGACCCAATAGCAGCACTGTTGGAAACCATAACCAGTATGTAAAATAGTTATGTTTCATAGCTCACCTCACATTGTCACGTTTTATCACTTACAAAATCACAGACATAATCCTATGTGTCAAGATATTTCTTGTGTTACAGTATTAATGCAAAATTCCAAGCTATTTATATCAATTCGGTGGAACAAATTGTTCGAAACCAAGTATCCGTAAATGGAACACCGTAACACTTTTTCAGACTGATAAAAATAGGATACCGACCTTTCAGCAGGTATCCTATAATACTGTGAAACAGCGTTAACTATTAAAATTCAACATCCAGCAGATAGCCAACGCTGAGCATGAATGTTCTGTTTTTAGGAGAATCATCAATCCCTTCGGTGAGTCCAAACAAACCGTGATTGTATCGCAATCCGATCATGAGATTATCCATGTAAATGGCATCAATTCCGATAATCCATCCTAAATCTATATCCCTCATGCCCTGCTTCATATCTTCATCAACACTATGAGTGTCGCCATTTGAGGTATACTCCCCCTTTGCTTTTGCAGACAACAAAAACCCTACGCTGGGTCCTATATATGGCTGAATCCACATTTCCGGGATACCCGCATTGTATTTGAGGAGCATAGGTACTTCAAGATAATTGTATCTAACCTTAATTGACTGACTGAATTCGGGTTCAGAGGACTCGTAGCTATAACCCTTCATCGAAAACAGTAATTCGGGCTGTACCAATAATTCCGGTATCAAAGGATACTGCATAATCGCTCCCAGATGTGCCCCAAACCGAGCATCTGTGTTTATTGGGAGAGATTCACTGTTGATATTCGCCATATTGAGGCCTAGCTTTACTCCAATTTTGACTTGAGCTACCAATATCCCTACAAACATTGTAAGAATAGCAACCAGTAAAATGGCTTTTTTCACTTTCACTCCTTGTGAGTATCTATTTGTGGACCATACATCGGGTTTATTTGCGATTTTTCATTACTGACAATATGCTGGCGGATTCCTGATGGGTTGCTTTTGCGTACTTCATCTTTACCAAACCTTTACTGATGCAGAATAGGTTGTTCTGATATTCTTTGTAGTTACCTTCAACAACGGCGAAACCCCAATCTTCGAGACTGTCATCAATACAAATCGAATACTCAGGAATAATGACCGACCGTTTGGATGGGGCAATGGCATCTGCCCAAGAATCATAATCCCAGCTCGATTCTCCATAAGCTTGTACCATTTGCATTTGACTATCATTATTCAAACTCCAACTGAATGATAATGGCCTTGTAAAGTCAGGATTTGCGGAAACCAGCAGGTTTGTAGGCTGAGAAGGAATTGAGATAACACCACTAAACAGAATAGCCGCATTTTTCTGGACTTTTATATCCATGGAAGTGCAGATGGGTATTACTGCGTAGTCCGTACCTAACAACCTTAAATAAAATGATTTGAAGTCGTTATCAATCGTGAGAGGATACTCCCGACTATTGATGGTCAACGTGTAGACATCTTGTGGATTGTTTAGATTGGGGTTGTTTAAACTACAGTGTGCGTAAAAATATGCATACATATCGGTTGAGGTCTGCATCGAATCTCTTACAGATAGCTCAAACCACCAATCACTATACAGTAACAAGTCATAATACTGTCCCATTGTTTCAACAACTGAATCAGTATTGTCATTGTTGTCATCATTGCTACAGCTCAGTAATCCAAATACTAAAACCAAAAGTACCAGCAGGTACTTGCATCGTGTAATCATAAGTTCTCCTATTTTGTATTCATATGTCGCTGCTTTTGGTACTGTCTCAAACTAATCATCGTTAACATGTTCTCTTACAAACCTAAAATTGATATTAATCTTAATGTCTATCAACATAAGAGTCTGCAGACAGAGATATATACCAAATGATCTTGCAGATCTAAGCAGCACTATCCAAATTGTCCGGTCAAGATTTCTCCGCCCCAGACGCCCATCTATACTGATCTATATTAGTTCACTTCACTGTGTCATGATTTATTACATGCTAATTCATATAACGATTCCTAAGTGTCAAGATATTTCTATTCATTACGGTATAATTACAACTTTCCAAGCTATTTATATCAATTCTGTTGAACAAAGATAGCATAACTCATGCCTAGTTACAATACTCTTGATATCATGTATAGCTTTATGGATATTTTGACGTCTACCCTTGCAATGATACTTGGAGCATCCTGTTCTCCAATCTCTGGCAACAAATCAACCCAGCTATGAAACTCCAAATTGTAGTTTTCGTGACTGGAGTTTTTTCTGATGTTCTAATACGTTGCATCAACATAGTAAACTCGGGAAACGCACACCTTATTCAGTACTAATGAGTTACACCGGTAAAAAAGGCGATAACCTTGGCGTAAAATCACCTTTTGCTCCACGTCCGGAAAGGTGGCAAGAATATACTCCTAGTCATTGATAGTCAAGATTAAAAGGATTGGAACCCAAAAGCCCAAAACACAGCCAAAACAATAAAGTGTCAACTAGAATCAGGAAACTCCACACAAACTCCATATTAACACTACGGGTGCAATACGGACTCATTACGGACCCAATACGGACTTAGTCCGTATTGGGTCCGTATTGACACCGTAATGAGTCCGTAATGGTAGTAAGGGAGAAAGATCCTGAACTAAGAATAACTTTCAGATAAGTTCACATTAACACTCTGCTGATTTCGGTGCCCTATAATTAAATTTACATTTCGCTATTGTCATGCTTATCAATGCAATAGGCTTTCCTGATTGCTGTCCTGAAGGCACTGGTTGGAAGATTCCTATTGACAAGATGTGCTATATTCATACGTATGTAGGTAGAGGTGAATGAAATATGGTAGATTTGAATTTAACGAAGCTGAGCGTGTTGCTGAGGGCAGCAGAAGCCTATGCGTCCAATGACGTATCAGGTATCTGTGAAAATGCCTTAATGCTTTATCCCGATAGCAGATACCCTTTTGTGCTGTCTGCGGATTATTCTTTGCCGCTACATCTCTTCAGCCCCCGATTAGCTGCAATGCTGACCAGGAATGAGGATGAACTGGATGCGGTGGGAATGTGGAATCTGATCAGCGCTCGGGAGAACATCATCCGGATGGTTTCTGCCACCGAACTCAAGCGGACTGCGGCAGAAAGTCTTGGCAAGCAATTGGAAGACCGATATCCTGATGACAAGTTCTATGTGAAGCGCAAGCAGATGATAGGCTATATGGTCAAAGTCGTAATGGAGTGTTTTGGCTATCTGGTGCATAGTAGCAGAACGCAGGTGGATACTTTCAGAGAAGGTGCAGACCCTGAAAAACGCAAGTCTAACTATTTCAAAACAGCCACCCGATACACAGCAATGCGAATTGAAGATAGAGATGCGTTGCTAATACAGATACCCGATGAAAAGATAAGGGCGGCCTTTGTATCCATTACAGACCTCATACATAAGGGTGAAACAGCGTTCCAAGCGCTGTATCAGATAGATGAACTGAGCTACTGGGATTCATTGTAAACTGGAGGTTAGAGTGAAAATCGAGGGCATGGAACCTGTAGAAATATTGCATAGGCTGATCAATCCGGAAGAGTCGGCGTCTTCCGGGGAGTATCACAATGTCGCGGCGGTCGAACCCTTCACACCGGCGAAACTGCATGAATCCGGGGAAGACATCCATTCTCTGATCGCACATCCGGGGTTGCAGGAATACGCTCTCACAGAGCGGGATGTGTTGATCATTTCCTTGATGTGGCAGCGTCATCTGGAGCAGATCGGTATGGGTCTGGACTGGGCGGAGATCTGTTCTTGTGCCCAGTTAAACAAATACCGGGTTACGGAGTGCCTCGAGTATATCACAGGTCTGCTGGAGAGGCAGATCATCTGCTTTGATGAGAAGATTGCGGGGGATTATTATCTCAATCCGCTCATCCTACAATCTGCTCAATACAACCTGAGTAGTGGGTTTATCCTGAAGACAATGGGTAGAGATTTGCAGCAAGAAATGGATTTCATGCTATCTGAACAGTGGACGGATAATGTGGATTTCCTGCGCGATCTGAAACTGGTTTTTGACCTCTGTTTCGAGAGTTTTGGCACTAACGGATCCAGAGGAACTTTGGACTATTCTATCCAAACGATGTGTCTGAACATCTTGAAGAAAAGAATCATCATGGCTCCGATGGGTTTGGAAATCAAGTCTGTTTTCACAGAATACTGCTTTAGCGAGTATCAGGAAGATTTGTTGCTCATCGTGCTCGATCACCAGTTACATAGAAAGGACTTTATCAGCATAGAGGATCTCATTTTGAGCCTGGCTCCCGATCCCAGGTACAGATGGATACTGCGAAAACAGTTTGAAGACAATTCCAGACTGATAACGGAAGAGGTCATCTGCAAGCAGCAGGGCTACCGTTATCCCAATAAATATTCGCTGTCTATATCGGACAGAATTTTGAACAAGATGGGTGTAATAACGGGGGAAGAAAACCTGCCGGGGCAAGAATCTCTGGCCTCGTTCTTTGAAAAGTGCGAAGTCCGGCACAGGTTTCAGGATCTCATCATCAGTGAAGAGCAGAAGAGCTTACTGGCTACCATTGTAGTGAAGTGCCAACAGGGACACAGGAGCGACTTGGATCAATGGGGCTTTCATCCGGAGAAGTCTCAGACCAAACCCGGTACTGTGATCCTGCTCTATGGTGCACCGGGAACCGGCAAAACCTTTGCGGCAGGTGCAATCGCCAACGAAATGGGCAGAGAACTGATCATGCTCAATGTATCACAATTGAGAGACAAATTTTACGGAGTTACCGAAAAGCAAGTAAAACAAGCCTTTGTCACGATGCGGAAAATGGCTCTGAAATCAGATAGTTCTTACCTGTTTTTGATCAATGAAGCAGATCAATTGATCCACAATAGGATCCAATATTCCGATACTTTTGATATGACGGAAAACACTATTCAGAGCATAATCCTGGAGGAATTGGAGACCTTTCCCGGGATTCTGATCTTGACTACAAATCTGGAGACGAACATTGATGAGGCATACTTTCGCAGGTTTGATCTCAAACTGGAGTTCCGGCTCCCCAATAAGGATTGCAGAAGGAATTTATGGAACTTGTATTTAAAGAATGAAATACCAGGAGCGAAAAAGATTGACAGAGAATATCTTTGCCAAAAATATGAATTTAGCGGAGCACAGATCGCTTTGGTGATAAAAAATGCCTGCCTCGAAGCCGTGAACCGTGAAGGCAAGGAGAAGCTTTTGACCCTGGCAGATTTGAGCAAATATGCAGATCTGGAACAAACCTGGACCCGTGGTTTTGGCAAGAGTATAGGTTTTTAGGAGGATAGGATGAGTTTAGTACAGCATGTACACAGCGAGTTCAGGTGGCTGAACGGAGCCTATAAAAGCGAGGGTCCGGTGGTTCGCGGCAATGACTGATACTTTGCTCTGGTCACTAAAGGCATGCCCGTTCCCAATATTCGGGATGATGATAGAAAGCCAAGATACCAGTATGATTTCAACGATATTGTAAAGGCTGACCTTGTGAGCATTGAGTTGCAAGCAAGAGTCAATTAGAGAAAACCCATATTTTGGAGGAAGTATTATGATAGACAAACATGGCGAGACTAAAATAAGAAAGCTAATGGACAGCTCGGAAACTAGAGTAAAACCTTTTTTTACTTATCTGTTCGAACATTATGGCATTGGGTCCAGTTGGATTCCCACCTTGCTGATGATGTCAACTAGGAATCAGGATATCGCGGCTATGATTTCAGCAATGGATTGCAGTATCAGCACCAACAAGCGAAAACAGAATACAGCTAAGATGTTTGATGATCAACAGTATTGGAAGGACTGCTTTGAATACTCCATAGCGCCTTCAGTTACCTTTCTTCGATGGCTGATTATGAATCCAGAAAAATTGACTTGGCCAAAAATCAAGGGAATTGAGAAAGTCTACCCAAACTCAAGAACACAACAGATGAGAAAGTCCCTGATCTATCCAACCAACCATAATGATAGGGAGGTTGTACAGAAGTATGCTCTGAAACAAATTGAGTTGATTAGGGAAATAGGAAATGTTGTTAAATCCTCTAATGACAAAGCTGAAGCATGGGTTAAGTTTGAAGGATACACTAGGTTGGATTGTTTGCTTGAGACTAAGGATTTTGTCCTAGCTATAGAAGGCAAACGAAATGAGGGTGTATCAAGATCAATTTCTTGGTATCCTCATCGTAATCAAATTGTCAGAAACTTGGAAGTTATCCGAGAGTACGCTGGGAATAAACAATACGCAATGATACTCATGAACAAAGATGGAGTAGATCCAGTTAAGGATGATGATTTTACAATGAGCCTACCTCATTTGGACTCCATATCAATAGAAGATTTAAACAAACACTATTTGGGTTGTATCTCTTGGGAACAAGCCTGCAATGCAACAGGAGTAGATTTCAAGATTTTGCCGGATACAAGGCAGGATTGATTAAATACTTGGTACAAGACAGGGATCCGTTTAATTGTATCGTTACCGTCCATAAATGGCTTTTAGGCTTATATGATATGAGTGCACATGAAAGCTATGCCATTTGTGGACGGCAACTAAAATACTGATAGAGATTTTTCAATTCCCTCAACTTAGTCCTTTCTCCCAAAATGGGCGTGACTCCCCCTCGCAAAAGAGGAGAGGAAGTTAAGCGTGGCAATTAAGACAGTATCATTCAGCGGTTTTGACTCCCAAAAGACCCCTGCGCAAACTATGATAACTGCCATCTAATCCAATGTTTATACATATTCAGCATATCTCCAGAGATATACGGTCTT
>PHBQ01000035.1 GCA_002841975.1 Candidatus Cloacimonetes bacterium HGW-Cloacimonetes-1
CTGCACTTCACTGGGAAGCATCCGTTCCAGACCCATCCACTGACCCTGAGCATTACGCATCTTGATCAGGAAGCCATTCCCACAGGCGAGATAGAACTTGATCATCTCTGCCAGGATGGTTGTCTGGTCTTCACAGGCAGGAAATTCGGCAGCTTCCATCCAAGACTTGACCTGGCTGTTCTTGCAGTCGAACTCCATCACTGTTGCCATAGACAGGGCATCAACACAACCAGAGTGATACTCATCAGTATCCAGGAGGTTGAGCAGATTGCCCATGGAGTAAGGCTGAGAGACTACTTTCTTGGTCTCGGTTGCTTTGGAGATCAGTTGCTTACCGACCCGGCTGCACTTGGACAGATCAATCGGCTCAGACTTGTATTTGGTCTCCAGAAGATCAGCAGCAGAGCTGATAGCCAGGTTGTAGGCACCTATTCGCATCACTCTCATGCAGAAGCTCCTGTTCCAGCTTTCAGCAGGTCAATCTTGGCTATCCTGACCAGTCTGGTGCCATCAATGCGGCTGGTATAGTATTCCACACTGGGCAAGTCCCGGTTCATCAGCTTGAGGTAGAATGAGCGGAACTTCTCTTTGAGTTGATACAAATCGGAATCAGGATCAAACACGTTCTGGGCATTGACGATCAGGAAGACTGTCCAAGCCAGATCAGTACTCACATACTGTCTGGAAGTGCCATTCTTGCCTGTCTCAGAGTCCAGGATCACGATGGCGCAAGGTAACTGCTTGGGGATCGCATCCTTGTTGAACTGGATGGTGGGGATATCAGAAAACTTCAGGGCATCAACTATCCGGTTCCGGTCTGCAATAAACTTTTCATGGGGGTTCATAGACTCACCTCTATATCTTTCAATTGTTGGTATATCCACTGCTCCCGGTTAGCGATAACCTGAGCAAATACATTACGGGCAGCTATGCCTTCCCGCTTGATCTTGCCCCGGATGAGATAAGCGATCTCGGCTACGGTCAGAGCTTTCCCTGTCTCTTTATCAGTCCAAGACAGGTGCTTGCGTTCGACCCAGGCGATTAGAGGAGCGATCGGAGTCCAGGAAGGCACTTTGCCACCCAAAATGAAAGGCTCGTGACGCACATTGGAGCCTACTCTGAGAATCATGGCATCAGGACTGGTCTCAACCAGATAACCGGTATTGCCATAGAAGTCACCTTTGTCATAAATCTGCTGTGCCAATATCTCCTTGCGAGATTCTGCATCGATCACAGAACCGATTAGATGCAGACGGCTCTCCAAGGCTGCATAGATAGCCAGGTAGATATCCCGCATCAGCTCATCTGGAGTGGTATAGCTATCAGGCATCAGATAACTCCCATCCTGATCACTCTTGGCGGTCTGGGTTTCAGATCATTCAAGCGGTCCTGACCATGCTGATTGAGATAGTCTCGAAGCCCGGTAAGTGCTCTTAGCTCAAGGTTGACTTTGAATGCGTCTATTTCGCTCCCTGTGAGCAGTTCGGTGGCAGACTGGTCTAATCCTACGGTCTTGACTATTCCCTCGCCCAGGGTCTTCAAATTGAGAAACTCACAAGTACTGTGCAGCATCAGGAAACAGAACCCAAAACGAAAAGAGATCAGGAAGGGATCATCATCAGGATAATCATTGCGTACTGCATCCTGGTAATGATTATTCAAAACAAGGGTTCTGATCGTCTCCATGACGATAGCCTTATGCTCTTTGAAAATGCCGTTTTCGCCCATCTCCTTGGGGAGATTGAGGATAGACAGCATGGCATCAATATCGACCGGGATGGGGATCACTTGCCTTTCCTCATTAGTTCAGATAGTTCAATCGCTCTGCGACCAACCTGCTTCGCCCACTTGGAAGCCAGCATACCATTCGCAGCCCTTTCCCAGTCTCCGGCAGCAATGATAGCCAGTGTGTTGTTGAAACGAAGCAGCCCACCAATACCCAAGTTAAAGCACATGTTCAGCAGCACCGACTTGCGGACTTCATCCAGTGGATTGTATATCTCTGGAATCTCATCCAAAAGTTGCTTCTCGCAGTTCTGAATATCATTCTCCAGGAGCACATAAGCTTCTGTCTGGGAGATACCACAATCATCGAGATTGCGACCAATACCGATGGTCAGCTTACCTGCAGTGCAGCGGTATGGCTTGAGCCTCAGACCTTCGTGTCTGACTAATTGCTCTTTTATGCGTTCCAGTAGCGTGGCTTCCATCGTATCTCCTTGCGAGTAGTATTGGATACTGTATCTGGAGCAAGGAAGCCACTACCCTGTATTAACACAAATACGTATGCATAAGGATGCGACAGAATTTGTGATTGACAGATAAGTGTAATTCGGAAAAGTGAATATATGAGAAAAATAAGATGTTCTGAATTGGTCTTTAAATTGTATTCTTGCCCTTGTCGGCAGAAAAGGTGTTCTTTGTATAATGGGGTTTGATTGCATTTTGGACGATAAAAACAGGTATATTACTCCATGGGAATAAAACTACTGTCCTTTTTTACCGGTGCGGGTTTCTTAGATCTTGGGTTTATAGAATCTGGATTTGATATTATATGGCATAATGAGTATCATAAACCGTTTGTTAGAATATACGAATATGGTATGAAATCAATGGGATTTGTAGGGCGAAAGTGCAGAATCCAAAATACAAGCTCAATTGTTGATGTTGGAGCTAGCCAAATATCATTAGAAGCATTTGGCATGAAGTCAATACCAGAAATATTTGGCGTTATTGGAGGCCCCCCCTGTCCAGATTTTTCTGTTGGAGGTAAGAATCGTGGTGGTACTGGCAATAATGGACAATTGCTCAAAGTTTATCTGGAAAGAATAGCTGGACTGAAACCGACATTTTTCCTTCTTGAAAATGTTCCAGGGCTTGTTAAAACTCATAAACACAGACAGTACTTGATTGATTCGCTTCTTCCTTTATCAAGCCATTATGCAATAGATTTTAAAATACTTAATGCATTAGATTTCGGTGTTCCTCAAGACAGAGAGAGAGTTTTTATTATAGGTTTTGAAATGAATTGGCTCAAGCTAAACCAAAGCATTTTGTATAATAGATACTGTACATCCCCATTCCAAGACTTAGCTCACTCTGCGATAGAGTACAAAGATATCAAGAATGATAACTTGCATTGGTATCCTTGGCCTGAAAACTTGTTATTCAAAAACAAGCGTACAAGTGTTAGTTGGCCAGACAAGCCTGTTCCAAAGGGATCAGTTCCAATCAAACCAAATGCACCCAGTGAGCTAATGGTTTATACTTATATTTGCGATGAAAACTTGAAGAACCTGCCTAACAGTAAAGATTACTTCACTCCTAAAAGCAAGAAATTCACCGAATTACTAGAAGGTGATGTCTCAAAGAAGAGTTTTAAGAAACTCCATAGATATAGGTACAGCCCTGCCGCAGCCTATGGTAACAATGAGGTACATCTGCATTGTTGCCTACCTAGGAGATTATCTGTCAGAGAGGCTCTTAGAATTCAATCTATACCAGACAATTACATTATGCCAGACGAGATAACACTAACTGATAAATTCAAGGCTGTTGGAAATGGAGTCCCAGCGAAGTTAGCCAAAGCTGTAGCCGAATCTCTTAAACTAACACTTACTCGGAGGATTAATGAAAGCATTTGACCTGACCCCAGACCCCAAAGTGCTCTTAGCATTAACACACACCCCTTTAAAACCATTGGACGCTCTATCAGAACTAATAGACAACTCGGTAGATTCCTTAATATTATCGACTAAATTAGGCAAACCAGTTGAAAATCCCTTGATTATCATCAATATTCCTACAAGGGCAGAACTCGATAACAACGCTGGTTGTCTTAGGGTTCGGGATAATGGTGTCGGCATGTCTGCGGAATCGGCGGAAAAAGCGCTCAAAGCAGGATTTACAGGTAACAACCCTTATGACATGCTTGGATTATTCGGTATGGGTTTGAACATTGCTACCGGAAAACTGGGACACAGAACAACACTCATAACAGCTCGAAAAGAGGATGAGAATGCCATTAGAGTAGTCGTTGATCTATTAGAGATTACAGAAAAATCTAGTTATAAGGTAATTCCTGAAGAGATTCCTAAGCCAGAAGGATTTACTCATGGTACAATCATAGAAGTTGCAGGATGGTGGACGGATGGAAGTGGTAACTCGGGATTTATAAATAAACTCATTTCTTATGGTAGACCGAAGATTAGAAAAGAAATTGGGAGAAGGTATTCAACACTCCTAAAAGAGGAAAAGGTTAGGATTGTTATCGATGAGGAAGCTTGCCATGCCTTCATGCATTGTGTGTGGGATCAATCTAGGCATGTAGAAAGACAAGGTCATGGGTTGATCCCCGCAAAATACACTTTTTCAGAAGTTATTGGCCACCAAACAAGATGCACTAACTGTTACGCACTTGTCCCTCAAGACAAGTGTCCAGCTTGTGGGTCTGAGTCTGTAAGAACCATAGAAGAAAGAATCAGAGGTTGGCTTGGTATTCAAAGATTTGATGACATATCACATTATGGCATAGATTTGATCCGAAACGGAAGGACAATTAGGTTACTCGAGAAAGTCGCATTCTTTGAGTTTATGGATGAAATGGGGAATACTATAAAGGATTATCCGATTGACAGCCAATATGGAAGAATTGTGGGAGAAGTACATATAGATCATGTTCCAGTCGATTTCATGAAACAAGATTTTCAAAGAAGCAGTGCAGAATGGCAGAGGGCTATGAGTTATCTTAGAGGAGAGAGTTCTCTTCAACCCACACAACCAGGAACAGAAAACAACAATTCATATATTTATATGCTCTACCAAGGCTATAGAAGAGTAAGGAAATGCGGTCCACAAGATATGTATATGGGCTACTGGGACGAAAATTCTAGTTCACCCAAAAGAATCGATAGGGAGACTGAAAAAGAGTATCTGAAGAAGTTTGAAAATAAAGAACCAGGATACTATGACGACACAGAGTGGTGGAAGTTAGTTGAAAAAGCAGTAACAAGACCCCAAGATACTCTTGTGAAATGCAGTGGCTGTGGGGCAGATAATCTGGATGCCGCTGAGGAGTGTTTAGTCTGCGCATCAATACTTAAAGGGAAACCTTGTAAATTCTGCCAGGAAGAGATACTTTATTCTGCAATCTCATGCCAATACTGTGGGAAATCCCAGATTCCGGAAGTAACATATCCCTGGATGTGCAAAGTATGTGGTTCAAGTAACCTTGCCAATTCTGATGCTTGTAAACTATGCTCATCCACAAGGGGTACTGCAGATCCTCTAACTGCTGAGCAACTAAGGGATAACTCAGATAAAATTGATGAGCTGAGTATTACAGGATGCTCAATTAAACTGGCGGATGGCAATTATAGTAATCCTGTAGACACGATTTGCTACTATACACGCATACCTATAATATCAAAGAGCCAGGTCGACAAACTGCCCATAATTGCATTCATAAGCGATTCTATAGAGATTTTCATTGATTTTCAGCATAGAATATTCAAATCTTTCTCTGTGGGTCCTGAGGTCTTTATAGCTGCAGAGGTAGCTTCATATTTACACACTTACTACGGATCACTATCTGGACATTCAAATCAAAAAGCACATAGTACCGCAAATCTAATGTTTCAGTTAATCTCAAAATACTACACAGATTCTTTGTCCGAGACTCCTGAGCAGTTAAGGGAAGGAATCAAGGCTCTATTCGGTGAGATACGACAAAAAATGACCTATGTCTTCACGGATATTGCCGCGGACATATTTACTAATCTCACTGATACTGAAAAGAGAGCTATGCTGGAAAACATGGTCGCTAATCAGATAGATGTTACACTGATGCAGAAGTACAAGGAATCGGGTCAATTTCTTCTTTATCTAGCACCGACTTCGATTGTAGAAATTTTTAAGACATTTCCTTATAAATTCTTCGATAAGTATGTATGGAACGTTCCTTATGGCTCAGTGGCAGACATTCCAGAATCAGCATTAGACCAAATGAGAGAATCCCTTAAGAAAACTTACCAAAATTGTTTGGAAGATTGTGCTTCATATATTGGGACAAATGTAGCTGATTCTTTGTTTACTAAAAGGACAAGCATAAGCTTGAAAATCTTGTTGAAAGAGATAGGTTAATGGCGTACTTTAACATAAAAACCATTAGTGAATCCTGGATCTCCTTCGAAAGAATGGTATGCAGGTTTCTGATTTACGATGGTTTTTCAGGAGTTAGGCTTGTCGGCCAAACAAATGATAAAGGAGCGGATATTATTGCTCATAAAGCTGGTAAGAGATGGCTGATTCAAGTTAAACACTGGAAAATTCCTGTGGGTATGGAGGTACTAGAACAAACCCTTAATGCTATGAGGTATTATCATGCAAACATCCCAGTGATCATATCTTTGAAAGGATTTCAGGAAGCTGCACTGAGGCAAAGAAATGCACTGTTGCAAAAAAGAATACCAATACAATTATGGGGAGCCACCGAGTTAATACAAAAGGCGGAATTGTTCGAAGACGCATACCCTTTTGGCAACCCTGATGATATCTTTGACAAACGCGATTACCAAGAGCAAGCCATTCAACTAATCATACAGGAATTCGAATATAACAAATCGAAAAAAGCGCTGATCGTAATGGCAACTGGGTTAGGCAAAACTCACGTATTGTACGAGTTCATAAGAAGGTTAAGGCAGTTAAGAAAACAGAGAGTTTTGATTATAGCTCATACAAATGCGCTTGTCAATCAGCTTGAGAAGAATATGTGGACTTATCTGAAAACATCAGACGAAACATTAGTCTGGAATGGATACGAACCTCAAAACTACATAACATTATCCCGTGCTTCATCGGTGTTTGCTTGTCTCAATACAGTAGCTAGTTACATAAGCAGTGGTGCCGAAATGCCACATTTTGACTTAGTCGCCATAGATGAATGCCATCATGTAGGTGTTGATGGAATGTATAATGCCGTTATTGAAAACCTGAGGGGGGGGGGTGATGACGGACCAAAATTGATAGGAGTCACGGCAACTCCTTGGAGACCAGACCAAACTGATTTATCTAGATATTTTGGAGAACCACTTATTAGCATTGACATGCTAACAGGGTTGAAGAAGGGATTTTTAGCCAATATTGATTACCGAATGTACACTGATAATATTGATTGGAAGGGATTGAAGTCTCTTCATGGCGAAAAACTATCACCCAGAGGTATCAACCGGACTCTTTTCATATCGAATTGGGATGACGCTGTTGTACTGGAACTTCAGAAAGTATGGAGTACACAGGATAATCCCCGTGCTATCGTATTTTGCGGCATAATTGATCATGCAATCATGATGAAGGATAAAATTAACGCATTGGGGTTTTGTCGGGCTGAGGCAATTTACTCCAAGCTGTCAAATGGTAAGGTTATGGAATCGTTTGAAAGAAACAAAATACTTTGTGATTTCCATGATGGTAAGGTTCAGGTTGTTTGTGCAGTGGATATTTTTAATGAAGGCATAGATGTACCTGATGTCAATATTGTTGTATTCCAGAGGGTTACTCATAGCCGCAGGATATTTATCCAACAACTCGGTCGGGGGCTAAGGTTGAGTAGTGGAAAATCAAAGGTAATTGTGTTGGATTTTGTTTCTGACATTAGAAGGTTCGCTGCAGGCTTATCATTAAAAGACACACTTGATGAAGCTAGAGCAAATAGTAAAGGCAAGCCTGCTTGGGTAAAAATTGATCATAAAGTCGAATTCTGTAAAGTTGGTGGCAGTGATTCCAAGGCTGAGACTTTTTTAAGGGAATGGCTTGATGATGTTGCTGCGATAGAAGACGCTAATGAAGATGCCTCTTTGTTGAAATTTCCGCCGGCCTTTAAGTGAGGATTTATGAAATTTGTAGATATTTTGAAGGATATAGAATCGATGGCTGGATTGGATATTCAAAGCATAACTCCAGGCTCAAGCATATCAATTGTTTCAATTGACTATGACAATAAAAGGATTATCCTTACTTCCTCGAGTGGCAAATTTAGATCGAGACCCTTTAGCGAATTGGAGAAACTATGGGTCGCTCTATCTAACAGCCAAGCTATCCATGTTGATAGCGTTCTTCTAGGTTCCGGGTCAAGCAGAAATCAGCCAGAAACGATACTTGCCAATCTACCATATATTGAATGGTTTAAATACAAAGGGAAAAAACACTTATCTTTAGTGTTGGGGAATCCTCACAGGATAGGTACATTGAAAAAAATGGATATATTGGATGCTGAACGGTTAAAGACTGAACTTGACTCTATCGATAATCAAGAACAGGCCAGATCAATAAACAATACAACAGCAATAGTTGTTTGTTCCAACATCAAACATCTTTCTAGATACTTTGAAGCGCTTTCGGGAAGATGCTGCATAGCCCTCGGAGAGGGATTGTATCAAATAGCAAATGACAATACAAATATGCTAATAGTCAATAAGGTTCTCGTTCCTATTGTTGTTCAAGAGGGAGTCTATTCAGTCTTTGATAGTAAGTTAGAGCATTCTGATTCGATACCATTTGCATTATATAACGCTGTTTTTACTTTTCATCAAGAAGAAGGATTGAAGTTCTTTACACGACATCATACCAATACTTCATCAATTAGATATCTGGAAGTGTAGTAATTGGATAAGCTAACAGCTCTTCAAAGAATCAAGAATACGACAAGATTATGTCCATTAATACAGGACATGATTAGCTTGTCCGCAAACTATTGCATTCTCAGGTCTTTAGATATAGGTTATAGGTAAACATCTACATGGGAAACAAGTGTTGTGTTACTTTAATACAAAGCAGTTATCTTCATTCTGGTTGCGTTTGGCATAATCATATGTGCAGTCAGGTAAGATTACCTTTATCACGAACAGATTACTGGGAACAGAATCTTATAGGTAATATGGTTAGGGATCATCAAAATGTAATCAAACTTCGAAGCAATGGCTGGAGAGTATTGATTTTATGGAACCGCTCATTATTAAAAACTCAAAGCACAAACAAGATACTCGCAGATATCATGACTAAGTGGATAACTTCATGTGATGTTTATGCAGAAATCGATGAAATTTCAGTAAAGAAGATTAGACAATTAAGTATGTAGACAATGATTTATGTTAAGCTATTGACGCATATTATTCAAGAACATTAGACGGAGGAGGAACGCATGTCACACTTTATACCGATTGAACAGATGCTCAGAAGAATGGAGAGAGAGAAGCAAGACGATGATGTAGCTTTTTTTAACACGCTAATGTATCTAAGTGAGATGTATATTAAGATTCTAACAGTTTCTATTGCATCATTTGTCAGTAATAGCCCTGAAAGGTATCGTTATAGAATTCACTATAGACTTGTTCGAGCGGATGGTATTGGTGATTGGATAAGTTGTTTTAGAGAAATGCTATACGGGCCAACATTACAGTATCTCGATGATGTTGCCCACCCCTATGTTAACATATTTAAGGATAAGGTTACTGTAGGGCTTTGGCAATATGATGTTGTTAGTAATATACATGAAGTACTGAATAATCTGGGATTCAAAAAGGAGAAGCTTGGTCCCACGACCACTTGTTACCAATGGTTTGAAGATTTTGCACTATTCCGGAACAAAACAAGGGGTCACGGAGCTTTAACGAGAAAACAGTGTATCGATTTTTCAAAAAGCCTCGAAGCCTCAATTACAAAACTAGTTGAACATACTTCCATATTTGAACTTCCCTGGGCATATCTTCACAAGAATTACTCAGGCAAATATCGAGTATCATATATCAGCCGAAAGACCGATGACTTTGATTACTTAAAAGGTAATAATGATGAGAGTTATGCTGATGGTATATATCTATGTTTAGAGGGATTGCGCAAGGTAGATTTGCTCTACTCAAATGTTGATTTAAGTGATTATTGGATTGCAAATGGAAGCTTTAAAAAAGAGACATTCGAGATTCTGTCCTATGAATCAAATTCTAGTAAACAAGCTGATAACTCAATGTATTTGTATCCTATTGAGAGTTTTCCAGATAGTGAAACTCAAGGGTTGGGTAGTCTTGGTGTATCTAAAAACTGTTTTTCTAATATACCGCCCAATAAACATATATATATCACTCGAGAAAAGCTAGAAACAGATTTGCACGAGCAGATAACACTTAAGGATAGGCATCCTATCATAACGCTCTCAGGCCCCGGGGGTATTGGCAAAACAACTCTCTTAATAAACGTCCTATCAAGAATCATGAATGAAGAGAGTAATCCTTTTACTTGCATGATATGGTTTAGTGCAAGAGATATTGATTTGCTTTCTGTTGGACCTAAGTGGGTTAAGGCACATCTTGTAACAAAAGAAGCATTTGCTAAAGAGTATGTGAATCTTACCTCCCCTTCGGAAGCAAAACAGAAAGGGTTCTCAGAAATCAAGTATTTTTCGGAGCATCTGACAAATAGTCCCATCGGTACTACGTTGTTCGTATTTGATAATTTCGAGACAGTTGTAGATCAAAAAGCGGTTTATATTTGGCTAGATACGTTCGTAAGGTTACCTAATAAAGTCCTTATAACAACTCGAACAAGGGATTTCAAGGCAGATTATCCCCTGCATGTTAAGGGCATGAATAAAGATGAAGCATGGCAATTGATGGATGCCATATCCTTATCTATGCCAGTTTCCAATAAACCACTCAAGTCAATATATGATGAAATCTACTCTAACTCAAATGGGCATCCATACGTGATTAAAATGTTACTAGGTGAATGTTATCTAGCAAACACAAAAGAACCTAAAAAAATTCTTGAATCAAAAGATGAGATGTTGATGGCTCTTTTTGAAAGAACATTCGACAACTTGTCTCCATTAGCTAAAAGAATATACATGCTACTAAGCAACTGGTATTCAATTGTGCCAGTCATAACAATTGAAGCGATTTATTTGAGTACATCAGACACTCCCATCGACGTTAGATCAACTGTAGATGAGTTGTTACATTCCTCATTTGTAGAAGAAGTTGTTTCAGAAGAAGATAACCAAGCCTATATTAATGTCCCTTACGTCTCTTCTATCTTTGGCAAGAAAAAGTTAAAAGTTAGTCCAATGAAGTCGTCTGTTGAACTTGACTCAGAGTATTTAAGGCTATTTGGACCCGTAAATAAAACTGATGTGAGTAAAGGGATTTTCCATAAAATTGAGAAGTTTGTAAACAAATTAGCAAAGTTAATAGTAACAGAAGAGGATTTCTACAAGCATCTACCAGTTCTTGAAATACTAGCTCGCAGGGTACCATCAATATGGGTGTTAATATCGCGCCTAAACAAAGAAATCTTTGAGAACTATTACGAGAAGTCTAAAGAACATTTTTTGAAGTACCTAGAAAACCCTGATGGGATTTTTCCGATAAAAATGATTTGGGAAGACTTGATTCAGATGAGCTTTTCATGCAAACAATATAAAGATGAGATTCATTTTCTTGTAGAAGTGTCTTCTTTGGATGATGCTGATTTGGAATCAATTAGTGAGAACGCCAGAAGAATGAGTAATATCATTAAACAAATGAAAATTGACGGCCAAGCAATTGATTACGACGAAAAAAAATATCAGATCAAGAAACTAATTACGCTGTTGCTAAATTTTCATGATGAATTTAATGCCGACGATTGTTCCAGAATTTCCTGGTTGTACAGCTTAATCGGAGATTCGGTACAATCTGAATTTTATGCTGACAAGGGACTTGCCATTGACAAAGATCATGTTTATTGTAATAAAGTCAAATCATTTTACCTCCCTCAGGATTATTCGCAATAGCCCAGATATCACATATCATCTAACTGCAATGATCTACTGTAAGTCTGATAAATCTCACTAGAGGATAAAAGTAGTTGTCCTACACTTCCAATGAAACGGTGGGAAGGGAGTATGCGCTCCGGAGACGCCTATTGGATTCATTTCTGAGTCGTATTCGATCTGATCGTCCTTGATCCATGGTGCAAGTGCTTTAATGTGTTCACGGGCATCATCCAGGCTATTGGATTTGGTATCCAGAGCCATGAGATTATCCATTACTTCGATGGCATCGTTTAGGGGATAGACATTGTCCTGGGCAGCCAATGCCCGGCAGATGTCACTGGTGCGATCATCCAGGATCACCACGAGCTTGTAGTATCTGGCTTTCGCTTTCTTGTAACCCTGCAGCCTTCCGAACTCTCGGATTCTCAGTGCAGTATGTTCTGCCAGTCCTTGCCAGTAGTTGGATGATCTGTTTGCGATGTCATTGAACTGGTCTTTGAGAGTATCGGCAAGCATCTCTTTGGTATAGCCTTGCTCAATAGCTTTGGAGAGGGTGTCTGCGAAGTTCTGGCGAACATCGGCTTCAAAGTGGTTCCCGATCCAAAACAACTGCTGCTTCTGAATGGTGGAGGATAAGTGCTGATCTTCGATGCCCCAGAGCCCGATGCTGGTCTTGGATGGGGCTTGCACTTGGGTATCCCTCAGTCCAAGCCGCACACAGCGGTCTATTATCGCTTTGGTGGGCTCATTGACCAGTGCTGCGAAGTCATCTCCCAACTGGGTATTTATGATGCTCATAAGCTTATCTATTGAGTCCTTGTTGATCTTCTCAGTTCGGGGCATATCACTCAGCATCTGGATAGCAAGTCGTGTAGCATCTCTGATCTCGGTTTTCCAAGCATTGTTCAGTACCCGGTAGTATTCCAACATTAGCTGATCATAGTAATTCATTAGAAACTGAATCTCCTGACCTTGACTCTATTCCTGCCAATGTCGTATTCGGAGAACCTCTCCAGACAGCCAGCCAGAGCATCACAACCATCGATATACCCATCAGGATAAGTGAGGAACTGACTGATTAGGGTGGGTGTATCCTGACCCTCCGGAAAGAGTATCTTGGCTGTTTCGATGATGGTCTCAGTTCTCTCGATGCGCAGGTTCTTGTTATCCTTGTTATCTATACGCTTGATGCGATGTGATATCGGTGGCAGATGATTATCGGTAGCCCACCTGTCGAAGTCGGCAAGTATCCGTGCCTGACCGTAGGTGGTTTCACAGGCAGCTCTGGCTTTCACTCTGTAGATTCTATCCAACTCCTGATAGGCATCGTAATAGTATCTGAAGAACTTGGTGTTCTCCGTCTGGCGTATCCAGGTGTGGATCACATAAAAGCGGTTACCATCATAACCAATGGAGATGACAGCCTTGTAACAGCCCTTCTCTCCCCAGGCAGGATCAGCATAGAGCCAGACCCGCTTCATCTGGGATGGCTCAGGCAGGGTTCTATACTTGGTGAACCAGTGGTTCTTGAAGATGTTACCTTCGATTACCGGCTGTCCAAGCATCTCCCTCTGATATCCTGTATGCCCGAACTTGGCTCTGAGGTTCGGTAAGGTAGCTGTGGGGTATTGAGCTTCCCAGATGGACTTACCATGCATATCTTCAAGAGAGAGGCGCAAAATCGCTTTTTGGTGCGTCTTCAGAGCGATCTGGTATGTTACATCCAATTCTGGATTATCTGCTCGCATTTCGCCTAATATGAGCTCCTGAAACTGGCAGATGGAGTAATTGGGATGTACCAGGTTCCCGAGCCAGACGATCTTGCCATTTCCATCGGGTGAGAGAGCTCCGGCAAGCTCCTGAGTGATCTTCTCCATGCGTCTCTTACCGATGGACTGGTTACCCATGTTCTCTTCTTTATCGATATCATCACAGACGATCAGTCCGGGACGTTTGGCAGTCTTGGGATTGATAGTCCCTCTATGAGATTGCTTGATACTTCTGGCTCGTATTCTTGCCTTGTTCTTGAGATAGAAGTCCAGATCAAAGGCATCCACAGGCTGCAGCTCAGGATAATCCATAGTGAGCCGCTTGTTGTTCTGCAACTCATGCAAGGTAAAGGCTGTGCGCTCCTGTGCCAGATCTACGTCTGCGGCTGTATGGATCACATAGCGTTCACCTTTGATGATCTTCCAGATAGGATAGACTACTCCCATAAGTACCGTTTTGCCCAGCGCACGAAAACCTGTGATTCCGATGATGCCTGAGCCCTTATCAGATTCATCGAACATAGTCTCATGTGCTGGGCAAAAAGGTAGTGGGAAGATATGTGGGAAGTAGGTATGGCAGAAGAACGAGAAGGCATCCCAGCCCGTTTCTGTTGTTCTCCTGATTCTCTCAGCTTTAGCTTCAGGATTATCATCTATAAAAGGCAAGACGGAGATCGTCTTAGATGCGATCTCCGCCAATGCCTTGTTATGCCGCTGAATGAACTTCTTAGACATAACCGGGACTCACCCCAACCTCCAGCAAGCTGTGAATCGGGGACCCAGAGGTTCAGGAGGGTAATCATGAAAGTGCGGAGCCGGAGGCAACGGCTCCGCTTGGCCGGGATGTGTTTGGAGGGTAGGTATGGAGGTTTGGTCTGTAGGCTTGGAGGTAACCATGTCCGTGGTTGTATATTTATCCATTTCTAACTCTTAAGTACTCGGCAAGGTCAATGACGATGCTTTGAAACTGTTTGAGCATTGTCTCATGTCCTTTCTCAATCATAAAGTCGGTCACTTGATCCAGGAAGCGCACGATATAATCATTCAGTTCCTTGGAAGGCTCACTGTCCTTCTGGTTCTGTTTGATTAAGTTTACAAGGCTCTGTAATGCAGTATCTGCAGGATTCTTAGCATACTCACGAAGTGCCTGGATGAGAGCCCTCTTGCGGGCTATGCTGATCTCATGATCAAGCTTACGCTCTTCTTTGAACAGCTCATCCCATTTGCCACTCTTGATCCACTTGCGGACGGTGATGTCGGATACACCGAAGATCACCGCCAGCTCGAGTGGATCGGTCTTGCCGTTCAGATAAGCATCTTTGCAGTTGTCCCGCTTGATACGGAACTCTATTGCATTACTCATACTCAGGTCTTACCTTATGACTTTCCAGATACTTATTGATGTCTTTGCCATGAACCCTGAGGGGTCCTTTGTCATTGATGCGGTAAGCGGGAAGAGGATCAGCAATATCCTTGATCATACGATAGACAGTCGATCTGTCGACATTCAACATGTCGGCTATCTCGTCCGGTCTGTAGTATCTGTCATTGAAACTATCCACGTTTACCTCGTATTCTTGTGTCATTACTGCGGTCATCATCTGTAGCCCCCTGTTATCGGTCAAAAACTGCTGCCTAAGGATGCGACAGAATTACAGGGTACTGAAGTTTAACACGACCTTGTGGTAGTCCCCGGCATCATCTCTGACAGCAAAAGAGATGTACTGCTTGGTCGAGGTTACCATGATGGCTTTGTCGATCAGTTCCATTGCTTCCTTCCATGTCGGGTCTTTAATCTTGTAGCGGCGCAGGGCGAAGATACGGTAACGGGCCAACTGACCCCGTTTATCCACCTGGAACGCTTCACCGATGATGGCTTTGAGATTGTCATTGGAGTCGACTGACCATGCTTTGATGCACTCGTCTATCTTCTGCTTGGCAAGCTGCAGTTCTATGCCGAATTGAATCTTCTCCCGGTAACGGATTTCGATGCGATACTTCTCATTGAAGCTAATCAGCAGTGCATTGCCCTTCCACTCGAGTCCATTGCGCCTGGCTGCTTCGCTTAAGTAGTCCTCGACTATGCCGATGATCTTCTGTTTGTTAATGATGATATGGTCTTGGAGTTTGAGAGCACTTTCCATTGCTTTGTTGATGGCAGCTTCCCGTTCTACGATGTCTTGATTGAGCACCTTAACGGATATCTCCCGTCCCTGTGCATCTGTGAGGGTGCGTTCCTTGACTGTTTTGGTAGACTTTCTACTCATTTGAATCCTCCTTAGGATCTACTGTATTGCTTTGATTAGATTGCTGATTTGCCTGTTTCGTGGCATATTTCTGGAGCATAGTGATGATCGCTCTGCGCTCTTTGGGATCGAGCAGGTTCCAGTGACTCTTTTTATAGTGGATGATCATGAAAGCACGCAGATCAGACTCTTTCCATCCTGCTGACTTCATCAGTGCATGCATGTATTTGCCTTGTTTATCGTAATTGAATTCCAATGGTCTGCCATGCTTGCGGTACTTGATCATGAGCGATTTCAGCTCAAGGAGCTTATCTTCGTGCAGTGCAGAAAGCGATTCTCCGAAGCCGAGACCGTTCATGATGAACTTGAAGCCATCCAGGGGCCAGTGAAACTTCTTGACCCTGATCGCATGAATTTGCTGACGTAGTTGTTTTTCCCGTAGTTCCTGTTCCATAGAATGCTCCTGTATGTCCTTAGATTTTCAGTTTACTTTTTTCGAATGCAGCTATTCTTATACGAGCTTCAGCTAACCTTCTGAGATGAGTCTCCTCATCTTCTCCTGGCAATGGCTTATAGGTTCTCGGTCTTTGGTTTGACCGGTATCCCAGATCATTGAGAGCACCTTTCTTGACCACTTTTCCGATATCCTTGAGGTTATCTCTGGTTTTAACCACATAGCATTCATCATAGTCCAGGATTCCCATAGAAGCCAAAGCTTCCATATAGACGAATACCCACTGCCGACTACGGGGAAAGTCTTTCGCAACTCCTCTGACAGAAGTGTAATTGCCTTTTTCGATATGATCAAGAAGAGCAGACGCTGCCTCGGGTTTGAATTGCCAGTTGCCTTTCTGGTGGTAGCAGACACTGGTAAGATAGCGGTTATCTCGAACATAGATTCCCTGCTCCGGATCGACCAGTCTGATCTGCTTGGCTGTGAGCAGTTCATCAAGCACAGGCTTCACAGACCTTGGAGAACGACCGATCAGCGAAGATATCGTTCCCAGATCAAAGGGCTTGTTGAACTGGCTCACAAAGTTTAATGCCAAGTCTTTAGTGGTCATAGGGCTTCCTCAAGCAGCTGTTCGGGAACAGTCCCATTGGACAAGTCAAACTCTCCAGTCTCTATTCCGTGCATAATCTTGATAGCTCTTCTTAAGCTGCCTTTGGCATGTTCAAAGATGCGGTCGATAATGAAAGTTTCCACCGGGATATCCATGATCTCATCGGCTAAGAGCCTTAAATCGAGTTTGGTGGGTGGTTTGAACTCATGGAAGGCATTACAGCGGTCGAAGTAGTATTCACTAATCTGCGAGAGCCGGTCTTTGGCATTCTGCATACCAACCAGGATGATAATGGTCAGGGTCTCGTCCACGATGTCCCGGATTGCACCAAGTATTTTATCGAGCTTGAAGGCATAGTCTATCTCATCGATGATGATCACCGTATCAGGATGCTCATCGAGTATCTGCATGCCGAGTTTGAAGAGGTTGTTGGTCGACCCGGTAGGTATGAAGTTGCCGAGGTCAAACTTGCGGTATAGTGCGGTCAATAGCATGGTGGAGAATGCCTTGGGAGTGGTCATCGATTCCAGCCTGAGGTAAACATAGTTCCTCTGGAAGGCGATGCGTTGGGCATAAGTGGTCTTACCAAGTCCGGGGCGTCCATAGATCAGTCCCAGTCCCACCATCTCCATCTTGGGTCTGCGTAACAGGTATTGGATGCACTGGTCGGCTTCCACTACATTGCTTATCTTTACGAGCTTATTCTGTTTCATGATTCCTCCTACTTGATTCCGATGAACTTGAGCATCTCATCGAAACTCTTCTGTTTGGGTTTGATCTCGCCATCTATAAGGGTGGGGATATCTACATGTTTTGGCTCTTCAGTTTGGATGGGAATCTGTTTAATCACCTGCTGTTCAAGCTTCTGCATCAGGTCTTCCGTTTCCCGCTTAGGCTGGGTTAGGATGGGTGCCTGTTCGAAGGTGGGATTGCTTTCCAAGGCAGGCAGGGGCTTGAGTAGGCGGTGCACCACATCTTGCGAGTTCTTGACCACCATCTTGGTGCGGGTGGCGATCTGCCGCTGGTGCCGTTTGATGGCTTTGTACTCTTTAGTGAACTCAGCGTGGGAGATGGGATTATCCATACTCAGATGGATGAAGGGGTCTTGAGCCCTGCGGACCTCAGCCTGGCAGAGGAAGTTGTCTTGCAGGTCATAGACTGCGATCCATCTTAGGTCTGACAGGTCATATCTGATTACCACTTCTTTGCCTATATGCTCCATCAGAGCCGTATCCCAGTAGGTTAGCTTATTGAGCATGATCCCGTTATTACGAAGCGTCTTACGAACAGCGGACATCATCAGGAAGTTGAGCTTGTTGGTTTCGATCTTTCGGTCTTCCGGTATTATCGCACTACTGAATACCTCGAAAGGCTTCCTGCCGTTTAAACCGCCATGTGGATTCTCTCCATACATGTATCTGACATAGAACCCGATCATCTGCATGGCTTCCTGGATGGTGGGTGGGTTGCCTTCATACATCTTCCTTGCCCACTTTTCGTTACGCATCAGGGTAGCAGGTTTATCGGCTATTGATGCTCCTCTAAAGGTGCTGATGAACCTTTCAAACTGCTCCTGGAAGGTCTTGAAGAACCTCTCGATGATCTTGGCTTTGGCATTGTAGCTCTCAGCGAAGGCCACCTGTATCCCCAATCGTGGGAAGATACCTGCCAGATCGCTTGAGAGGTCATGTTCCTGCCACTTCTCATTGAATAGCTTTGACCGGAAGGCTTTGCCATTATCGAGATAAACATACTTGGGCAGGGCACCCCAGTTGAGGAACCCGTTACGGAAAGCGAGTTGGATATGTTGGCTGTCTTCAGTGAAGGCAAGCGAAGCTCCCACCGGATATCTCGATGCCCAGTCCATTACCATGATCATGGTCATGCGTTGGGCTTTCCCGGTCTTGGGATTGATAATATCAAAAGCGAGGGTATGTCCATCTGCCACCCAGACATCTCCCACGTTAAGTAGGCTATTGTCTCTATGGATGGTTTTAACGATGTCCTCTGCCACTGCTTTACTACCTAATCTTGCTTGAGTCCAGACCGCTTTATTGTTCTTTTCCCAATCATTGCACCAGCGAACCATGGTTGGGATTGAACTGGGTGATTCCAAGGCTCCCATGCGTGCGTAGGCTTTAAGAGTGGTCACTGCAGTGTATATCTTCACCTTCTGAGGGGTAAGCAGCATCTTCAAGAGGAAGTGTTGTTCCAGATAGGTTACTTTACGGCCCTTGTTCTGGCTTCTGCTTTTGTGGATCAGAGAGAACATGTTGCGGTTGGTCTCTAAGTACAGGTCAATCCACTTACGCAAGGACCGCTCTGTGCGATTGCCCTTCATCTTGTATAGCTCAGGCACCAGATTGCCACTGTTGTATTCAACTGCGATTGTATTCCAAGTATCGAGTCTGGCTTCGCTCTCTTCGAGCCTTTCCAATACCGTTTCGCAGAACTGGGCATACAATTGAGCCTCACCCATACAACTGAGCAGTTCCTTCGATTCCGGCTCAAGGTTAATGCTTGTTTCCTCATCCGTATATATAGGAGTGGGAAGATTTGGTTCCGGCAGATGTTCAATTTCAGGCAGCAGTTCAAGTTTTGCCACTTTCTTATCCGTTCGGACATATTTCTTGGGCTTTTCTGCTTTCTTGATGAACTCGAACTTATGTCCGGCTTTGACCAATGCGATGATCTTCTCAGCTTCCCGGTTGTATGCTTCCTTGTCTATGTTGTTTAAGAAATCGTCATAGGATATCATTATGCCCCCCTACCCTCTTATATGAAGTGATAAACAGGCAATCCCGTACCTCGGAACAGAAGCTCATCCGCTCAGGCTCCAGGCTGATTGCCTGCTGACCTTGTTTAGTACGGTAAGCCATCTCGGTTTCGAGCAGCTCACCATGCACGAATATGAAGGTCTTGGTGGTATGGGTCTTGCCACTGGCTACAGTTCTGTTAACTGCTACCATGCTGCCTTCCTTCACCAGCCTGCGCATCGTCTTTACCGATTTACCGGTTATCTCTGCCACTCTTGCCAAGGGCAGCCAGACCATTGTTAAGTCGTTCTCCATTTCATTACCTTCCATTTTGATCCGCTTCATAAATTTTGGACTTGGACAAAGCTCAGAATTTGGACTTGGACATTTCAACCCATTCGGACTTGGACATTCCCTCGGGCTTGGACATGGACTTGGACATTTTTCATAGCACTTGGACACAAATTCCGCAAAAGAATGGATATTGTGCCCGGAAGCTATACGCAATGAGCGTTTGATGCTGTTTTGTCCAAGTCCGATCGGAATGGTTTGGACTTGGACATTCTGAGCACTGCAGGCATCGCAGCCTGATTTTCGACTCTGTTTTGCGTTCATGATCACCTCTCATATTAGTTTTGATGGGGTGCTAACTTCCATACATCCAATATCTTGGGAAGTCCTTTCCACCACTTGGCGGAACTTTCCGGCACTTTCTTCAAGGGTGCTCAATCTTGCCGGCACGAATGCCATTGAGAAATACCCCTCTTGAAAAAAAGGATTGACACATCTATGTAGCTCTGTTTAGCTGTTCCAAGTTCATATTGCTATCCGTAAGGAAATTGTCAATAGCAAATTGTAATATGGAGGTATAATGGCAGCCCAAGAAGTTGGAAAAAGACTGGCTATGCTGATGAAGAACATGAAGTTAAAGAACTATCAGTTTGCCGAAAAATTTAGCATCTCAGCCGCATCCTTATCCCGTTATAAGTCCGGTGAAAGGTATCCAGATCCCGAACTTTTACTAAGATTGTCGGAAGCCGAGATTAACGTAAATTGGCTCCTAACCGGTAAGGGTACGACCCAAATTGTGAAGGATTTTGACGGTTGGATGAAAGAGAGACTGGAAGAGAAGATGAGAGTGGTCGATAGCCGCACTGGGCTAATCCAAGCTCCTACAATCGATTATACTCGCACAATCAACCTGCAAATTCTCGGCGAAATTTCCGCCGGACCGCGAGAGCACATCGATGACCTCCGGCATTTAGGCGAGAATATTGAGATACCCCGCACTCTGCTGCCTGGCAATTTCAATAACTACTTGGCATTTAGAGTAAATGGACGCAGTATGGAGCCCAATATCATGCATGAAGACATCGTGGTCATCAAACAGGAGTATGATTGGGATCTTGCCAGTGAAAAGGTCTGTGCGGTGAGAGCCGATGACGGGACGACACTTAAGAAAGTGGAACTCGATCCAGCCAATAGACGCATTATTTTGCAACCATTTAATTTAGACTATAAGGTGCAGATATTAGACCCGGATCAGGGTCTCGATATAAATCTAATCGGAGTTTTGTCACTTCAGTTGCGGCTTTTCTAATTCGGTAGTTTGGACTGGAAGTGGCTGATGTCCAACTCCAGTCCAAAATCAGCGCTATTTGAAGCTTTAAGTGATTAAAACACGTCCATAAACGTCCAAATTCCCAATGTCCAAGTCCAAACATAGTCCATTATATATCCGCACCACATAAGGCTTTATCCCCATTTGTCCAAGTGAGGACGATTTGAAGTTTGGGCTGAGGGTTTACAGGAACTTCTCCAAGTGGTATAGTCCCCAAGAGAAGCCCCACGTGGGCGACATCCGATAGCGACGGGTTCGGAGCATTGCGCAGCAATGCGTAGACCCTCGTTCCGGTTACTCTCCCCGAGAGAGCCCTTCAAGGGCGACACATTTCTACCACCGCTTGTGATATTTTATAGCAAGTTCGGTAAGGGATAAAAGTGAGTTTACGTTCCCGCTTTGTCTATAAACTATACCGGCTTTTTTTCCTTCATGGAATATGTGAGATTCACATAGCGTCGGTGCCATTTCAGCATATGCAAGGCAGCACGGAAATCGGACATGTCGATCCGGAGGAAGGAGTAGTCCTGTTCCTCATCGTCGTCCAATGATACATCGTTTGCTTCCACGGCTTTGCGCAGGCGCACCATGGCGGCTTCTTTCACCAAAAAGGTGACTTCGGCAGCAGAGTATCCTACCACACTTTCGGCATAGGCAAAGAGGTCTACGTCTTCCGCAAGAGGTAATCCCCGCGTGGCAATTTCCAAAATTGTTTTGCAACCGGGCAGGGTCGGTTTTTTAATCTCGAGTTTATAATCAAAGCGTCCGGGTCTCAGGATGGCAGCATCGAGCAGATCGGGTCTGTTTGTGGAGGCAAGCACGGTCACATTGCCAAAGTCGCTGATCCCATCCATGAGGGCGAGAAGCTGATTTACCAATGTGGAATGCCACTTGGACGATTCTCCGGAGTGTCTGGTCTGGGCGATGGAATCGATCTCATCGATAAAGATCACGGAGGGTTGATACTCCCTGGCTTCTTCAAAGATATCCCTCAAGTTCTGCTCAGACTGACCAAAGTCTTTATTGAGGATATCCGGTCCGGATACCGGGATGAAGTGCGCATTCACTTCGTGGGCAATGGCTTTGGCGATCAGGGTCTTTCCATTTCCGGGATCGCCCCAGAGCAGGATGCCGCGGAAGGGCTTTACTCCCAGTTGTTCAAAGAGTTTTGGCTTTTTTAAAGGCAGTTCAATCATGATCCTGATGTTCTGGATGATATCGTCCACTCCCCCAATATCTGCAAAAGTGGTGACCGGAACTTTTCTCAGGTAACTGAAATCGGAGGCTGTTTCGTCCTTTACTTTCGCGTTTGAAATGCCGTCCATTTCCGATCCTACTTCTCCACCGGGTTCGGTTGATGGTATCACATGCTTGATGTTCAGGGGCTCCCAGCGTTTGGAATTGGCCAGTGTATCGGTTCTGTATACTATATCCCAATTACGTGGATCAGGTAGATGCACCATCTGTGGCAAGGCAGAAGTGTATCTACGGAAAAATGAGTATTCAAAGATCGGACAAAAAGCGATACTCTTTTTCTTCACAATCTTTTCCACAGCCTTGATCAGTTCTTCACGATCTATACGCCAGGTTTTATTATCGACAAAAGCTCCGAACTGATACCAGTATTTGGAATTTGGAGAAAAGGGGGATTTCTCGTGGCGTAAAATAATACCCCGGAGCATGCGGCAACCCCAGCAGGATGGACTCTTGTCGTCACAGAAGTTTTCTTGGGACTCAGCTTCCAGATACCTATGATAGCAGGTGGCAATCTCCGCTTTTTCGGGAAGGAGGAAATCGGCTGGCTTTAGCTCCATGCCATCATGTATGATAGTGGTGGAACTCCAGTTCCGGATAGCTTCCATAAGCTTGGTGAAAACTTCATATTTGTCCAAAACCTCACGATTATTGGTTTCGATCACATGGATAGATGACCCTTCCTGGGCGGGAAGAAACATCCTAAATTTCGTGGCATAGTCCAGTACCGATTGATACTCCGGACAAGGTTGCTTGCCAAACCGGATTGAAAATGTAAAGTCCATAGTAGTCCATCCCTGTGCTTAATGATCTCATTTCAGATAGTAACGACATAATGTCAAGAAAATTTGGGGGTACAATTACTTCTTTCAATATTATCCTACACAATCCTTGACAAGTTCATTCAAATCAATTTTCTATGTACTTGCACTACTTTTATTGTGTTATGGAGGAAAGAAATGGATTTTAAAGATCAAATCAAACAGCTTACCGATAGAATTGAGAAGCTAAAAGACCAGATCCACACTGAGGAAGCTACGAAGAATGCGTTTATTATGCCTTTTATTATAGCTCTGGGTTACGATGTTTTTAACCCATTGGAAGTGGTTCCAGAATATATTTGTGATATCGGGATAAAGAAAGGTGAAAAGATAGATTACGCAATTCTGAAAGATAATAGTCCTATGATACTTATCGAATGTAAACACTGGGGACACATCCTAAATGTACACGAAGGTCAATTACTAAGGTATTTTCATGTTTCTAAGGCACGGTTTGGCATCTTGACCAATGGAATCATTTACAGATTCTATACTGACCTGAAAGAACCCAATAAAATGGATGAAAAACCATTCTTTGAGATAAATCTATGTGACATCAGAGAAAACCAGATGGATGAGCTAAAGAAATTCCATAAATCATATTTTGACCTGGACAACATCATTAGTACTGCCAGCGAATTACAATATACAAATCAGATTAAAACACTCGTCAGGGAAGAACTGTCCAATCCCAGTGAACAACTCGTCAGGCTCTTTACTACACAGGTTTACTCTGGAAAATTAATGCCAAAGATAGTGGAGCAATTCACTGAACTTGTGCGGAAATCAATTAGCTCCGTCATTAGTGACATGATCACTGAAAGGCTAAAAACTGCCATCAACAAGGAAACTGACAAATCAGATATAGCAGTACCGGAAGAAGATAAGGTCATCATAATTGATAATGGTGTCAATACTACTCTGGAGGAAATGGAAGCCTTTTATATTGTAAGAGCTATTCTTTCTCAGAAGATTGCCGTGAGCCGTGTTACACATCGCGACACAAAATCGTATTTTGGAGTTCTACTAGATGACAACAACCGGAAACCTATCTGCAGACTATTCCTTGAGGGTAACAAGAAGTACTTGGTTACTTTTGGAGATGGCAAAAAGGAAGTAAAACACGCCATAACTACTCTTGACGAGATCTATAGCCATGCGCCAGAGCTTCTTGCTATCGTGGACATTTATGATATATGATGAGTTAACGCGTTATTGACTGTTCAATAGTTCAGCTTTTACCATGTGAAAGAGGGCTATCCTGAGCGGGTTGACGACACTTTCATTGGCTGTCATTGTTTTGAACCATCTCTGTAGGGGCGAACCTGTGGGTTCGCCCTTTTTAATATATCCGCAATTTGTCTCGGGGCAGACCGCTGCTCTGCCCATATTGTCATTTATTGTGAAGGTGAATTGTGCCTTTCCAATCTGGGGCTGCGCTCAGGGTTATATTCATGTCTGCAATTACTACAATCACGTTGGTATTGCCACTGGCAGTTATAGCGAGAATGTCATTATCAATATCATGGACGACCCCACCAGCGATATCTGCCGGGCATTGGCAGCCCAAGAAAAGGTCTATCCGCTAAACGATGCCACTGAAGTGATGGATAATCTCATGGCGATGGAAACCAAATCAAACAGTCTGGACGATGCCCGGGAATATATCAAAGCCATCGCACCTTGGGTCAGTAATGATCAGAGAGTATATAACAATGATGATGAACCTATTGGTGTCTCAGGGGTGCATACTCCGTTTCCACAGTTTCATTGGAAATGTAGGACGACAACTACCTTAACTGAATGAAAGAAAAGTGCCCAGAATTTTATCCCAGGCACTTCTTTTATGTTATGATTCCTATGCTATTTCATCAGTGTTATCTTGCGAGTAACATAATAGTTATCTGCTTTCATGGAGATGATATAAACGCCACTAGCAACTTGATTGCCACTGTTATTGTTACCGTTCCAAACTACGGTGTAAGCACCCTTGTTCCGAGTTTCGTTTACTAAGTTGATTACTTTACGGCCCGCTATATCATACACTTCAATAATCACTTTCTGTGGGTGGTTAAGGCTGAAATTGATTGAGGTTGTTGGGTTAAAAGGATTAGGGTAATTACCTGTCAATTCTGTGACTACAGGTACATTGTTTGGATCATCGTTGGATACCGGCATTGTAACTTCAACAATGTTTGAGTTGCCACTTTCTCCCGAAGCATTAACAGCCCTAACCCTATAGTAATACTGGGTTCCGGCAGTCAGTCCTGTAACGCTTTGATTCATGCCATTCACAGTCAGGTTATTATAACCGGTCACAAACGTACCAAAGCTGTTGCTAATTGATACATCCAGCTTGTAGCTCGTAGCA
>PHBQ01000036.1 GCA_002841975.1 Candidatus Cloacimonetes bacterium HGW-Cloacimonetes-1
TTTCATGTGCAATCCTAACTATGATATTGTCCGAGGTTCAGGTCATCAGAGCCAGAATGCACAATGTATCCCGACAAAAACTGTGGGTTAAAACTACTGATGCAAGAACGATTTGGTGTCGCCCGCAAGGGGCTCTATCGCGGAGTGGAACCATAACGAGGGTCTACGCATCGCTGGCGCAATGCTCCGAACCCATCGCTATCGGATGTCGCCCTGCCGGGCTGACACTTTGTCAACACCCTGCGCCCGTAAAGGGCTTCTCCATCGGACTACGATTTGAGTGCACAATTATTCCGAATCTGGACTATAATCATATTATCCGGTTCTGTCAAAAATGCATGTTAGGGCTTTGTCAACAGCCTGAGTTCCGTAGGAATGCAAGTTTAGGTAGATAACAAGTCTTGAAGCAGGTGCGAGTCCCAGCGGGACGATATATTGATAAAACAATGATACACAACGGAATGATCTGCGCCGGGAAGTCGAGTTCATATTGGCTTTGGGAGGCAATGTGTAGTACCGGAAAGTCGGAGGATATTATGACATTAAAAATAGTATGCGACACTGGGAAAATGAGTCCCACTTCAGTGGCTATTGTGAGAAACCCGGTTTTAGGATTGTAGCGGTAAGATGAGCCTCGATTTATTTCTGTACAATCGTTGCATACAGCTCGGACTTTGACCCATCTGTGTCAAATGATCTATCTACTTCAGTATGTCTGAGCCTTTAGAGGTACAGACTAGGGCACTGAGACCTGCCATTTCTGATATTCACATATTTCTCCTTTAGGTATTGGTCAAATTGTTTCAGACGGGTTGTGTTGCCCCTTGAGCCAAACTGAGGTTTTGCTGTGGCACTTCCGTCGAGTTTCCGTGGCGCGACCTTGCCTTCACGAGGGAAGCACGAGGGGATCACCTCGGGTTCGAGTATGGAAGATACGGATTCGGAAAATTAAAATACTCTGCCTACCTGAACGTAGTCTCTATCAACGAAAGAAATGTGGATAACGAATAGATACGCACGTCCCAAAACCAATCCTTCACATCATAGCATCAAATTGAACTCCCTGAAAAGATGTTTTCGCCACCGTGTATGAAAGGCTGGTTTCATGAAGTCCAAACGGCTAATAGTATGTTATTAAACATGATAACTCGATAAGCCGCTTGAACTCCAGACCATTCTTTCATGTAAAGTCCCAGTTCCCGTGATATTTTCTCTGTCTGAAGTGTTCTGTGCGGCATTTTTGTATATGAAATTGCTTGACTAAAGTTAAGAGTGCTTTATCTTGTTAAATATACGATTTATGCTTACTTGGAGGTCGCAATGCTTAAAGCTTCTTTCACAATCTTACTACTATGCTATTTTTGTGCTAGCAGTTTCGCTGCTGTGCGTTTAACTCCCTTGGAAACCTTTGATAGCGGATCCATAACACTTTCTTCCTGGGCAGACGAGGATCTTAGTCCAGACTCCTGGGTTTTGGACTCTGCCACCGGAGATGGCTCTGCATATTGTTTGCGGTTGTATGGGAATACTTGGAAACGACAACAGATTTACCCATACGCCATTGATAGCATCGGCGTTATCCAGGTAAAAGTGAAAACTGTATCCAGCGCCAATGTACAAGGTATTGGTTTTTCGGACGGAATGCATCAGATATTTTATAGCTTTGCAGGCACAAGAGTATTGGATATCGAAACATGGGTTACTGTTTATCAAGGGGCAATGTATAACAATGTTTGGAACACTTTCCAGCTACCTTTAGCCGCAGATTGGCAGTCTTTTTGGGGATATTTGCCGACAATAAACAGTATAATCTATGTAAACGACTTGGATAATCTAACCGATCGTAACGTATATTTTGATGCTGTAGAAGATATCAGTGGGGATCTGCCGGTAGGCCCGCAGGTTAGTATAAATATTGATTATCCGATCGGAAAGAATACTGCCTTTCAATTTATTAGCACTGTGTATGATCCCGATAGCTCTGTCTTTACTTACACATGGAACTTTGGCGATAGCACAACCAGTACTTTAGCCAATCCTTATCATGTTTATACGGATGCTGCAAGTCATCCTTATACTGTAACTCTGATGGTTACCGATGATTCAGGAAAAGTAGGCTTTGCCTCGATGGATGTTTTGATAGACCTTGGCGAAAACAGCCTACCTGTTACGATGAACTTCGTGGGCGACATCATGTTGGCACGCAGATATGAAACAGGAATTATCCCAACTCTGGGAGTTAATGCCATCTTTAGGCCTACCAAGCCTATTTTTGGAGATGCCGCTGAAATAAACGTTGCCAATCTGGAGGTGGTACTGTCCAACATGGGGAGTCCTCACCCTACTAAAAGCGTGGTTTACAGAGGCAGTCCCAATAATGTTAGTGGATTAGTTTATGCTGGTATTGACGTGGTGAGCACCGCCAATAACCACACTCTGGATTATGGATTGGCGGCTATGCAACAGATGGAATCCTTATTGGATAATGCCGGAATCAAGCATAGCGGCTCCGGTGTTAACTCTTATCAAGCATACCTGCCTACCTTATACAACAAAAAAGGACTAAATATAGCATTCCTGCGCAGTAGTGACCGCACTGGGCAATACAATAATGCCCAGCCATTTCTGCAGGCAGGTTTTGATAAGCCTGGCTTTGCCTATATGACACCCTTTTACATACAACAACAGATAGATGCGGTACAGGAAATTGCAGATTTGAAGATTGTGGAAATGCATGGTGGGAGTGAATACTCCTTAACCCCGGGTTCCGGATATGATAAAGGTAATCCCTTTGCAGAAGACACTCAGGATGAAGACTATAATTATCGAAACGACGTTCCGCACCAATGGGATATTGATATTCGACACAGTGCCATTGATAACGGTGCAGATATGGTGATTGTACATCATCCACATATAATCCAGGGTCTGGAGCTATACCAGAATAAGCTGATAGCACATTCATTGGGCAACTTTGTTTTCGACCTGGACTATCCCGAAACGATGCCATCCATGGTCCTTTATGCCGATGCGTATCTGGATGGATTCACAAACTATCGGGTTAAACCTGTTTTTATAGACGGCTACATACCCAGACCGGCAAGCGGGCAATTGGGCACTCACATTCTGGACTATCTGGCTATGCGTTCACGAGACTTGAACACCAGACTTTGGGTAAATAACGAAACGATGGAAGCCAAGGTGTTGATGAATGAAGATAATCCCCCGGTAACAGTCAGCACCTTTAGTACAATTGAGCATTTTAACGTGCATTCAGCGGGTGTGAACTTAACCCGACCGATCAAGCTTCCTCGCCGAGGTTCCATCAGTGAAGTATGCACCGTGGGACCACAGGGAGATGTGTTGCTGAGGCTGGGTCAAGAAACTATCTGGTATGGCAACTTTGAAGATGAAGGCACATCTTTCTGGGCACCTCCTGCCTACGAAACTACGTTAATGCTTGATGGCAATCGCAGTGCCAGGATTAATACCGCCAGCTCAGGAATTGCCGTGACATCCACTATTCCCAAACGTAGTAAATGGTACGACAATACCAAAAAGTTCACTCTGCATGGCTGGATCAAAACCGAAAACGTAGCTTCTGCAAACTTTATGATTCAATTTTACGTGAATAGAACCACCGGCGGTGTAATCGCCACCGAAAATGTAACGACAAACATAAGCGGAAACAGTGACTGGACATATTATTTCAAGGAAATATCAATCCCGGGCAATGCCTACTACTACGATATCAAGCTTACCGCTACAGGATACGGTACTGCCGGATATGCCATATTTGATAATATTGGTTTGATTGAATGGACAGAATGGACAAGCGCTGCGGAGTTGAGTACCATTTCCTGGCCTAATAACTTCTATTGGATGCAGGCTAAAAGCGGCGAGGGTATGAAGAGTGTTTCGATAACCTGCCTCGAAAGGGGTTATAGCGATCAGATCCCAACAAATCACAGCACTGTTACAAAACAGCGTCCAACCATGCAGATAAGCCCTAATCCCTTTAACCCCAGCACCAAAATTTCCTGCTCATTACCGGTTTCCGGAGAAAGTACGATAACAATATATAATATTAAAGGGCAGAAGGTTAAGCAGCTTGCTAAAGGATTCTTAGAAGCTGGTGTGCATAGGGTCAGTTGGGATTCCAAGGATGAAAGTAACCGTTCCGTGGCATCCGGTATCTATTTTATCAAAATAGATGTTAATGGCTCCAGCGTGGTTCGTAAGGCCATTCTGATGAAGTAGCCGGATAAATAATCAAAGAAAAGCCCGGAGTCACTGACCCCGGGCTGATGAATTGCTTCATAATGTTATGTATGGATAATTTTAGCTATCGATTCCCGCCTGGAGGGCTCTGTAGTTTGCTTCTACGATTGCTTCACCTTTGCGGGCAAAGATGGCTTTAATAGCTTCTTCGATCTCGGCTTTTGTAAAGCCCAGATGTTTAATAGCTGCACCCAGCATCACAATATTCATGGCGCGGGAAGCCTTCACTTCTTTGGCTATGACATCGGCATCAATGAGCACATGATTCGGTATTGCCTCAATTTCTTTGTAGATGTTCTCTATTTCGGGATAGTTTGCGATATTCTTGAAAGGTGTACGATTGGCAATAATCCATCCCTCGGCATGAAGATATGGTAAGTACCTTAAAGATTCCATGGGTTCGACAGATAAAATCATATCTGCTTTACCCAGGGGGATCAAGTCTGAATGGATGGGCCGATCGGAAAGACGCAGATGTGACTGTACGTCTCCCCCACGTTGACTCATTCCATGGACCTCAGCTTGCTTAAGGTGCCATCCGCGTTTTACTGCGGCAGTTCCAATGATTGTGGCAATCGTCAGGATTCCCTGGCCACCAACTCCGGCGAGTATAATATCTTTCGTCATCCTAACCCTCCATCTTGTTTTTTTTCTTCAGAACTTGCAGGCATTCTCTGCGTGGGATGATTACTGAAACGCCTTGATAAGCGATTTCTTCTTTGTAGATTCGAACCATATCATCGTGATTCTTTTTGAAAGGGATGAATACACGGATATGATCTTTGTGAACTCCCAGACCTTCACATATCTGTTCCAGTTTACCGGCTGCAGTATAATCCTGGCCACCGGTCATACCGGTCGTGGCATTGTCCAATATCACTACCACTACATTACTGTTATCAAACACACAGTCCAAAAGACCTGTCATCCCGGAATGGGCAAAGGTCGAGTCTCCGATTACTGCGATCGCAGGAAAGTGTCCGGAATCTGCAGCGCCTTTGGCCATCGTGATGGAAGCGCCCATATCGACGCAAGAATTGATAGCATTGTAGGGAGGCATAAAGCCCAGGGTGTAGCAACCGATGTCGCTAAAGACATGCCCACGACCAAACTCAGCGACTGCATCATTCAAGGCATAAAAGCTATCTGAATGCGGGCAACCTACACATAAAGCAGGTGGACGTGAAGTGACAACTTCCGGTACATCTTTGCCATATGTGTCTACTTTCCCGAGGGCTCTGGCTACCTTGTTCGGATTCAATTCACCATCTCGATCCAGGGTGCCATCCAATCTGCCATGGATTGGTTTTAATCCTTGTAGATTGATGCCGGTGAGCATTTCTTCAACTATAGGCATACCTTCTTCTAGGATCAAAAGAGAGTCGCACTTGTTGTACAATTCACGAATCTGATCTTGGGGGATGGGATATTGACAAATCTTGATGACGGGATACGGAACTTTGCCATCAACATAGTTTTCCATCAAATAATTGTAAGCAAGACCACATGCAATAATGCCCATAGAATAGTCACTTGCCTCCATATCAAATTTATTGAAAGGAGATTGTACAGCTTCCATGGTATATTTAGCTTGCATCTGGATCAAATTCTTGTACTTCTTCCTCGATATTGCGGGTAGCAGCATAAATTGGAAGAGATCGTCAGGTTTTTTTAAAGGGTTTTGCGCTAAAGGATTTCTGCGAACAATACCGGATCTGGAATGCGATAGCCTGGTTGTGAGCCGGATCATCACGGGGATATGGTACTTTTCTGAAAGCTCAAAGCCGTAAAACGCCATATCATAGCATTCTTGTTGATTTGATGGTTCCAAAACCGGGATCATGGCGAATTTGCCGTAAAAGCGTGAATCCTGCTCATTTTGGGAAGAGTGCATAGAAGGATCATCTGCCACGGTGACAATCAAGCCGCCATTAGCCCCCGTAAAAGCACTATTCATAAAGGGATCTGCAGCTACATTGAGACCCACGTGTTTCATGGTCGTCATAGTTCGTTTACCGGCATAGGACATCCCGATGGCAGACTCTACAGCGGTTTTTTCGTTTGATGACCAAGTCCTGTGTACACCGGCATCCGCAGCTTGTTTACTGCGCTGCACATATTCCACAATCTCGGTAGATGGGGTTCCGGGATAGGCATAAAAACCGGATACGCCGGCATCCAAAGCACCTTGTGCCAGAGCTTCATCGCCTAAAAGCATCAGCTTTTCCATATTAACTCCTTAGATCTATATTTTTCTCATAATGCCATGCTTTTGGATTATACGATTCTAAGCAAGCACTTTTTTATCGGTAGCGGTTTCGAGTCACTGAAGTTTTCGCCAAAATCAAGAACATTATAATAGGCAACTACATGCTGGGAATATCTGGATAACCTCCTAATAAGTAGTTGCAGAAATGTCTTGACTAAAACTGAATCAAAATTGTCATTGAGTAATGAACAACATAAAGCCATAAGGAGACATCATGAATAAATTATATCTGATTATCGCTATTGTTATCGCTCTTTGGAGTGCTGCTTATTCAACTGAAATAGATCAATCAGGAGTTTTGGGTAAGTCGGAGAAAGTGGATGATTCGGAGTTAAAAATGCTGTTAATACCATCCATGAAGCATGAAGTTCGTATCATAGTTACCGAAGATGGCGGCCGTGTTTTAATGAGTGATGAATTTTCGGTGCTACGTGATGAAATCAAAACATGTGAAGACCGAGCTTTTTTCCTGAATAAAGACTTTGTAATAGAGTCACTGCTTATCAACGGTGTAGCAAACGAGCTCTATTTATTGGACAATATACGTGCAGAGCATATTCAGCCCAGATTAAGATTACTCTCTTTGATTGACGTTAGTCAATTTAGCAATGTCTATAGCATCACGATGCCGGATGTTTCAGCATTTCCGGACACTGTACACTTCATGCTGAAGTATGTAATACCAACGAGTGACACCTTGAAATACACTGATGTTCAAAATGGCAGTGTCACCGCCCGTGGACAAAACTTTTGGTATGCCCGGAATATTCATCTTGATGAAGAAGTTAAATTATCAGTTTCCGCACCCCGCAATTATCTACTAGAGATAGGAGATCAACGCGTGGCTTTTAAAAATGTAAGCTCTCGCAAGGCATTTGAATATAGTTTCAGGGACAGTGATAAAGCCCCCAATAATCTCAAAATTATAAAGCAGCTAAATTAGCTCAGAGGTAGAGCAACTGATTCGTAATCAGTAGGTCGGGGGTTCGACTCCCCCATTTAGCTCCAGACTATAGCAAAGACGCCCTAGTGGCGTCTTTTGTTTTGCTGTTTGGTGTTTCATAAGACCCGGATAAGAGCTCAGTGCATCTAAGTAGTGCAAATCAAGAACTAATAAAACATGAGCAGAAGCATATAGATTCTGCTTGTTTTGACTTGACGCACTTGCATGACCTAAAAGAAAACATTGACAGCAGAGCTCTCCCGGTTAATTTGTACACAGATCTTTACAAGAATATAGGGGGTGATCTGGTTTCGACAGGGAATCAGAGGGTTAGTGAGGCGTGTCGGAGATGCTATCAAACTCCGTTACCAAGTAGCACACAATTTAATTGCAAACAATAACTACTCCTTAGCAGCTTAAGCCGCTAACGTGCATACGATTCGTACCTTCGGGATCGATATGGGCGTCGTAACAGTAAGGTCGCTGCAGATGTGACGCTTATAGCATCTGCCTAAGACTATAAGCTGGATTCTTGCGGGTCTGATTGCCTTCCTTGCAAGGATCGAGATCAAAGACAACTACACACGTAGATTCATTAATTGTCGTTTCTTTGGACGCGGGTTCGATCCCCGCCACCTCCACCAACAATTATGTATTTATGTACTTTTTAGCATATATTATGATTTCCTCCTTGACAAATTTTACCATTATGAGGAATTGAATCTCTTATCCGTGCTGGAGTGGTGAAATTGGTATACACGCTAGTTTCAGGGACTAGTGAGCGGAACGCTCGTGGGGGTTCGAGTCCCCCCTTCAGCACCATTTTGGTAACTATCCCAAACTCTCCATTGTAATCCCTCAATTTATCACCTCTCACTCTTTTACTCTCAATTTATCCTCAAAGTCCCATTTTGTTTCGTCAATACGCCAATATTGAAAAAAAACCTTGAACAAAATCGCTTAGTAAAAAAAGGTGCATCTTCAGATACTACAAAAATCGCACCTTAGTGGAGGAATATAATGCTCGAAGATCTGAGAAAGAAACAGAAAATAATCATTTATTTTATCGCCGTAATTTTTATCGTTGGTATGGCTGCAGTTGGAGTTTCCGAAGTACTGATACCCAAACCATATCTCGGAAAAGTGAATGGTCAAAAGCTCACAGCTGAAGCTTATCAAGCGAAGATCCAAGAATACTATCAACGTTATGCTGAAATGTATCAAAACCAACCTATGGACGAGAATACAAAGAGAATGATAGAAAATGAAGCCTGGCAGGCTTTGGTGGACGACACAATTTGGAAACAACAGATCAAAAAGCATCGCATTAAAGTTTCTGATGATGATATCGTGACCGAAATGCAAAACAACCCACCCAAAGAGCTGATGCAGAACCCTTCTTTTCAAACAAATGGCGTTTTTGACAAAAGCAAGTACCTGAACATCCTCAAGACCAATACAGAGTTTTTCGTGATGATGCAAGACTATGTAAAAGCTTATCTTCCCAGAAAAAGACTTCAGGAAAAGATTACCGAAAAGTCCGGGATTACCATTGATAGCTTGAAGGCTGTTTATCAAAAAGAAAACAACACTGTGAGCGGAAAGAGTATTTGGTTCGATTATAATAAAGCTCCTGCAGTCACAGTTACAGACGCTGAAATCAAGGCACAGTATGATAAGGTTAAAGAGACCGAATTCAAAAAAGGTCCTTCTGCCAGATTAAAGTACATCATCTTTGAAGTAAAACCTTCGGACAAAGACTACAGTGCCGTGAAATCAAACATCGATAAGATTTATGCACAGGCTAAAGCCGGAGAAGATTTTGCTACTTTGGCGATGGATTATTCAGATGATCCGGGCTCTAAACAAAATGGTGGATCTTTAGGCGTCTTTGGTAAAGACCAAATGGTCCCTGAATTCTCTAAGGCAGCTTTTGCATTAAAAACAGGTGAAATCTCGGCTCCGATTAAAACCAGTTTTGGTTGGCACATTATTCGTGCAGATTCCATCGCTACGACGGAGTCTGCTAATCCTCAAATGAAAGCCAGTCACATCTTACTCAAAGTCACTCCTTCCGAAGAAACCAAGCTCAATATCACAGACAATGCCAATAAGGCTCGTAAAACTATAGCTAAAAAGGGAATTGATGCTGTTGCTAAAGAGCTGAAACTGGAAGTTCAGGATACTGAAATGATCCCGCTGAAGGATGAGTTCATTCCCGGACTTGGTAAGTTGGATGATTTAATAGCCTTCATGAACAAAGCAAAGGTCAAAAAGGTCTCAGAGATCGTTTTAGATCAACAACAAAGAATGATCGTCGCTCAGTTAGTAGACAAGAAAAAGGACTATTACGAAGATTTTGATAAAGTCAAGCTCAGAGTTAAGTTCGATCTTGAAAAACAAAAGAAAATCCAATTGATGAAGCCTATAGCAGAAGCATTCATTGCGAAATATACAGCCGACCAATACTTTACTATGGCCGAAAAAGAAGGCTGGAAAGTAATTGACATCAATAGGCATGGTGCTGATTCACAAGTACCAGGCGTGGCAAAATCTGATGAATTTACAGCAGCAGTATTGAAGATGAAATCCGGTGAAACTTCCGGATTGATCGACACAAAAGAAGGTCAGTTCATATTCAGTGCTTCCGAAAGAATTAGCCCCAATCTTGATGAATTTGCAAGTAACAAAGATCAGCAAGGCGTCATTCGAAAAAGGTTGGAAGACCAAGCATGGAACAGATGGTATGATGAAGTCAAGAAATCTGCTAAGGTCAAAGACAACAGAAAGAAATTCGGAATGTAAGCTCTTTTTGAGATCATTATGAGTAAATTAATGGCAAGCGTTAGCGGAGTAAGGGGTATCTTTGGTGATACCCTCACTCCGGATATAGTTCAAAAATACTCTGCAAGATTTGGTATTCTGTGCAATCGGGGAACAATTGTTATTGGAAGAGATTCCAGGACTACCGGTGAAGCAATGTTGTACTCAATAGTTTCCGGCTTGATCGGTGTTGGATGCAATGTAATTGATCTGGGTGTAGTTTCTACCCCTACCGTACTTCTTGCAGTAGAAGAATCTGATGCCAGTGGTGGTATATCTATCACAGCATCGCACAATCCTCCCGAATGGAATGCCATGAAGTTTGTAGATTCGGATGGAATGTTCCTTTCTGCTGAAAAAGCATCCGCTTTCTTGAGTTCATTTGACAAAGAGATCGAGTGGGCAGATTGGAAAGATATCGGGAAGTTGACTACAGATACTACTTCAATCAACAGACACATAGACAAAGTCATGGCTATCCCCTATATCGACTATGACTTAATACGTTCAAAGCATTTTAAAGTGGTTGTGGATTCTGTAAATGGTGCCGGTGGTTTTTTGTCTCCTATCCTGCTCAATCGTTTAGGTTGCGAAGTGATAGAGATCAATTCCGAGCCTACAGGTATCTTTGCACATCCTGCCGAACCCCTAAATCACAATCTGGTGCAATTGGAACAAGCAGTCAAAGAACACAAGGCAGACTTAGGTTTTGCTACGGATCCCGATGTTGATCGCTTGTCTATCGTTTCAAACGAAGCAAAGTGTATCGGGGAAGAACTCAGTGTAGCCCTGTGTGAATTGTATGTCTTGTCAAAGAACCCCGGGGATGTAGTTGTAAATCTGTCATCCTCCATGATCTCTGACTATCTTGCCAAAACCTATGGCGTGAAAGTTCATAGGACAAAGGTAGGAGAAATCAACGTAGGCAAGAAAATGCAAGCTATTCAGAGTCCTATCGGTGGTGAAGGTAACGGTGGCATTATCTGCCCCGAAGTCCATTACACCAGAGATGCAATGGCCGGTATGGTTTTAGTTCTTGCCCTCTTAGCAGAACGCAATCAATCTCTTTCCCTAGTGGTTGATTCTTTGCCAAAGTACTATTTTGCCAAAGACAAAATTGAAGTGAATCCCTCGCAATTGGATTCCATCATGGATAAGGTCCCCCATCTCTTTGCAGATGTCGATATTGATACCCAGGACGGCATCAAAGTTACAGGAACAGATTTCTGGATCCATGTTCGCAAGTCTGGAACGGAGCCCATTATTCGGGTGTATGTAGAAAGTGATTCTGCGGATAGATCCCAACAGATTTGTAAGGATACTATCACCAAGTTACTTGCTTAATATACACATCTTCCAATGGCGATATCATCTTGTTTGGTATCGCTTTTTTTTTCCCCAATAAATCAGAGATTGATTTTGAGTCACGTAAATACCCCGGAGATTCAAACTTCTTCCTAATTTCACTCTACTATATCACTTGATACATAATCGAACACAGATCGGACTTTATCCCATCTGTATCCAATAATTATGCAGCCACCAATGGTTATGGTTCTAAGGAGGAGGTAGGTTTCAGATCTAACGCTTGGCGTATTTGAAGACGTCAAAACAATAGCCAATATTAATGTAGGTATTTACAATATAAGCGTCATTGAGGACAATGGAATACTTGAGTGGACCCAATTTTGTACGATATCCTATCCCCGCATATGCGCAGGTCGTCAAATTTTGATATGGAGTCCAGATGTCACTATTAGCATGGTTTAATCCTTGAATACCACAATTAAAGAATAGATCTCTTTTGGGATTATAGACAATGCCGAGTTCATAGATTTTATAGAATGGCGCACTTACTTCATACTTTTGGTACCCCATAAAACCTTCGTAACCTCCGATATAGAACGGATCACGTTCAGCCTGATTTTCTTGTAAGAAAAAAGATCCATAGTCAAACCGATACTTGATGGTCACTTTGTTGTTCATGGGCTGATAGATTTCGATGTTATGTTCGTATTTGCCATACATATCATCACTAAATTCGGAGTTTTGGGCCATATTTAGTTTGGCAAACACTCTGCTCCCGGATGTAGGAAAGGTATAATCATCCAGACTCTCGTGGAAGCCTTTGAACCCCAAACCGTTGACAATATATCGGAGATTTGTAGAATCGATATCAGTAATCTTGCGATATAATCTTGTTTCATAGGTATATACATCCGCTTCAACATTGGCAATCCTGCCGGCAAATAGACCTAGCCCACTATTGAATCCATATTCCAACAAACCGGTGCTATTGATTTTGTAATGGTCTTTATAATTGTAAAGAGTCTTCTCATTTACGTATGGAAAGAACCTATAATAAATTCCCCAGCGATCGCCGAAGTTTTTGACTAAATCTAGATTTAGCTCATTAATCCCGCCGATCTTGATTTCAGCTTGGGCGATAGAATTCTTCATCAAATAGTTCTGGAGCGAGAGTAGGGTTCCAGCTACTAGAGCATTTTCACTTGAATATGAAAAATTGGGGGATATGTGTTTACGTTCCCGTTCTTTGACATGAATAATCAGCTCAAAGTTATCGCCATCTGGAATCAGTTCAGGATAGATATAGTGAAATAGCTGCATGTTCCATGCAGTTTTACAGTGCTGAATAATGCTGTTGATAGTATATGATCTATCAGTATGGATATTGGTGTACTCGCGGATTTTGGCAAAGCTGATCTTGGTATTTCCTTGGACCGAGAGTTTGGTGATATTAACAGTGTAAAGAGGGTCTATCATATCGCTTGATATACTTGTTGGTCTATTCCGAATCCCCAGAGAATCACAGGTTGCCAAGATCCGGGCCAAATTCTCACGGGCATAGTTTTCACCGGCATCTATGATTTGTTCTATATTTTTAAAACTGGTGGCAGAATAGCCTTCGAGATCAGGCTCCAAAATTATATTACAAGCGTCTAGAGAGGGTTCCACATTCTGGGTCATACAGATGTTGATAGTTTGATCCAGTACGTTGATGAGATTATCAACTTTATCTGCAGGACGGAGAGAAGAATTGACTTTGAGTCCTATTACAATGTCAGCACCCATGATATGGGCTTGGTTACTTGGCAAATTTTGTGATATACCGCCATCAATATAGTATTTACCATCGATTTCAAAGGGTTTCAGTAAGCTGGGGATCGACAATGATGCTCGCACCACCTGCATCAGAGAACCTTGATTAAATACTTGCATCCCTCCGGTCTCCAGATCTGTGCCGATACAACTAAAAGGAATTGGAAGCTTGGAAAAATCCTGGACACGTGAGGAGGCTGCAAATAGCTTAAAAAGCTCCAGATTGATTGTATTACCGCTGTAAATGTACTGAGGAATTTGGGGTTGCCAACGGTCATTGAGGTCAAAAGAAACATTGCCATAAGGAGCCCATCTTTTCTGCCCTATGAATAGGTCTTTTCTTTGATAACTATCTTGAAATACATCATTCCACTCGATAGCAGTCAATATAGATTCGATATCATCAGCACTATATCCCATTGCATAGAGTGCTCCAATCGCTGCCCCAATGCTGGTTCCGGAGATATAATCAGGATAGATTCCGTTTTCCTCCAAAACCTTGAGAATTCCAATGTGGGCAAACCCACGTGCTCCTCCCCCACTCAGGGCATAACCAAGTTTTGCTGCTTCTGCCCTACCAGAGACAAGCAGAAGCAGAATGATCAGTATGGTGTATAGGTATTTATTCATTCGCCAGTTAGATTAAAAGTCTGTATCTGCATCACTTCTTGATACGTTAAACTCCGTTGAATCAGAGACAATTGGATCCACAAAGACAAAGTCCAGTCTCCCAAACACAGCAGTGGCTTCGATGTAAACTATACGTTTGTCAGGATTTGGTACTACGTTGTCTTTATACATTCTGGATGGGAGGTTCACAGTCCCAAACACCGCGGTGGGCTCAATATCGTAATCAATATTATTTGGTAGTCTCACTACACTACTTCCGAAGACCACAGTAATTTCCATGTCTTTGGTAGTGTCTTTGAGGTCTGATAGATCAGTGATATTGGATGAAAATACTGTCGTGTATTCCCTGGAATTACCGGCTACTCTAACCGTATGAATCTTTTTGCTTTTGAAGTATTTCACGTTGTGCGAACCAACCAAAAGCTTGATTCCAAAAAGAATGATGACTATAGCAATGAAGGTTTTCACAAAGGGGAAGTTTATTCCCATCCCTTTGAGTATGATAGATGCACCGATGAGTATCAGCAATACTCCCCAAAATAGATTTCCAAAGAAAATATCCATTTTCACTTAGTTCTCCTCTTACTTCAATCGTTCTGACCATATTTTATGCAATTCCGATATAGGAATTGCTATGTGGTCGTTCACTACAAAACTATCTTCATCAGTTACCTGACCGATAATCTGGTATGGAAATTTATGATTCAATACAACTTGCTCAACTTCAGAAAGAACATCAGGTTTGACGCTGATTACTATTCTGCTGTGTGCTTCCCCAAACAATGCAAAGTCTGGACGTCCGGATATTGTAAAATTCAGTTTCGCTCCCATTAATAACTTGGGACCAAAACAGCTTTCTGCGACTGATACTAACAAACCTCCATCCGAACAATCGTGTGCGGATGAAACCAAACCACTTTCAATCAGTTCCAATGTCACTTGATATAACTCTGCTTCCAGATCAAGATCAACTATCGGAGCATTTCCGCTAATGATATTATGAATTGTTTTCAAGTACTCAGATCCACCTATATCAAGGCATTCTTTACCCAAAAGGATGATCAAATCACCTGCATTTATGAAGTATTGGGTGGTAGTATGCTTTACATTATTCATGAGTCCCAGCATTCCGATTACAGGAGTTGGATAAATTGCGCCTGAGGGATTTTCATTGTAAAATGAAACATTTCCACCGGTTACAGGAGTAGCAAACTTGATACAAGCTTCACTCATCCCGCGTATAACCTCGGAAAAAGTCCAGTACACTTCCGGCTTGTAAGGATTACCAAAATTGAGGCAATTTGTGACGGCTATAGGTTTTGCACCACTACAAACTATGTTCCTGGCAGATTCGGCAACGGCTCCTTTTGCTCCTTCATACGGGTTCAGATAGCAGTATCTGCCATTACAATCCGTAGAAAGCGCTATTGCTTTATTTGTCCCTTTTACTGCCACTACGGCAGCATCAGAACCCGGTTCTATGATTGTATTAATCTGAACCATATGATCGTATTGACGATATATGCTTCTTTTTGAAGCTATGTTCGGCGAAGCCATTAGTGTTTTCAGTGTTTCTGAATAGTTCTTCGGTTCGTTGACAGTCTTTTGGTCGAAAGCTTGTACTTCCTTGATATACTCAGGAACCGTTAATTCCCGAGTATAAACTGGCGCTTCTCCGCCCAAAACCAGTGAGACGGCAGGTATTTCTGCGCAGACTGTACCAGCATCGAGTACTCGTAACAAACCGTCAGGGGTAACCTTGCCGATGATGCTTGCCTCTAAATCCCATTTATCAAAGATGGCTTTGACTGCATCAAAATTATGTGGTTCTACGATCAGCAGCATCCGTTCTTGAGATTCCGAGAGCATAATCTCGTAAGCACTCATCCCAATTTCACGCTGGGGTACAAGCCTTACATCAATTTCAATTCCAACTTCACCCTTTCCGGCCATTTCGGAGCTGGAGCAAGTGAGACCGGCAGCACCCATATCTTGGATAGCCACCACATTTCCAGAGTGAATTACTTCTAAAGTAGCTTCCAACAGGAGTTTTTCAAGAAACGGATCTCCTACCTGGACAGCTGTCCGCTTTTCTTCTGATTCTTCAGTAAGTTCAATAGATGCAAATGTGGCTCCATGAATGCCATCACGTCCTGTTTTGGCACCCACATAAACTACAATATTGCCTACGCCTGTAGCAGCAGATTTGGCTAAGTGTTCATGTTTCAATAGTCCTGCTGCCATTGCATTAATCAAGGGATTGCCCTCATAACTATCTTCAAAGTAAATTTCTCCGCCTACAGTGGGTACACCAAAACAGTTTCCATAGTCAGCTATCCCATCCACGACTCCGTTCATGAGATGCTTCACCATGGGGTTATCCGGGTTGCCAAAGCGCAGAGAGTCCAAAACTGCTATAGGTTTTGCACCCATAGTAAAGATATCGCGTAAGATTCCACCCACTCCTGTTGCAGCACCATGATACGGCTCTACAGCAGAGGGATGATTGTGACTTTCGATCTTGAAAGATATAGCTAATCCGTCTCCAATATCTACCACTCCGGCATTTTCATCCCCGGCTTTGGCAAGCATATAATCCCCGTCTCTGGGGAGAGTTTTTAAGAGCTTGATCGAATTTTTATAACTGGCATGCTCGGACCACATCACGCTGAATATGCCGAGTTCGACCCATGTAGGTTCTCGTTTTAGGATGTTCAATATTAGTGTATACTCTTCGGATGATATACCATGTTCAGCTATTACTTCTGCTGTAAGATGTGTACCTGTCATTCATTAACCTTCTTTGCAGTAAATCCCAATGATTTATTCTGAATCTTTGCTATTAGTTTGTGCAAGCGATCCTCTATCAAGTCGTAGGTAACTCTATAATTCTCGATGTCGGAGCCAAAGGGATCTTTTACGTCTCCATCTTCACCGACTATTTCATTGATTGTAAACAGCTTATGAGCTGCTTCCGGCATTAGGTTTTTTAAATGGTTCCTCTGCCGCTCTTCCATTGTCAAAATCAACCAGCTGTTGCTGGCAAGCTCCGGAGTGATGTTCTGCGAGATGTGAACTTGTGCTTCCGATATTCCATGCTCCATCAACAACTTCAATGAATTCAGTGAGATCATGGAACCACCCTCCATCAAGCCAGAGGAATCAGCTATGTAGCGCAGATTGGTTTTCTTGATCAAGTGGTTAAAAAGATATTCTGCGATGGGGCTGCGACATATATTTGCAGTGCAAACAAACATCACAAGTGGCAGATCAAAAGAACGATTCAGTTCGTAAAAGGGTATTGAACCTTCCCTCAGGCATTTCAGTTTGTCTTGTCCGCTGTGGTTTCCGGGTTCATGGCTTTCTATGTATTCGATAATCGTGGATGGTTCACCTACGTTCGATAATCTGCGAGGTTTGGGTACTATCCCGATGTCAAACCAGTGTTCAAACTGTTTGGTAATTTTGTTTAAGTCGTTTTCAGCAGCGAGGGTCGATACATTTATACTGGTGCTGATCAGGGGTTCATCCAGATAGTCTATAAAATACCGGAGCATATCATCTGATGGTACGCGAAAGGCAAGTTTCCCATTGTGGGCAAGATGTTCAAATCGCGGGTCATTGCATTTGATGATGACTGTCAGATTTCCGGGCCAGTATTGTTCAATAATCGGTTTAAGGCGATCAGGAATAGTGATCTCAAGGTCGTCAAACCACTCAATGTCCGGGACTAGCATGATAAATCCGGCTTTACTCTCTCTTAGTTTGAGCTTGTTTATTTTATTAATGGCAGCCAGATCCGATGCCAGACAACCAATTCCAAACATATTTCCTGTGTGATGTAGTATAGTATAGCCGTCCAGAATCTCATTATCAGCTATTTTTTCTAGCTTTGCGACATTTGGCTCTGTAAAAAGCTTCATTCGATCTCCTAAATCAATCCTATTCTAAATATCTGAGCGGATCGACGGACTTTCCGTCCTTTCTCAATTCAAAGTGCAACGAAGGTTGCTGGGCAGAACCTGTCATTCCGGATTTGGCAATTGCCGTTCCTTTACTGACTTTCTGTCCTTTACTAACTAAAAGCTCATTATTATAGGCATAAACTGTAAAAAAGCCATTCTTGTGATCTATGATCAGCAGTTTTCCCTGGCCGCCATAGCGATCCGCAAATACTACCTCGCCGCTATCTACGGCTTTAACTGTTGTTCCTTCCGGCACTGCTATATCTATACCGTTATTCACTACACTGGTGCCATAGCTTTTGGTCTCTTCTCCAAAACTGCGGATAATCTTTCCTTTCACAGGCCATGGTATTTGACGAGATGAAAACTTGTAGCTGGATGACTCTGTATCTGATGATTCGGTGAGCCGTGCTATGAGTGATTCTAAAGCAGATGCATCCTTGCGGAGCTGATTGATCTGATTTTGAAGTTTTTGTTGTTCCTGGCTCAATTTGGAATCTTCCTTTTGCAGAGTCTTGAGCTTCTTGTCGTAGGAATAGCTCTTGGATGTTTCGAGACGCAGGTTTCGATTCACTTTGCTAAATACTTGCTTATGTTCTTCGAAGTCATCTTCCATCATTACTTTATATCCGTTTAAAACATCTAGATTCCGTTTGGTACCATAAAGCACATCGCGCAGAATTCTTTGATTGGATGGCTTTATCTTTCTGCCTGACGAGTGTTTGGTGCTACGAATCAGACTGTTTATTTCACCATTGATGAGAGTGTTCATACCGTGTATGGTATTCTTTGCATCCATGATTCTCTCATTTACGGCTTTTAAGGAATCTCGAACAATCAATTCATCCTTTTTAAGAGTAATCACTGTCTGATCCGTCTTTTGTTTTACATTAGAAGTCTTGGATATCTCGGCTTGAGTCTTTTTCTTTTTACTTTCAGTTTGTTTGGCTTTTTGCTCTGCTTTCTCAATCTGACTTTCCAATTGTCTCAATTCGCGCAATTTATCACTAACGTCTTCAGCAAATGCTGAAATCGCTATGCTTATTAATATCAATATGATAGCTAACTTTCGCATGGTGAGTCCTATTTCCATTTTGGTATGCCATAATTCTTGTGTATCATGAAAATGTCAAATTAATTCTGGTTTTGTGAAATGGATTACTGAAGTTTCTGTTAACTGATAATCCCTGTGATAGCGCAGTCGAGGTTTACTAAGTCAATGTGTCTTACCTTATACAAGCAGAACTGCCTCTATAATATCGGCTATACTTCCACAACCATGGTTTTGTTTTCATCACAGCCTTTACTCTAACCTCAGGTGATCCTCTCGTGACTCCCTCGTACTTCTCTCGTCAGCACCAGGGAAGCATGTGGTGTGCATGCCGCAAGCATCTTACATAGAATAATGCCAACTTCATCGTCGGGCTAGATTTGAAAGATTTCTTTTGCCCCGGCAGTAACGTCACTTATTATGTATGTATAATGAGTGTTTAATAGCCCTCTCGAAATGGGGGTATATCAAATCTCTCAATACCTAATAAGGAGTTCATTATGAGAAAAACGCGCACTATACTTCGCTTGCGGGTTGCGTTTATTTTGTTTTTATTTTTGATGAGTGGAGTATCATTGTTGGCAGTACCGCCTCTATCTACCGCTCCCCTGGCTTTTCAAATCACAAATCTACTATCATCGGATCGAACCGGTCCCTGGACCATAGACTATGATGATCCCGGATTACCCACTTCTGATGGTAACTGTTTTACATTTCATGGCGGTGCTAAGTATGTGCCAGGATACATGTATCATGACTATGCTTATCGCTTATTTGGCGCAGATGCTTCAACTACAAGCTCATGCTATGCAGAAAATATTTCTGTATTAGATGGCACAGCCGGTATTACCTCAGAGTTTGTAAATTTCGAACTGATTGGTTTTAACAAATTGAATACTCTTGATGCAAACGCTCCCTGGAATATCCTCGGCCAAGCCGGTGACCACAGAGTCTATGCCAATGGTCAAGTGATTATCAAATTGGATGGTGAGATCAAGCTCACCATTATCAATACCCAAATTCACGTCTATACACCATATCCTACTGCTGCTCATATCAGAGCTCTAAATCCTGTACTACTTGCCGGCTGGCAGCAGAATATTGGTAGCGGAGGAGAAGTCACCGCCTGGGGTTACGGAACTGTCGATATGACAAATTCAGACGCCACATGGGCAGCCGAAGTTGGGGATCCTGTCAATCACCAGGTAAAATATACACTTAGTGACATCTCTTATAATTTACAGTTCCCACCCTCTACCGCCAGATACTCTTACAAGGTCGAGCTAACACCGGTTACAGCTCCCGTAAATGTAGTATCTTTTACTCCTGCTCAAGCCGTAGACTACGAACCAGTTGGCACGGATATTAAAGTCAATTTCAGTAGTCTCGTACCTGGTGGTCCCGGAGTTAACCTATCGCGTGTAAGTGTGACCTGCATTTTTGGTCCCGCTAACAAGGCTTTCGCCTATGCCAACAAATACTGGCAGCTTTCCACTACGCTGTCCAGTTTCACTGCAACTCTGACGTTTGACGTCGCCGGTGAAACTCTTGGTGATCAAGTCAATTGGAGGATTTTTCACCGTGTCAATTCTTCAGTGCCATGGGTAGAATGGACAGGTGGGACTACTATCATAGATGCCACTCACATCCGTGCCGACAACGTAACTTCATTTAGTGACTGGACTGTGGGAACCTTGGACGATGTGACGCTACCCGTAGAAATGCAATCTTTCACAGCGGTTGTAAATGCTCAAGATTTTGTAAGCCTAAAGTGGATTACTGGATCAGAATCCAATCTTAGTGGATACAATGTTTATCGCTCACAACAAGATGCCTTTGCATCAGCATCATATATCAATGAAGGTCTCATCACTCCCACTAATACTTCCACCACATCTTCCTATAGCTATCTTGACCGGGAAGTGGAATTGAATTCCAGCTATTATTACTGGCTGGAAAGTGTGGAAATGAATGGAGAATCCAATTTGTTCGGTCCGGTGTTTGTGACTGTTCAAGGTAACATTTCTCCGGAATTACCACAGACTTCTGCAATGGGTTCTGCCTATCCCAATCCTTTCCGTTCAAGCGGAACCACCAATGTTGAAGTCACTTTGAAGGAAAGCGAAACCGGAACAGTGACGATATATAATATCCTGGGACAAACAGTCAAAACCTATCCCGTTTCACAGGGTATTCAGACGATTCAATGGAACGGACGTAATAACGAAGGCAAACTTTGCGGTACAGGCCTTTATTTCTATAAGCTCAGTACTCCTAGCCTCAACAAAACAGGGAAAATGATCATAACCAAGTAATTTGGATTCGTGTTATATACAGAAAAAGTGCGGTTGACCCCGCACTTTTTTTGTCTTGACCTCAGGTAGTGATTTCGAAATAAGTTTTTAAATAGGAGAATTTGTTATGCTCGAAATGGACAATTTGATGATGCAATGTGCCTTGGAAGAGGCAGATAAGGCAATATCTGAAGATGAAATCCCGATCGGTGCAGTCTTGGTGAAATCCGGCGAGATTATTCTCCGCGATCACAATCGTACCAGGCAGCTTCAAGACCCCCTGGCACATGCGGAGAAATTGATCATTGACAAAATCATTGGCTCAGGAATCAAGTACCTATATGATTTCACACTGTATGTGACTCTTGAACCCTGTCTGATGTGTGCAGGCATGATGATCTGGTCCCGATTGGGAACGATCGTTTATGGTGCCAGAGATCCCAAGGCAGGAGCTGTTGGATCGATATATAACGTATTGGCTGACAAGAGTTTCAATCATCATCCTGTAATTCGTAGAGATGTCTTGCATACAGAGTGTTCGGAAATTTTAAGAGCCTTTTTCAAGTCCAAAAGATAGTGTGGAGAGTTGCCGGAGCGGTTGAACGGGACGGTCTCGAAAACCGTTGTCCCTTTACGGGGACCCAGGGTTCGAATCCCTGACTCTCCGCCATATCTAATGCTTAGTAGCCGGAGTGATGCCGATCCTCCGCAACGAGTTCGATCTCCGTTTTTATTCAAATACTACTTTTTCTTCCAGTGCATTCATTGCTGCTAACAATCTATTTTCTATATCGATCAAATCTTCCTTTGTACAGACATAGATCGGTTCTCCGTATACCACTTTGATCCGAGCGAAGGGTTTGGGAAAGCGGAACTTGTCCCAAGAATTGAATAACCACTCGCTTTTTGTATTGGCTGCGATCTGAACAATGGGGATTTTAACTTGATAAGCTACTTGATAAACACCGGGATGAATGCTCTTCAGAGGCCCCTTGGGACCATCGGGAGTGATCCCGATACTGTGCTGTTTGCTGATCTCAATCATTTCTCTCAAGGCCTTTGTACCACCTCTGGTAGATGATCCCCGAATTGTGATGTATCCTAATTCACGGGCTGGACCAGCAATCAATTCTCCATCGTTCGAAGAGGAGATTAGCACAGCATTCTGTTGATCCATTCTGTGCACCATCAGGAGCATGAGATTGCGGTGCCAGAACATGAAGATACATCGTTGCTCCACAGGATAGTAATTCTGAACCTCAAATCGATAGCTCTTGGCGATTAGTCGTAACAATCCAGCCGCCAGTTTACGTTCGAGATAAAGCAGTGTTTTATTCATGTATCTTTAGCATTTCCTTGATAATCTTCAGCATCTGTATGGACGCTTTCTTTTCTCCCAACATTGCTTTGATGGTGCGGAGTTCTTCTTGAACGGTGGCATAAAGCTCCGAATTATTCATGTATTGTTTGATAATAGCGCGGATTTTATGAGAAGTGACATCATTCTGGATCAATTCCGGAACTACAGTTTTTCGCAGTATGATATTTGGAAGCCCGATATTGTCCACTCGTACGAGCCTCTTCCCTATCTGGTATGAGATAAATGAAGACTTGTATGCTATTACCATCGGAGTTCCGATGAAAGCTGCTTCCAAAGTGACGGTTCCCGAAGTGAGAACTAGAAAATCACAGTACTTCATCATCTCGTAATTGTATCCATCAATCACATTAATGCTCTTGGCATTACTACTGTTCTCAATGGTGGCCATAAAACGACTGTGGGATACGCTTCTTGCCTTCGAAAACAGGAACTGGTACTCATTATTATCGAGTCCATTGGTGCTCTCTAAGTAGATAGGAAGCATTCTCTCGAGCTCTCCATTTCTGCTTCCTGGAAAGAATCCAATCCATTTCTTCTCCGGATCCAAACCAAAGAATCGGGCAAAGGACACTCTATCCAGTTGATATTCTACTTCTTCGGCGATAGGATGGCCGACATAGGTAGATGTGACGTTGTGGATATCAAGCAGTTCCTTTTCAAAAGGCAGTATGCATGCCACGTGCCGAATTCGCTCTTTAAGCTGGAAAACTCGCTTGTGTTTCCATGCCCAAAACTGAGGGCAGATAAAATACAATATCGGTATCTTCAAATCATCGGCGATGTTGGCAATACGCAGATTTAGTCCCGGGTAATCGACTAAAATTGCCAAATCCGGCTTTTGTTTCTTCAGAAGTTTGGCTATATCACGCTCTACTTTCAGAAAAAACAATATGTGTTTCACTACTTCAGCAAATCCCATTACGGCAAAACGATCGAAGGGGAATATGATATTGAGGCCTTCTTTTTGCATGCGAGGGCCGCCGATGCCATAATGATGAACATTTTCAAAGTCTGCATTGATGCGTCTCATGACCAGTGATGCATGTAAATCACCGGAAGACTCTCCCACTAACCAAAAGATCCTGATTTGTTTTTTCATCATCCTATCCTAATGCCAGAGAACCCATCACAGAAAGCGTGGTCATTATCACAGCAGCTCCGATGACTCCCAGGAAGATGCAGAGTATAGATTTCCAAAACTTCAAGCCAAAGATATTCGCAGCAAAAGCACCTGTCCAGGCACCGGTTCCGGGAAGAGGGATACCTACAAATGCAGTTAATCCTATTGCTTCGTACTTTTCAATGATCTTTCCTTTGTGCCTGGTACGGGCAAAGAGCCATTCCGTAAACCGTTTTCCCACAGAGTATTTGCTGATAGTTCTAAAAAACCATGTCATCAGCAGCAATATGAAGGGAACGGGAATCATGTTACCGATTATACAGATTACAGATGCCTCTAACCAATTCATCTTGAAGATGAGAATGGCGACAGGTATTGCACCCCTAAGCTCTATGATGGGAAGCATTGAGATGATTAAGACGATCAGAATTGGATTTAAGCCCTTTGCTTCCATCCAGGACACAGTTGTGTCGGTGAAAGTATTTGCATACATCAATGATGCAAACAGAAGAGCTATCATGACAAATATCAAGCGTTTGTTCAGCATTATCCATCCTTCTAGGTAACGAATGAGACATTTGGATCAAGAACTTTGCATCCACGAGAATCTGTCAATATCAGAAATATACTCTCAATAACTCAAGGATCACTTTGCAATTACTATCGAAGAGATTATATTGTCAACAAATACAAATGTAACGAGGTAAAATCATGGCTTTGACAGAAAATTTATTGAAATCGATCAAGAAAGCAATGCAAGGTGAAATGGATAGTGTAACACTTTACAAGAGTGCAGCCGCTCATACCACAGATCCCTCTGTAAAAGACTTCTTTGCCCGCAGAGGTGAAGAAGAGAGAGAGCATTACAATTATCTGCTCCAATACTATCAAGAAATTTCAAACGACTTGGTACCCACCGATCTCAGCGTCACTATGGGTGGCACTCAGGAATATAATCCAATAATATCTGAATCCTTCCTCAAGCGCATTGGACAAGACCAGATATTGTTCTCCGCCATCTCAACCGCTCTGTTGTTGGAAAAAGATGCCATTGACCACTACCGTAAATGCATGGAAGAGACAGATCTCCTAACCCTGAAATCTTTCTTTGGAATAATGGTAAAGTGGGAGACTCATCACTACGAAGACCTTTTACTGATCCAGAAAGATGCGGAAGTCCATTATTGGGAAATCAACCAATTTGAGCCATTCTAATTGTAGAACTGTTCCAGCACATTCAAGCTTCTCAGTTTGAATGACTTTTGAAAATGATGCTCGTAATAAGCTTTGAGGATAGTGTCCATGTCTATGACGTTTTGCTTGTTGATATGGATGCTATCCAAGTGATTACCGATACTGGGTAAGATGTTGAGGATGTGCACTGTGGATGGCTCTAGCTGATATCTATGTGGCTCCATCACGCTTCCTCTGAGGCATTCTTCGCAAAGCGGATTACCAATGTTTAAATCTACGCCGGATA
>PHBQ01000037.1 GCA_002841975.1 Candidatus Cloacimonetes bacterium HGW-Cloacimonetes-1
ATTATTCCTTAAGCTCGTTGCTTGTGTCGATCCGGATTATAAACATAAGAATTATGGGCTGGAACCTCTACCAGATATCGACTTTAATATTCGATGTGGGAATACCTTGGTCGGCTATGCTAATTGGGAAGAGATTGAAAAAGACATTGATAGTGACGCAATATCTGCTGCTGAGAACAAGGAAACAATTCCAGTGATGTGTCAAAAAGTGGCTTTAGCGTTTATCCGATACAAAGAAATTCAACTTGAAGGTTATCAAGATTATAATAACTTCATAATAGCTAAGTCAGAGCTGATCGCAAATCTGAAAGAACTAACCGCTCATTTAGATAGTATGCTATATCAACATTCAAACACATTATCCTATAGCAGGTGGATAGAATTATATCAGCCATTCCATTGGTTTGCTGAATTCTATGAGATAATCCACGATAATGATGGTTTTAATGTTATTATAGGAAATCCTCCCTATGTTGAATACAACAAGGCAAAGTTTCAATATCAAGTCATTGGTTATCGTACTGAGAAGTGTGGGAATCTGTATGCATTTGTTTATGAAAAATCAATCATGCTACTTAATAATATAGGCAGAATAGCTTTGATTATTCCTGCAAGTGCACTTTGTACTTCGAGAATGGAATCACTTAAGGATGCTATCATTAAAAATAGTTCCAGTTGGATTTCATTTTACGGAAACCGTCCGGCTACTCTATTCTCAGGTGCTCAACAAAATCTCGCAATTATCGTATCACAACGAATGCTAAATTGTAATAGTAGTTGGGGAACAAAGCATATGCGTTGGTCCTCGATTGAGCGTTGGAGCTTATTCTATTCGATATCATACATCGAACAAGACGAATCAACAATCTATTCTCGTTATGGTGACCATAACTATAAGCGCATTTTAAAGAAGATATCATCATACAAGAATAGGATTACTGGGTTGAAGGTGTCAGATCATCGCGTCTATTATAGTAATAGTGCAGGTTACTGGTTGCATGCATCAACCTACCTTAAAAATCCGAATATTTCACGTGATAGAGTTATAATGCTAAGCTCTACTAAAGAAAAGGTACTAGTTTGTGCAATATTAAATAGTAGTCTGTTTTACTTGGTCTACTCTTCAATTAGTGACCTTTATCATGTGACACTTAAAGAATTAGGATTTATTACCATTCCCGATGATTATAGTATTGATAGACTTGATAAATTAGTTCGATTATTGGAAGAAAGCCTCTACGAGAACATGAGTCTAATAGAAAAACAAGAGAAAACAGGACTATGTCAACAAGAAGAGTTCTACCCCAAGGCATCTAAATCTATTATAGATTTAATTGATCACGATTTAATGTACATTTACGGAATGAACACACTAGATTTAGACTACATTATCAACTATGATATCAAATACCGCATGGGCAGTATTGTAAATGATGGAGACAATGACAAAATTCAAATTGATGGGGAATAACTCTCTACTGTCTTTACAAAAAACTGGATTTCTTTGCAGTCGCAAGATATCTGCCACCTGCGTTTTACGGTCTTATGATTGGGCAATTTTTCAAGCTAACGCTGGCAATTGTGTTATTGGTGGATTTCATAGCAAGATAGAAAAGGACGTGCTGCACTTTCTTCTGAAGGGCACACAACCCTTAGTTATCGTCCTGGCCCGTGGTTTTTACAGTAGATGGCAGCCAGAGATTAAAACTCGATTGGATAAAGGAAATCTGCTTATCGTCAGTCCCTTTGATGACAGCGTCCAAGTAGTTACTCCACAGACTTGCTTTATCCGTAACAAACTGATAATTGAAATGGCAGACAAAATTGTCATAGGACATGCATGTACTAATGGACAGGTTTCCAAGCTTCTTGATGGGCTGGATAAACCAGTAGAAAATTTGGATTACAATAACTGATGTAATCCCAATGTGAATTTAAACTTGGGAATTATCATTATTTACTTTAGGATGAGTAAATTAACCTTGGAGATTTGATGATTACAAAAATCACAATTCAAAATACTGCAAGTTATGGTGAAGATACTGTTCAATTGGATGAGTTATCTAAGTTTAACTACTTCTATGGTGCAAATGGGTCTGGTAAAACTACCATAAGTAGGATTATTCAAAACATTAGCAATTTTACAGATTGTGAGTTACATTGGGCAAATAGCATTCAGTTACATCCTCTCGTGTACAATAAGGATTTTGTTGAAGCAAATTTTAATCATGTAGATGGCATCAAAGGTGTATTCACGTTGGGAAATGATACTATCGAAACCTATAACAAAATTCAAGCTCTTGAAGGTGAAAAGGGAAAGCTAATAGAACGACTTAGAAAGTACAAAATTTGTCTTGAGGGTGACGATGGTTCAGGAGGTAAGAACCAGGATTTGCTGTCTCTTGAGACGAGATTCACAGATAAGTGCTGGGATCAAAAAAGAAAACATGACGTCGCTTTTAAGGGGGCATTAGAAGGATATAGAAGCAGTGCAGAAAAATTTAAAAGCTATGTCCTTGAAAATTGGTTTCATAACAATGTGCCGATAGGAGCATATGAGGAATTACAAGTAAAATGTTTATCCATATTTCGTGATACTCTTACTCCAGAGATAGTAATACCCAATATAAATTTTGACCATATAAACGATCAGAATGAAAGTGAAATACTAACAAAAAGGGTAATCGGGAAAAGTGATGTTGATATTGCAAAACTAATCGAAAAGCTGAACTCGAGCGATTGGGTTAAAGAAGGTTTGAAGTATTATGACGATCAAGAAAGAATATGTCCATTTTGCCAGCAGCATACCACAGAGGCTTTATCAAAGAGTCTTTCCGAATATTTTGATACAACATATCAGAAAGACATAAACGAGATTGGAAAGCTGTACGATGACTATTCATCATTATCAACCAGTGTCATTCGAGAGATAAATAACCTCACTGAAAACCCATCTCAGTTTCTTGTTGTAGAGAAATTGAAAAATTCTCTTAGTATTTTAGAGTTGAAACTGTCTTCCAACCTGAAGCTTATTGAAGAGAAAAAAACTGAACCAAGTAGATCTATAACTTTAGCACCTTTAGACGTAATTCAGTCCGAAATTGCAAGCATAATTAATGAAACTAACGCAAAAATTAATGAACATAATCAGTTAATATCAAATATCAAGACAGAGAGATTATCAACAACTCAAAAAGTCTGGAAGTACATAGTAGCTGAAGAGCTTAAGGATATAATTAAAGACTATCTCAAAGAAAAAGATACTCTTGGAAAAGGAATAAGTGGCTTGAACGGTAAGATTACGGAAACAGAATCAAATATAGAGACGAAATCTAAAGAGATTCAAGCACTAACAAAGCAAACGATTAGCATTCAGCCAACCATTGATGAGATAAATGGCATTTTACAAAATTTTGGATTCTCAGGTTTTAAGCTGGATAAAACTGAAACGGGTGATTTCTACAAAATCATAAGGTCTGATAATACTGATGCTAAAACAACTCTCAGTGAGGGTGAAATTTCTTTTGTTACTTTTTTGTACTTTTATTGTGTTATTAAAGGGAGTTTATCCGATGCCGACTTTGCGGGAGATCGCATAGTTGTTTTTGATGACCCAGTATCAAGTCTTGATAATGATGTATTGTTTGTAGTGAGTAGCCTTATAAGGCAGGTTATTAACGATGTAAAAAGGGCTAATTGCAATATAAAACAGGTCTTTGTCCTAACACATAATGTATATTTCTATAAGCAAGTCTCATTTTGCAAAAAAAGCGATCGAATATCTTGTAATGATATCACCTATTGGATTGTAAAAAGAACTGCTTCAGGTTCTATAGTAAAAAAATATCCTAAAAATCCAATAAAAAGCTCGTATCAATTATTGTGGGCAGAGTATAGTCATAATGAGAATAACTCTCAAATTTTACCAAATGTAATGAGACGAATACTCGAGTCATATTTTACCTTATTAGGTGATATCGATTTCGATCTAATCTGCAATAAATTTGATGGAACAAGAAAGCCTATTTGCGAATCTTTGTTCGCTTGGTTACACGCTGGATCACATAATGTTTTTGACGATGCTTTTTATACAGTTAATGATGATGGCATTGCTTTATACAAAGATGTCTTCAAGTTAATCTTCATCAATGAGGGTCACGAAGCTCATTATAACATGATGATGTGTGAGCCAGTAGATAATGAGTTAGCTGAGTAGCATTGTCGTTGTCCTACATTTCCAATGAAAGGGTGGGAAAGGAGTATGCGCTCCGGAGACACCAATAGGCTCATCACTGCTATTATAGACTATCTGATCATTGCTTACCCATGGTGCGAGTGCTTTGATATAGTTTCTGGCATCATCCAGGCTGTTTGACTTGGTATCCAGAGCCATCAGGTTATCCATCACCTCAGTGGCATCGTTTAAGGGATAGACCTTATCTTGAGCTGCCAATGCCCGGCAGATGTCGCTAGTGCGGTCATCGAGGATGACTACGAGCTTATAATACTTAGCATGCGCTTTCTTATATCCCTGCAATCTACCAAACTCACGTATCCGGAGAGCTGTATGCTCTGCCAATCCCTGCCAGTAGGCTTGGGACTTCTCTCCAATATCACTAAACTGCTGTTTTAAGGTCTCTGCAAGCATTGCCTTAGTATATCCCTGATCTATGGCTTTGGATAGCACATCAGCGAAGTTTTGACGGATATCGGCATCAAAATGATTACCGAGCCAGAAGATCTGCTGCTTCTGAATAGTGGACGATAGGTGCTGGTCCTCGATTCCCCAGAGTCCGATGGATGCCTTGACCGGGACACTGACTTGCGTATCCTTAAGTCCGAGCCGGATACAGCGGTCTATGTAGGCTTTGGTGGGTTCGTTTACTTGGGAAGCAAAGTCATCTCCCAGTTGAGTATTGATGATATCCATCAGCTTGTCTATCTGGGTCTTGCTGACTTTCTCACTTCTTGGCATGTCACTCAGCATTTGGATAGCTAAGTAAGCTGCATCTTTGACTTCTGTCTTCCAGGCATTATTTAAGACCCGGTAATACTCCAACATAATCTGATCATAATACTGCATCAGAACGAAAACCTCCGGACCCGGACTCTGTTCCTGCCAATGTCGTATTCATTGAAGCGTTCCAGACACCCGGCTAATGCATCACAGCCATCGATATAACCATCAGGATAGGTGAGGAACTGAGATATCAGGGTGGGTGTATCCTGACCATCAGGAAAGAGTATCTTGGCTGTCTCGATGCTGGTCTCAGTTCTCTCTATTCTCAGGTTCTTGTTTTCCTTGTTATCAATACGTTTGATTCTGTGGGAGATGGGATTGAGGTTGTTATCCTTAGCCCACCTGTCAAAGTCAGCAAGGATACGAGCCTGACCGTAACTGGTCTCGATAGCAGAGCGGAACTTGGCTTTGTAGATAGATTCCAGTTCCTGATAGGTATCATGGTAGTATCTGAAGAACTTGGTATTCTCAGTCTGTCTTATCCAGACATGGATTACATAGAACCTATTGCCGTCATAGCCTATGGAGATGATAGCTTTGAAGCAGCCCTTCTCGCCCCATGCCGGGTCAGCATACATCCAGACCCGCTTCATAAGTGCTGGAGCAGGCAGGTTTCTGTATTTGGTGAACCACTGGTGCTTGAAGATATTGCCTTCGATGACCGGCTGACCGAGCATCTCTCTCTGGTAACCGGTACTGCCGAACTTAGCTCTCAGGTTGGGGAGTGTACTTGTAGGGTATTGCTCTTCCCAAGCAGAGCTACCGTCGGGATTCTCCAAAGGAAAGCGCATAATAGCTCTCTGGTGGCATTTTAAGACTGGTTTAAGAGCAACATCCAAGTCAGGATTATCTGCCTTTAAATCGTCTATTATGAGCTGCTGGAACTGGCAGATGGCATAATTGGGATGCACAAGGTTACCGAGCCAGATTACCTTGCCTGTTCCTTCCGGGGCCAAGGCTCCTGCCAACTCCTGAGTAATCTTGTCCATACGTCTCTTACCGATAGACTGATTACCCATGTTCTCTTCTTTGTCTATATCATCACAGATAATCAGTCCGGGACGTTTGGCAGTCTTGGGATTCAGGGTTCCACGATGCGATTGCTTAATACTCCTGGCTCTGATGCGGGTCTTGTTCTTAAGATAGAAATCCAAGTCAAAAGAGTCAACAGGTTGCAGTTCAGGATAGTCACCAAGCAATCTTCTATTGTTGGTCAGTTCATGCAGAGTGAAGGCAGTCCGTTCCTGCGAAAGATCGACATCGGCAGCCGTATGGATAACATACTTCTCACCTTTGATAATCTTCCAGATCGGATAAACCACTCCCATCAGTACCGTTTTGCCCAGTCCACGAAAACCTGTGATGCCGATGATGCCTGTGCTCTTATCAGTCTCATCAAACATAATGTTGTGGGCTGGGCAGAAAGGTAGTGGAAAGATGTGGGGAAAGTAAGTCCGGCAGAAAAAGGAAAACGAGTCCCAGCCTTCACCTTTGGTTCGGGCTATCCTTTCCTCTCTGGCTTCTGGATTATCGTCTATAAATGGCAAAACGGAGATCGTCTTGGCTGCGATCTCCGTCAATGCCTTGTTATGCCGCTGAATGAACTTCTTAGGCATAACGCTCGGGGATTTGCTTTGGATTGGAGTTAGTCAGGGAGATATGGGGTCGATTAATCTTATGAGGTGTCATGATGATTATCCGTTTCTAATACGAAGATAGTCAGCTAAATCCAGGACAATACCTTGGAACTGCTTAAGTAGTGTTTCATAGCCTTTCTCGACCATGAAGTCGGTGGTTTGATCCATAAACTTTACGATATAGTCATTGAGTTCCCGAGCCGGTTCATCATCCTTCTGGTTCTGTTTAATGAGACTGACAAGGGACTGCAGTGCGGTATCAGCCGGGTTCTTGGCATATTCTCTCAAGGCTTGGATCAAAGCCCGTTTTCTGGCTACTTTGATCTCGTGGTCGAGCTTACGCTCTTCCTTGAACAGACTATTCCAATTACCCGACTTGATCCACTTGCGGACGGTGATCTCGGAGATGCCGAAGATAACTGCAAGTTCATCAATATTGGTCTTACCATTCAGGTAAGCTTCCTTGCAGTTATCTTTCTTGATGCGGAACTCTTTGTCATTACTCATTGTGAGGTTGTACCTTGTGGTTCTCCAGGTATTTATTGATGTCTCTGCCGAAGCAGCGGAGTTGTCCCTGCTCTTTAATACGATATGCCGGCAGAGGGTCACTAATCTCTCTAATCAGGCGATAGACGGTCGAACGGTCGACTTTAAGGGCATCGGCTATCTCATCCGGACGATAACTGCGGTCTTCTTTAAAGAAGTTCAGTGGTTCGTCAGGTACGGTTTGGGCTGCATTATTATTTCTCATGTAATCCATGTATTCTGCTCCTGGGTATTTATCAAATCAGGTTGCTAAAGGTTACCACAGTATCTGGCAAGTTGGCATTACAGCGCACTGAAGTTGAGGACTATCTGCTGGTAGTTACCGGCAGCATCCCGTTCGTAGAAAGCTACATATTGTTTGGTGGAAGTGACATTGATTGCCGAATCGATCAGTTCCATTGCTTCTTTCCAGGTCGGGTCTTTGATATTGTACTTACGCAGGGCAAGGATGCGGTGCTTGGCTATCTCACCTTTCTTATCGACCTGGAAAGCTTCTGTGATGATAGCTCTCAAGTTGACATTGGAGTCGGTAGTCCAGGCTTTCAGGCACTCATCAATCTTCTGTTTGGCAAGCTGCAGTTCAATGCCGAACTGGATATTCTCTTTGAAACGGATCTCCACTTTGTACTGCTCATCAAAACTGAGCAGGATGGCATTGCCTTTCCAGTGCAGACCATGCTTCTCTGCCATGAACTCTAAGTAGCCTTCCAACTCTTCAAAGAGCCGGGCTTTATCATGGATGATGCGCTTATGCAGGCTTTTCACCCTGTCCATGGTTCTGCGGATGACCGCATCCTGTTTGATGATCTCGGTCTTGACTAACTTGAGAGGGATTTCCCGGCCCCTGGCATCCAGCATTGTACGTTCAATCGGGGTTTTGCTGCTTTTACTTTTCTCTTGGTTCGTTTCCATTTGAAACCTCCTGGTTTATTTTAGCTTTATTTGATTTAGTCTTTTTCTTGTTTTCTAAGTTATGCTCTTTATTAGGATTGAGGTCGGGGATGGGATTCTGGTCATAGTCCTGCAGAGCATCTTGCTCAGCAGCAGCTTGGCTGCGTTTGGCAACGTACTTCTGGAACATAGCGATAACGGCTTTGCGCTGATTGGCATCCAGTAAGTTCCAGTGGCTTTTATGGTAATGGGTAATCAGAAAGGTGCGCAGGCTGTATTCATCCCAGCCGGCTCGCTTCATCAGAGAGTGCATATACATACCTTGCTGGTCATAGGTATATTCATCAGGCTTGCCGGTTATGCGGACACGCATCAGTATAAGCTTGAGTTCTGTCAGGATCATCTCATCCAGAGCAGTCAGGGATTCACCAAAGTCCAGTTCCTTAAGTAAAGCTTTGAACTGGTCAACAGTCCATTTGAACTTGGTGACCCGCAGGGCATGGATATCTTGCCGCAGGTAGCGTTCTCTCTGTTCTTTCGTCATAGTAATACCCTCGTCTGTCTGTATTGTTAGTTGTTAGCTATCAGTCTATGCGCCGGTATGCATGCATCTTATTAAGGTTGCGAAGTTGTCCCAGGATGCCCTTCTGGACTTTCCTGCCGATCTTAGGCACGTTCTTTCTGGAGACTACGATATATACGTAGCCGACCAGATTGATGACTTCTATGGATGCCAAAGCTTCCAAGTAGATATACACCCACTGCCGGCTGCGGTTGATGGCTTGGGCAATGTCCCGAATCGACTTATATTTGCCTTGTTCTAAGATATCTAAGAGTTGATGAACTGACCTCAGGTCAAAGCTCCAACCCTTGTAGTGCTGATAACCTAAAGTGGCATGGTAGCGGTTACAGCGGACATAGATGGCAGGATTAGATTCGATCTGTTTGACCTTCTCAGTCTTGATCAGCTCTGCCAGTATAGGAGGTATGCTCTCGATGCTGACAGTGGTAAAGGCAGCCATCGTCTCCAAGGTGAAAGGTCGATTGTATTGACCGGCAAAGTTATAGAGCAGTTCTTTATCAGTCATAGTAAGCTCAGACTTGTAAATCTGCTTGGCTGACCTTAGCCAGTTTACGGTGTTTACCAATCTCTTCCACTGTGTGGATGAGCTTCATGGCTTTACGCAGGTTACCACAGGAGTTGAAGTGGACATAGTCAACCACATCAGGAGCGAAGGGAACTTCCAAAATATCCCGGCAGAGTTGGCCGACATCTTTCTTGGTGACAGCTTTGAACTCATAGAAGACATTGCATCTGTCAAAGTAGTACTCATTGATCTGTGACAGCCGGTCTTTAGCATTCTGCATCCCGACCAGGATGACCACTGCGGTTGTCTCATCCACGATGTCCCGGATCGCACCCAAGAGCTGAGGATGCCGGAAGGCATAGTCTATCTCATCGATAATGATAATGGTATCAGGATGGTCTTCCAGGCTCTGCAGACAGAGCTTAAAGAGGTTATTGGCTGTGCCGTAGGGTATATACTCTCCCAGTCCGAAGCGTTTATAGAGATTGGATAATAACTCCATCGCAAAAGCCTTGGGAGTGGTCGTGGCTTCTAATCTCAGATAGACATAGCCCTTACTGAAAGCCATGCGTTTGGCATAGGTGGTCTTGCCGAGTCCGGGCTTGCCATAAAGCAGTCCCAGTCCGACCATCTCCATCTTGGGTCTGTCCAACAGATAATTGATGCAGCTATCAGCGCTGATCACATTCTCGGTTCTGACTAATATTCCTTGTTTCATGATCTCTCCTATTTAAATCCGATTAATTTCAGCAGTTCGGGGAAGGTATGGGTCTCGATTAAAGAGCCTTCAGTAGATGTCTCTGTATCAGCATTAGCATCAATATCAGCATCAGCTTTAATGGTTGTTAGGGTTTCTATACTGGGTTGAAAATCGGTCTGCTCCGTCTCTGCCATCAGCAGTTGGTCTAATCTGGCAATCTCATCCACCGGGCTGGGCTGGGGAGCCGAGATCATCGGCTGATTGGCAAACATGGGAAGTTCCACTGTACTGATAGGCAGAGGTTTGACTAATCTATCCACTGCTTCCTGCGACTGCCGTATCCACTTCTTGGTCTTGGCTGCTGTATCCCGGCGCAGTTTCTTGACTTGGTTATATTCCGTATTGAGTTCTTTATGAGCAGTTGGTTTATCCATAGCTACATGGATAAAGGCATGTTGAGTCCTTCTGATCTCTGCCTGGCAGATGAAGATGTCATGCTTGTCATAGACCAGTATCCATCGGGCATCGTTATAGTCGTATCTAATGACTACCGGCTTGCCGATCTGGTCTACCAACTCAGGATGCCAGTATATCTTGCCATCTAAGTTGATACCCTGGTTACGGACACTCTTGCGTTCTGCTGACAGCATCAGGAAGTTGAGCCGGTCTGGTGCGACCACGCGCTCCTGAGGCAGTTGGGAAGTGCTGAATACCTGATAAGGTGTCTTACCCTTCAGAGCAGCATGCGGGGTCTCGCCATAGACATGTCTGACATAGAAGGCAATCAGCTGCATCGTCTCTTCCACTGTGGGTGCCTCTCCCTTGAACATCTTCTGAGCCCATTTTTCATTACGCATCAGAGTGGCAGGTTTATCGGCTATGGATGAGCCTCTAAAGGTCGATACGAAGCGTTCCAGTTGCTCTTGCATGGTCTTGAAGAAGCGTTCGATTACTTTGGCTTTGGCATTATAGCTCTCTGCGAAGGCTACTCCGATATCGAGCCGGGGGAAGATGCCTGCCAGTTCTTTCTCCAAGTCATGGTTATCCCACTGCTCATGAAAGAGCTTGGCTTTGAAAGCCTTGCCATTATCTAAATAGACATACTCCGGTACCGCTCCCCAGTTCAGGAAGCCATTGCGGAAGGCAGTCAGGATGTGTTGGCTATCTTCCGTTACAGCCAGAGATGCTCCCACCGGATATCGGCTTGCCCAGTCCAGAACCAGAATTAGGGTCATGCGTTGAGCTTTACCGGTCTTGGGGTTGATGATATCAAAGGCTAAGTTATGACCATCTGCTACCCAGACACTTCCGACCTTGAGCATCGAGTCATCCCGCAGGATCGTCTTTACTATGCGTTCGGCTACATACTTACTGCCCTTGGTTGCCTGTGCCCACTCGGCAGGATGGTTCTCAATCCAGTCCTTGCACCAGCGTTTGAGGGTTGGCTCACTGGTCGGTGATTCACAGCATCCCAGCCGGGCTGCCGTCTTTAAGCTATGGATGGCAGAGCCGATTTTAATGTTATTAGGTCCAAGCAGCTTACTGAGCAGGTAGTTCTGTTCCAGATAGGTGACTTTACGTCCCCGGCTCTTATTCTTGCCCTTATGCAGCATGGCATACATGTCTTGATCATTATCAATGAACCGCTCTATCCACATACGCAGAGCCCGTTCATTACGGCTGCCTACTATATTGTATAGCTCCGGCACCAGGGTTCTATTATTGAAGTCTGTGGTTATCTGTTTCCACTCGGCTGTCCGGGAGTTACAGTAATTGAGTCTATCCATTACCACCGTGCAGAACTGACCGAATAACCTGGCTTCCTGTTCATGCTGATTGGAGATGAAGTCTTTGGGTCTGAGGTCGAGTTCTTTACTATCTGGCTTCTCTTGATACGGTATATAGTGCTTTATTGGCATCGCAGGTACTTGCGGTACATGAACTTCAGAACGCACTACATGTACCCGTTCGGAGTTCTCACCAGTGCTATCTGCTTCATCATCAATGATTATAGCCTTGATTTTGTGATGCGGATTGGCATTGGCATAGGTCATCACTTCCTGATAGAACTCCGCATATTCCTCGATGTTGATATCAAAAAGCTTCATTATAGCCTCCCACCGAGTCACTCTCACTATAACCATAGATCAAAGCGCTGTTCATCTGCTTGTCTCCCAGCTCGATTTTACGTTCTATAAACTCAGCCGGTACCACACACCGTAAATTGCAGTCCTCCATCTCGGCAGTCAGCAGAGCCGGGTCAGTCATTACAAAAGTCTTGACCACTCTGGCTGAGCCGATGGCTATCTGCTCTTTATGGGTAAGCATATTACCCTTACCTATATATCTCCAGGCTGTCCGCACTGAGCAGCCTTTTAGTTCAGCTACTCTTTCTACGGTCAGCCAGACAGATCTAATCTTCTTATTCGACATTCTCAACCTTTCGGCATAATTGCCTAGCACTGTGACAACCACTGTGACAAAACGTGTCACAGTGGTCGGTGTTTTCCCTGTCATTTTGCTAAAAGCACTGTGACAGGCTATCAACTCTTGCGGTAGATTGCATTTAACCCGTTTGGAACGACATGTGTCACAGTGCTTGTCACACTGGTTGTCACAGTGGTCGCTTTTGGGGGTGTCACACCGCATGCGGCTAACCGGCTTAAAACTCGTCGCTTTCATAAGCGCCTCCCATTGTTTATATGGGTGCTACTTACCTGTCTTGCAAGATGTTGGGAAGTCCTTTCTGTGATTTTCCGGTATCTTCCGCAACTTCCAACCCCGCCGGAATATTCCGCCGCACATTCACACTATTTACTAAATCTCTTGACACAACATCTTTGGGTATTTATGTTGTTCACAGTTGCACTATGATACCCAATCGGGTATTTGTCAATAGAGATTATTTACAAAGGGGGATAAGATGGCAACTTACACTGTTGGTCATCGGCTCGATATCGTTATCAAAGCATTAAATATGACTTCTAAGAAATTCGCAGACGAAATGGGCATTTCCTATAATTCCTTAGGTAGATATAAGCGAGATGAACGGATGCCTGACCCTGATTTTTTATCCAAATTGGCTGAGTTGAAGATTAACTTGAACTGGTTGCTCAGGGGTGAAGGTAGCATGTATGTCTCCTTACCCTGGGAGATCAAGCCGGAGCATAAGAAGACTAAGAAGGTGCAGTTCATCAATGGTAAACCAGTCTTAACCGATACTGTGGAAGCGATTTACAATCGCACCATAATCTTCCCCGTGTCTGCGGAAATTTCCGCCGGAGAACCCGTTTTAGTGCCCGACAATTACGAGCCATTACAACAGATTGAAATACCGAGAACTTACCTCAGAACTCAAGCTGAAGAGTATCTCCTGTTTCGGGTCAATGGCAAGAGTATGGAGCCCAATATCGAACATAACGATTTGGTGCTGATAAGACGTTGCTATGATTGGCGCTTAGCGGATAATGCTGTCTGTGCAGTGCGAGTTGATGGAGCAGTGACGATAAAACGTGTCCAGCTTGATCCCAAGCGGGCTCAGGTTGTCCTCCATCCTTTTAATTTAGACTACCGGGTCCAGATTATAGACTCCTTTCAGAATGATGACCTTTTTCTGATCGGCACAATCGCACTCCAGTTGCGGATTTACTAAAATCTGCTATTTCACTGTAAAACAGATAGTTCCAAAGGTAGTCTAAAAATAGCGCTAATTTGCAATAAACGTGATCTAAACTAGTCCAAAACAGTCTAAAAAGCACTGTGACACAGTCTAAAACCAGTCCGCTATAACTCTCCACCCAATAAAGCCTTATCCCCACTTGTCACAGTGATCCTGATTTGCAAATTGGGGTGACTCTTTGCAATTTTCTTCCTTACTTGCATTACGGACTCATTACGGTATCAATACGGACCCAATACGGACTAAGTCCGTATTGAGTCCGTAATGCGTCCGTATTGCGACCGTGTTGCTAATAGGGTAGAAACTTCTTGAAGGTGAACGCAATTCGCCCCTACATTTTCATAGATATCCATTATAATATCTTTGACACAAATGGACGTACATCAATAGTGTATCCCGTCGCTTCAGATTGGATAGTGGACTGTGCCAGACCTGTCGCTCATATAAATCCAACGCTGCCAAAATACTATAGTGATGCCCCAAAGGAATATAATGCACGATATTAGGATGCCCAGACGAATCCCCTACTTGGGAAAACCACGCCCGTTCATATGGACCAAGGCAGCATTTCTGAAAAGGGGGAGAGTCGTAGATGATTGCTGATTACATTCGTTTGCAGATCCGCAGAATTCACAGAATGGTGGTCGAGATGGGGCTTCATCCCATTCTGAACTATTCGATCATTGTTTTGATGTTCTTGCTCATATCCGTTACACCGTTCATGCATCAACCCAAAACTTTGATATACTATATCGTTGTAGCCTTGTTTGCGGTAAGCACCTGGAGCAATCCCGAGCGGGAAGACTTTTTGAAAACCACATTCTCCCGCAGAGATTACTACAAGATCCGCCTCCTGGAGAACACCATCACCATTCTACCTTTCACTGTGGTTTTGGGTATTTCAGCCAATTATCTGCCGGCTCTGGGAGTATTTCTGGTCGCCGTCATGATGGCACTGCTCAGCTTCAAAGTGAAGTGGCAAATTGTGATCCCCACACCTTTTTCCCGGCATCCCTTCGAATTTGTCGTGGGGTTCAGATTGTCTTTTTTGCTCTTTTTGGGAGCTTATTTTTTGACCTATATCTCGATTCTGTATGCAAATTTCGGGATCGGTATATTTGTGATAATCGCCACCTCCGTTTTATGTGCACTATTTCACTCCTACATGGAAGATGTGCACTATGTATGGATCTTTGCCACCACAGCCAGGAAGTTCATGCATTACAAAATGCTAACTGCCATTGCCTTTACACTGCTCCTCAGCTTGCCGGCACTTGCAGCACTGATGATAGCCAATCCGCAAAGGGTAGTTTCACTGGTCCTAGTTCAAAGCGTGGGCTTGGTGATAGTGTGCCTGGGGGTGCTGGGAAAATACGTCGCATATCCCCGAGAAATGAAGCTCAAAGAAGCTATGCTGATGGGCTTCAGCGTGGTGATCCCCCCTTTGTTACTCTTCACAGTGCCATATTTTTACAGCTTGGCGCATCGGCAGCTCAAGGAGATTTTAGCATGATTACGATCACAGATTTAAACAAAAGCTTTGGCTTCACAAACGCTCTGATAGACATCAATCTGCAATTTGACCCCGGGATGGTATATGGCATCATCGGCCCCAATGGTGCTGGCAAATCCACCCTCTTCAATTGCATGGCGGGAACCATAAACTACAATGGCCATATCAGTTTTCGAGATCCGGACATGAAAAACCACACCGGATTGCTCCCCACTGATCCCTATATGATGTCCTGGGTTACCGGTAGGGAGTATCTCCGGTTTATCTGCAATGCCCGCAAGATCAAGGACGTGAATATCGACAGGTCAAACGTCTTTGATCTGCCCCTGGACTGCTTTGCCTCCACATATTCCACGGGCATGAAAAAGAAGCTGGCAATTACTGGGATATTGCTGCAAAAAAACCAGCTCTTTATCCTCGATGAGCCCTTCAACGGAGTGGATATCCAAAGCAATCTCCTGATCACCGAGATCATCCTAGCCCTCAAAGCCCAAAAGCGCACCCTGATCATCTCTTCGCACATCCTCTCTTCCCTTACCGATACCTGTGATTTCTTTATCATCCTCAAAGAGGGAAGAGTAGTGAAACAAGCTGCCAAACACGAATTTGCAGAGATTGAAAGGGAAATGCGGGTCAAAGAAATCGGCAATAAACTGGATAGGCTGGTGTTGTAGTCAACCTGTATCCAGTAAACAGCTGTGGCAGTACCGGATTTTGTAGTTGCGGAGCCTTCCGTACCGAAGCTTGCCGAAGCTCCGATCTTTTTTCCTTGCGGAGGATCAGCATCCTAAATTGAAACCCTGGCTTCAATTACGTTACATAGTGTCGCCCCTCCAGGGCTTGGCTTTGTGGTTGTGAATGTACCTGTGGTTTCGCTGCGCTGCACCACAGGCTATAAAAGTATCACCTCTCCGAGGTTCAGGCTGTTGACAAAGTCCCATCGGGACGCCAGTTCAGATAGATAACAAGGATTGAGGCGGATGCAAGTCCCATCGGGACGCCAGTTTAGGTAGCAAGCATCGGTTCGGATATGTGAGTCCCATCGGGACGATAGTTTAGGTAGATAACAAAGTTTGAAGGCAGGTGTGAGTCCCATCGGGACGGCATATATTTACACGGAATGATGTCGGAACCAAGTTTGTGTCGCCCGTGAAGGGCTCTATCGGGGATTGTAACATTAACGAGGGTCTTCGTGCCTGCGGCACTCCGAACCCATCGCTATCGGGTTTCGCCCTGCCGGGCTAGCTTTGCCAACAGTCTGCACCTCTCCGAGGTTTAACCGCTTGCAAATTAATGTGGTTTCGCTGCGCTGCACCATAGGCTATAAAAGTCTGCACCTCTCCGAGGTTTAACGGCTTGCAAATTAATGAGGTTTCGATGTACTAAGCACCATCGTATTCACAGTCGCCCCGACTGTGTGCACACGGGGCGTGTGCAGTTACTTGACCATGACCAAGAGACCATCAACAGTCCGCAGGACGATACAATGTAACGCGGCACGCGAGTGCCGTGAACGCAATCCCCAGTTCAGGTCGAGTCCGGTAGGACGGCACAAAACTGCCTCATTGCAGAATTAAGGAATAATATGTACAGCATTCCTGCTCCGAGAAATACGTTGACAACATACTCCCTGCCAAAACTCAATGTTGTATTGGCTTAGAGCCAGATTATTATATTGCCAAACAAGCTTGTAACATGGTCAAAGTGAGTTAATATCTCGGAACTAAGGAGATTGCAAATGCTGCAAAGAGAAAATGTTTCGCATCCTACCCCAGATAAATCCGCTCAGACACTCGATCCTCAGATTAGTAAAATCCTGCAAAAAATGGTACAGGAAGAACTACGTGCCGGGCATTGGGATTGGCGAGAGGGGCGGCCCTATACCTATGTAAAAGATAATGGTTCAGGTACTACTTTCTATTTTAAAATATAGCCGTGGTATGGCGATCAGATACACTTCGGCAGAGAGGAGATTAGCATGTCCACAAAACAGGAAACAGTAGATTTTATATTGAGCAGTATCCAAGCTGCGGGTGACGTCAGCGCCAAAAAGATGTTTGGGGAATACGGATTGTATTGCGATGGGTTGATCTTCGCTCTGGTCTGTGATGATCAGTTGTACATCAAGCCTACCGTAGCGGGCAGGGAGTATTGGGGCGACATCGAAGAAGCTCCGCCCTACCCCGGGGCAAAGAACTACTTTTACATCTCCGAAGATAATTGGGATGATTCGGAACGCCTCAGCGACCTAATCCGGATCATGCTTCCCGAGCTTCCCCCGAAAAAGCCAAAAAAACTCCATAAATCATGACTCCGATACTGCTGCTGATAGTCGGATTAAGCTGTTTGCTCTTGGGGGCAGATTGGGTAGTCCGCGGCGCAAGCTCACTGGCAAAGCGATTTCACGTTTCCGAGATTGCGATCGGGCTCACTGTAGTGGCATTGGGTACCTCCGCACCGGAGCTGATCGTAAACATCATGTCCAGCCTCAATGGTCATTCAGACATGGCTTTTGGTAATGTGATCGGTAGCAACAACTTCAATATCTTGGTCATTCTGGGCATCAGTTCCCTGATTTTCCCTCTGGAAGTACAGAAGAATACCACCTGGAAAGAGATTCCCTATGCCATCCTGGCAGCAGTAATAGTCCTGATACTGGTGAATGACCAGTGGTTCAGACCCTCTGTGCCAAACATTTTGAGCAGAGTGGATGGGCTGATCATGATCGGGTTGTTTTGCTTGTTCCTGTTCTACAGCTGGAAGATCAGCCAAACGGGAATCCCGGAAGTGTCACAGCTAAAAACATCATCTGCAGGTATAGCAATCGGTACCATATTGCTGGGTCTGGGGGGACTGATCTTGGGTGGCAACATTGTGGTAAAACAAGCGGTAATCATTGCCCGGCAGTACGGTATCAGTGAAAAAGTGATAGCGCTGACCATTGTTTCGGCAGGGACTTCGCTACCGGAACTGGTGACCTCGGCGGTCGCGGCTTTCAAGAAACATCCCGATATTGCAATTGGTAACATTATCGGCTCCAATATCTTCAATCTCCTGTTGGTTTTGGGAGTTTCTGCGCTCATCACCCCTGCCGGCTACCGGGAGTCTTTCAATATCGATTTTGTGCTGATGATTCTGGCATCTGTCTTGTTGTTTGTGTTTATGTTCTCCTTCAAACGGCACAAACTGGACAGAGTGGAAGGCGGAATACTGCTGACCGTGTATGTGGTCTATACAGTGTTTTTCCTCAGATAATAAAGAACTTTCGGTTCCCGTACCGGGATTTTCGTAGCTCCGAGTCTTTTCATTTGCGGAGGATCAGCATCCTCCGGCTACGGTGTACCGGGATCATCTTAAAAAATTAATTTGCTTTCCCGTGAACTCCTACTTATTATATAGGTATTGAAACACAAGGAGATCAGAATCATGAACAAAAAGCTAATTATCATCGCAACAGTTTTGTTACTCAGTATTCCAATTTTTGCCCAGTCTGCTTGGCAGCAAGTAACCGTGGCTAACGTAACTTTTCAGTATCGCGTATCTGCCAATGCTCAGGACTTAGAGGCAAAACTATCAGCACCCACAACAGGTTGGGTCGCAGTTGGGTTACAGCCAACAAACATCATGCAGAATGCAAATTATATCCTAGGCTATGTATCCGCAGGTGTTGGACATATCCGGGATGATTTTGGCACTTCCAGCCAAACCCACGCTTCGGATGTATCATTGGGCGGAACAGACAATATCACACTGCTCGAGGCGACAGAAACCGGCGGGGTCACAATGCTGCATTTCAGTATTCCATTAAACTCCGGAGACCAATATGATAGAATATTAACTACCGGAATCAGCTACCCGATAATTTTGGCTCATGGCAGCAATTCTGCCGATAATTATACAGGCATGCATACTGATGCAGGCTTTGGACAGATCACTCTACAAGCACCGGTTGCCAATGACGACAACTTAGCTATATCCTCCAATCGTATTCTGGGTAACTACCCCAATCCCTTTAATCCCAGCACGAGTGTAAAATATACTTTGACCCATAGTACTCCTGTCACGATTCAAATCTACAACAACCGCGGACAATTGGTACATAAATCAAATCCTGTCGATCCCTCCAAAGGCGAAAATGTATTTGTGTGGAATGGCAAGGACAACAATGGTGCATCGATTACCAGCGGAGTTTACATAATGAAACTCAATACCTCCGAAGGAACACTAACTCACAAAATGACAATGACAAAATAAACCTGAACACTCTCTCCTTCATACAAAACACGGATTTGGCAGTAATGCTGAATCCGTGTTCCTCTTTTAAATATAAATCTTGCTGTGCATACACTAGCCAAAAGATGCCAATTATCCGCGAAAAGATACAGGAGCGGAGCTTTGGCAAGCTCCGGTAGCTTGCTTTTAAATGTCGTATTTTTTCATGAGCCGGATCAAGGCGAAACGAGAAATACCCAAGCTTTCGGCGGCTTTACTTTGGTTATTATGCGAGGCTTTGAGAGCTGCTTTGAGCTGTTCCACCTGATTTTGGATCAATCCTTGGTTGGCATTGCTGCCGGGTGCGTTGTACACCGGAAAGTCGTTGATACCCAGCTTACCACTGCGGTTGATGATCAAGGCACGTTCTACCAGATTCTTTAGTTCACGCACGTTGCCGGGGAAATCGTAGTGCCACAATTCATCGACCAGCGATTTGTCGATGGCCGGGATAGGTAAGCCGTTACGTTGGCAAAAATAGCGGGCAAAATAGAGGATCAGAGGTTCGATATCTTCTTTGCGTTCTCGCAGCGGGGGGATGGTGATTTTGAAGGCAGCCAGCCGATAATAGAGGTCGTTGCGGAATCCGCCACTTGCCACCAGTGCTTCCAAATCCTGGTTTGTTGCAGAGAGAAAGCGGAGATCGACTTTGTTTTCGGTTCCTGTCCCCAGCTTCATATAGCTTTTTTCTTCGATGGCGCGCAGCAGTTTGGATTGCAGATTGGCTGGCATATCGGAGATTTCGTCCAAAAACAGGGTCCCGCCCTCACTGAGTTCGAGATAACCCTTTTTATCGCTGAGTGCGCCCGTAAAAGTTCCCTTTTTGTAGCCGAAGAATTCGCTCTCCAAGAGGTTGTCCGGAATGGCGGCACAATTGACGGGGCAAAATTTCCGGGCTTTGCGGGGGCTGGCGTAGTGAATGATCCGGGCTATGATCTCTTTTCCGGTACCGCTCTCGCCATTGATGATGACGGAAGTATCGGCAAAGGCTGCCACTTGGATGGCATCCTGCAAGATAGTGCGGATCGCCGGGCTCTCGCCGATAAAGTTCTTTTCGATACTGCGTTCCAGTTCGGCAGAGATCAGGGAATTATCTGTCTTCAGGGCTTTGATATTTTGCCGGAGGTGCACAAACTTCGTGGTTCTCTCGATGGCAATCATCAGGTCATTGAGCCGGAATGGCTTTTTGAGATAATCGATCGCTCCGGAACGCAGAGCCTGGATCACCGTATCGATGTCTCCATGCCCGGAGATGACAATGATTTCAAGATCAGGATGCTTTGTTTTGACTATTTCCAGTACTTGCAAACCATCCATTTCCGGCAGTTTGACGTCGAGGATGAGTACGTCGAAATCTTCGTTCTCGAGCATCGTAAAGGCGAGGGAGGGGCGGTCTGCAGTCTTTGCTATAAAGCCTTTGCGAGTGCAGAAGTCGCGCAGCTCTTCACTGATGCGCTGTTCGTCGTCCAAGATCAAAACTTTGAGTTCCATATTGTTATCCTTTGCAGCTTACACCGAGCTCTCCGGCTCGATGGGGAGGCTGATCGTGACAGTGGTTCCGATGTGTTGTTGCGAATCTATCCCGATGCTGCCATTCATGTTTCCGATAATACCCTTGGCGATGGCAAGGCCCAGGCCGGTTCCCTTTTCAATGGGTTTGGTGGAAAAGAAACTGTCAAAAACTGTATCCTGGTGTTCGGCGGCAATACCACAGCCCTGGTCATGCACGTGGATGCAGACGCCAAGCTTTTTCAGAACCACTTCGATGCGGATTTCGTCGGTGCCGGGGGTAGCATCCCCACGTTTGTCCAGGATTGCATCCTTGGCATTGGTGAGCAGATTGATGATCACGTGTTCAAATTTATACTGATTACCGGTGATGTAGATGGCAGTTTCGGGATAGTGACACTGTAGTGAGATGTGGCATTGTGCAAACCGATCGCGCACCAGTGCTATAGCGCTATCGATGCATTCCCGGAGGGCAAAACTACTCTGCGATTGATCCCCGGATTGCTTTGAAAAACGGCGGATATGCTCGATCACGCTCTGCATGCGGCTGATATCTTCAAATAAATAGCTCATCTTCTTTTCCAGTACATCGACTCCGGAAGGCTCGTCCTGAAGGGCAAAGAGGATGTTTTCGATGGTGAGAGAGAGAGTTTGCAGCGGTTGATTGAGTTCATGGGCTATTCCGGCAGCCAGTTCCCCCAGGATAGCCAAGCGCGACTGCTGGAGCGCTTTCTGCTCGTGTTCCTGGCGAATCGCCACTTCCGTTTGGACTCTCTTTTCCAGATCCTGATTGAGGTTTCTCAGCTCTTCACGATGGCTGGAGATATGCCGGTTGAGCCGCACAGTCTCCCGGTAACGCCGGATCAGAACCAAGCCCAAAGCAATGATCAAGGTAATAATGATGATCAGGTAGTTGCGGAGTTGACGGCTTTTGATCAGGTTCCGCTTCGAGAGTTCGTTGTTACGAGTCAGCAGTTCGATGTGCTTTTCCTTTTGCAAGACTTCATATTTGACTTCCATCTCATTCAATTGGTTTTGCTTTTGGACGTTAAAGAGGCTATCGTTTGCGGCATGATAGGCTTTGAAATATTCCAGGGCTTGTTTGCTGTTGCCCATAGCTTCGTAATACTCGGAATAAAGTTTGTTGAGGGATTTACTGAGGTCGAGATATTGGTTGATCTCCAGATACGGTTTTGCCAGATCCAGATACTTCTTGGCATCATTAAATTGCTGCAATTTGAGGGAGATATCCGCCAGATTGTTCAGGGTAGAGAGCACGCTGTAGGCATCGGAGGAGTCTTTCTTCAGTTCATAAGACATCAGGTAATACTCTTTGGCGCGGGGAAGGTCGTTCATAAAGAGATATTGCACACCCATGTTGTTGTAGCAACTGGCGATTTTGGCAGTATTCCCCAAGCGTAGATAGATATCCAATGCCATGTTTAAATACCGGAAAGCTTCCTGAATATTGCCCAAGTGACGGTGAGTGACGGCGATCGCATTGTATGTGGCTGCCACCATGCTTTGCTCTCCCAGAGTTTGGCGGATCTCCAAAGCCTGCTTTTGATATTGCAGAGCAGTCTGATAATTCTCGGTACGGATGTAATAGACTGCCATATTGGTGAGGGCATTGGCGATCCCGGTTTTGTCCCCCGCTTTTTTCTTGAGTTCGAGGGCTGTGATGTAGTGCTCCAAACTCTTGTCGTAGGAACCGATATTGAGATAGATGATGCCCAGGTTGTTGTGCAGCATGGATTCACGATTGGGATCACCATGTTTGCGGGTAATCTCCAGTGCCGTCAGATACCATTGCAGAGCTTTGTCCAGTGCTCCGGAGCTGCTATAAACCTCTGCCAAATGAGAGGCTACAAAGATCTGGTCTTGCCAGTGGTGCCGCTGTACGCATACTTCATATGCCTCATCGTAATATTTGAGAGCAGCAGCAGTGTCCTTTTGTTTGATCGCCAAATCGGCAAGTTTGATCAGGAGATTGGTCTGCGAGATCAGCTTGTGTTCTTGCCGGGCAGTAGCAAGGTCACGCAATAAAACCTGTTCGCTCTGTGCGCACAGTGCTTGTATGGCCAAGATGACAATAACTGACAAGAACATTCTGAGTTTCATATAGTTAGCAACCTCTATATTCATATTGGACATCTATATATTGTGCAAGATCAGAGCCGAACCTCAATAAAAGGTGGATTAGCTAAAACAGGAGACCGATTTCTGTGAATAGGTTACCCAGATATGCGGGTATCAGCATGCCAAAGATAGTTGCCACCAAGAGCAGCATGGATGGGGCGAAGATCTGCGTCCAATGAACTTTGGCTTTGAGATCGGACTTTCCCATGCTCATTCCCAATACTATCTTACCGATGCCGGCGACAACCACAGTCAAGAGCAAAAATACAATCCCAAATTGCCAATATGCGCCGCTGCGCAACATCTCTACTCCCAGGAACCATTCACTGAGGAAAATGGGAGAAGGTGGCAGTCCGGAGAGCAACACAAAGCAGAGCAGCCACAGCCACGCCGTGGGAGCATTTGTATCCCTCATACCGGTGATCCGGGTGGAATCCTTGTGGTGGTAGATGCCATAGATATTTCCGGCAGTCAGGAAAAACGCGGCTTTGACCAGGGAATGCCCCAGAATATGGATCAATCCAGCGGTGGTGGCGAGTCCACCGATCCCAAAAGCGACCAGCACAATCCCCATGTTTTCGATCGAAGAATATGCCAATAGACGTTTGTAATTTTGCATTCGGATCACAAATACGGCACTGATAAAGATGGAACTGATACCCATCAAGAGAAAGAGGTTTTGCGCCAGAGCTTGCAAACCGCACAGTTTCATCAGACCAAATACTCGCAGTAAGGGAACTAACGCAGCATTTAACAGTGCTCCCGATAAAAGTGCAGATACCGGTGCCGGTGCTTCCGAATGGGCATCGGGGAGCCAAAAATGCAGGGGTGCCAGCCCAATCTTGGTGCCAAATCCTACCAAGAGAAAGACAAAGGCAATTTTGAGCCAAAACGGAGAGATAGTTCCGGAATACCGATAAAGCTCCCCGATCACCAGAGTGCCGTTGTTGCTCTGGGCGATCAAGAGAATCAAAAGTCCCACAAAAGCCATGGCAATACCAATCGAGCATACAAACAGGTATTTCCAGGCTGCTGCCAGGGATTGCCGACCTTGCTCGTGATTGATCAAAACTGCGGTGGCTAGGGTAGTCGTTTCGATAAATACCCAGATCAAGCCCAAATCCTGAGACAATACAGCTCCGTCCATCGACGTGACAAAAAACAACATACAGATCGTATAGATGCTGTGCTTTCTCCCACGGTCTCCCAAGTCGTAGCGCAGTCCATAGACTACAACACTCAGATAGAGCAGTGCTGAGATCGCAAAAAAGAAGACGCCGATTGCATCAAAACCCAGGATTGTGCGGATGTCTCTGAGGTTGAGCAGCGTCAAAGCAGCCAGGGCAAAATGCCCCACAGCATGAAAGAGCATTATCCCATTATTGACGCGCCGGTTTTGCAGCCCCCAACTCAAGGCAGCCAAAATCACCGGAATAGCGAGTAGTATCAGTATCATTGTTCCATCCCCGTATGATCCCGGTCTGTCCCGAGGTCAAACCCCGGGCCAATTTTATTGATAAACAATACTGCTATCAGAATACTGAGCATGATGTCCAGCGATACGCCCAAACTCACGACATGCGGCAATTCTTTACTGACCGATAAGGACAGCATAAATATCCCATTTTCCAGGATCAGGTAACCCATCAGATGTGTAATCAATTTGCGATTTGCGATGATGATAAATGGTCCCTTCAAGATGGCTGCAAACGCGATGCCAAACTGCAAAGGGTAGATATTGGCATTGGATTTTCCCGACCACAGAGCCAGGATAAAGCCAA
>PHBQ01000038.1 GCA_002841975.1 Candidatus Cloacimonetes bacterium HGW-Cloacimonetes-1
TCACGGCACTTGCGTACCGTGTTATACAATATCGTCCTGCGGACTTAGGTGCAATCCCCGGGACTTTGTCAACAGCCTGAACCTCGGAGAGGTGATACTTTTAAAGTCTAAGGTGGAGCGCAGCGCAACCTCAGGACCAACCGCACCACACAACCTGAACCCCGGAGGGGTAACACTATGTAACATGAGCGTAGTCTAGGTTTTAGCTCGCCCTCACCCCCACCCCTCTCCCAGAACGGGAGAGGGGAGAAATGAACACCCGACCTCTCTCCCAGAACGGGAGAGGGGAGTGCGTGTTTGATACGGAAGAGGGAGCAGCAAAACGGGCGAACCTCCATTTTGTAAAATGGGCGAGCGCAACTCGCCCCTACTCCACTCGCAGGTGATCCCCTCGTGAACGCCTCGTGATTCCCTCGTCGCGACCAGGGAATCGCCACGCAAGCACCTCGAGCTTACTTGGTATTTGAATATGTTCTATCTATATAGTTATGACATATCATTATGATATATCTCATAGGAACGGAGCCAGGCAATGCAAGCGTATGTTCTTACCAGAGAACACTTTGGCTATTTTACTGCAATTGGCGCACAGATTGCTCAATACTATTGTAAATGATAACACAAACTATCAGGAGACGTGTATGAAAGCTATGAGCTTATCTCAGTTCTTGCAGCCCGGTATGGACTACACAGAACTCAAGATTCAGGAAAACAGGTCGATCTCTATGGCCATGATCGATGGAACATTGATCCAAAACAATGTTTCAGCCGGTGGAGGACTTTTGTCCCGGACCTTCAAAAATGGAGTTTGGGGTTTGGCAAGTTCACCGATTATTAATCCCGACAGTATGAAAGAAGTGATCCGCAAAGCGGCTGCCAATGCGGAGTATCTCTCGATCCGTGCAAACAAGGGAAAGGTACTGCTACCATCCAACACTGCGTCTGGCGATTATCAATATTTCACCCGGAAGACGTTGTGGACATCGCAACAAAAGTCTGACTTTTTGAAAGAACTCGATGCCTACATCGTGGCAAAATATCCGGATTTGACTACCCGCACTTTGAGCTATTCTCAACTGGAGATGGATAAACACATAATCAACACCGAGAATTCAGAGCTTCATTCGATGACTCCCCGTTCCTTTATCGCTATTGTGCTGAACATCACTCATAATGGAGAGCCGTTGCAGCATCATGAAGTAGTGGGAGGTTTGGGACAATTTGAAGATAACTTCAGCGATCCCAAAGATCTCTTTGCCTCTATAGACAGCATCTACCAAATCTTGATGGATAAAAAAAATGCAGTTTTTGCCCAGCCTGGCACCTTTGACGTGGTGTTGGATTCCAAGCTGGCAGGCATTTTGGCACATGAAGCCATCGGACACACCACCGAGGCAGATCTGGTCATCAATGGCTCGATCGCCGGTGACTACCTCAACCAAGTGGTAGCCAGCCCGTTGGTCACAATGATCGACATCGCCCATACCTGGGACGGGATACTGTGTCCGGTTCCTGTCTTTATAGATGACGAAGGCACCACAGCCGAAGACTGCATGATCATAGAGAATGGCGTCTTAAAGAACTTTATGCAAAACAAAGAATCTGCCGAAAGGCTGGGACAGCCACTCACCGGTAATGCCCGTGCCTTCAGCTTTTCCGATGAACCTCTGATCCGCATGCGGAACACGATTGTAGTGCCCGGTCAGGACAAATTGTCCGAGATGATAGCATCAATCGAAAATGGCTACTATCTGATCACTCCATCCAATGGCCAGGCCGATATGACCAGTGAATTTATGTTTGGCGTAACCCTTGGTTATGAAATCAAAAACGGTAAACTGGGATCTCCAATCAAAGAAACCACGATCTCCGGAGTGGCATTTGATCTGCTCAAAACAGTTTCCATGGTTTCGGATGATATGAACTGGACCAGTTCCGGAATGTGTGGCAAAAAACAGCCTATCCCTGTGGGGATGGGTGGTCCTGCCCTGAAGTGCAAAGTCAATGTCGGAGGTAAAAAATGAACAACCGTGAAATGCTCAAAACTACGGCAGAACAGCTACGTACCAAAGGCGCAGATAAATTTAGCCTATCTCTGATGCAAACCGAGACTCAAGAGTTTAATCTGGTTTACAAAGAGCTCAATCTTTTGCGTTCCATGCAGTCGACCAATCTGGGGCTAACCGTAATCAAGGATCAAAAGCAAGCATCCACTGTCCTCAATCAGTTGGATCCGGAAGCGATAAACTCTGCCATCGATACTTTGATGCAAAATGTAATAGTTGCTAATCCCGATCCCGCTTTTGATATATCTCCTTTCCAGGATCCCGTGGTCGGCACTGGAGGAGTGCTCCAGGGTGACTTTGACAAACTGTGTGAACGGTTACAGGAATTTGCCGCGCAGATGATCTCGCGATATCCTTCGGTGCAATTTGATGCCACTATGACGTACCGGGTGGGACATCGCTATTACACGAACAGTAATGGAGTCGATTTTGAATTTAGCTCCGGATTTTACAGTTTTGTGACGATGTTTACTGCCAAAGAGAGCAATAAAACCTCTTCCATGAACTACAATGGTTTTTCCATTGCAGATTTGGACCAAGACTTGCTGTCCCTCAATTTCACGGAGGATTTGATCAAACAGAGCATTGGGCAGACCGAAACCAAAGCTATCCCGGAAAACTTTGTGGGAGATGTGATATTCTTTCCCTTTGTGGGAGTTGATTTGCTGGAGACCATGCTCGATGGGCAAATTGGTGATGGCGCTCTGATCCGTAAAACCAGTAAATATCCGGATCATCTGGGACAAAAGCTATTTGATGAAAAGCTCACGATCCATACCCGACCGCATGACGAGAGATTCTGTGCAGTTTCACCTATTACCTCCGATGGCTTTTTGGCACCCGATGCCACCATCGTCGAAAATGGAGTGCTGAAACATTATCCGATCACGATCTTTGCAGCAAATAAAACCGGAAAAGAACGGACGGTGGGAGACAACGGCAATTTAGTGATCCAAAATGGAAACATCCCTTTTGCAGAAATGATCAAAGGAATAGATAAAGGTATCTATTGCGTGAGAGCTTCTTATGGCAATCCCAACGCGAATGGAGACTTTTCAGCTGTTCTCAAAAACAGCTATTATATCGAAAATGGGAAATTGGCATACCCGATCAGCGAAACTATGATCTCCGCAAATCTGATCGAAATGTTTAACAATATCAAAGCCATATCGGCAGAGACCATCAATACTGGGAGCTCAATAATCCCCTTTATGCAAATCGGGAATATTCACATCGCTCCGAAATGAACCTCCTATCTGTAATCTCCTAAGTAAAAAAAGCGTGGGATCATACACCACGCTTTTTTCTTTGCCATAGATCAACAGAAAAAAGGGAGCACCGAAGTACTCCCTGTGATTGAGTGGATAGTTATATTATCTCAGACGGTATGCCATACCGAAAAAGAATGTTGTGTCGAGGTCATCATTACCGTTGTTATCTACGCCATCACCATACAAATGTAATGTGAGTGATGTGTTGAGGTTGATCTTGTTTGTTACATAGTAATAGAATGTAGATTTGAAGTTATTGTCGATCAGGTTTTCTGCATTGCTGGCACCGGGAACGGTGATAGTAGTAATCAGTGCATTTTCCCAATCTACCAATGTGGACAATTCATAGGTAAGTGAAGCTTTGTTTACGATCATATGATCCAGTTCGTCGGCAAGAATTGTGGAATAGTCCATGCGTTCGATGAACTGCAGCTTCTTTGAGATCGGATTGGCATATTCAAATGAAACATCCAAAGAGGGGTCTGAATCACTGCCATCATAGTTTGACAGCACATAACCAATACCGCCACGAAGGGTCCAGCCATATTTGCGGCTGCTAAATCTTTGATCCAATACTTCCTGTAATCTTACCAGACCCAAGGCCTTGAGGTTACCTTCGGGCAGCAGTCCTTCTTTTGCCAGGACTTTTTCCATGTCTTCATACCAGTATTTCTTGTATTCAACTCCACCATACTTGGTTTCGTATTCGCCTACTTTTTCGATAATCTGAGCCAGTTCGATGTATCCGCCTGTAGAAAGTTCGCCGTTGATGACATTAAACTTCATCAGTTCGTCTATAATCCGCATGGATTTTGCTAAAACTGTAGCATCAATGACTCTGCCATATCCCAGACCAACACCTATCTTGGCATAAGGATCATCAGCATCGTTCATAGCCATGTTTTTCCGGTATCCCAGGTTCAGTGAGCCGTAACCAAAGAACTCGGTATCATTAAAGTATCTGTCTGCATTTGCAAAAGCCGTTGCACTGTAGCCAGTTTCCGCATCATCAGCAGTGTTGGGGCCACGACTAAACTCAATTTTACCGTCTGTTCCCACCTTCCAGTTGAAAGGTAAGCTGTTGTAATAAATCAAATAGTTACCATTGAACAGACCGTTGTAATTTGCTTGATCTTGATTACCGCTTTTGAAATTGAAATTCCCGTTCAGGTACGCCTCCTGTCCAAAGGACACTGGATTTGTATAATCTGTAAACTCGATGGAAAGTAAGGCTATCGGTATCAATACCAACAGTAGAATAGCTAGTTTTTTCATGTTATCTCCTTTCTATTATATCCGCTTTTAGCAGATAGTTATAATGTCACCCGCCATCTATGATAGGATATCTATTAGGCCGGGTTTGCAACCATCACCATTATATCCAACATTATAACTGATATCTAATCAGGGGCAAATTTTTTTATTGTAGATTAGAGCAACCTCTATACACGGGAAAGAGTCATGTACGTAATGGTTCCTATTGTATGGTCGTCACTCAGTGCGGTCGGAACATGCTTGTAATCTGACTCCGTAGGTTTTGTGTTATTATCGGAACGACACTCGCGTCCAGACTAGAGGCATCTGGGGAAGTCTGGATGGTAAAATTTACCATCGGTCTATACCCGAACCGGCAAATAATACCACGACATTTGATGCTGTGATTCCGATAAATAACGCTATTACTATGAGATACACTTGAAACGCAGAATTGAACAGAAATTGCATACCCTTCGGTATGAGTTAATTGCTAATACAGTTTGACTTTTAGGAGTTTGGGCACTTTGTCGGTTTGTGTGGCTATGCATTCTATGACTAGGTTAAATAGTAATTACCCGCTGCGGGATGAAAATCCCGTGGTGGGTTGATTACTGTGGATTATGAAGCCATATTGGTACAATTGATTATTCTGTTTAGAGGCTGGCATAGACGATATTACTGCGCAGACAGTCTTCCCGGAAGGCAGCAGAGATATCTGGGAATTTCTGTAGCAGCTGCTTGAACACACGAAAGCGCTTGATTCTTTCCAGGCTATGAATAGGGATGTCCAGTGACTTGTGCAGAGCCATTATCTCCTTCACCAGATCAAAGGGTTCCATGCTTTGATACAAGAGGCGAAAACATAGATCGAACTCTCCCTTGTTCCAGTATAGGTTAATCGCGTGAGCTGCGTCATCAAAAGAGCAGATATCCGCAAAGTTCAAACAATCCGATTGCATCACTTGATAAGGCGGGAAATCCTGCCACAGATAGCCTCGCGCTTTGGCGATTTCCTGCATGGGAGTATCGGGAAGTATTTTTAGCATACCGAGTTGGATCTCGTGCGGGTAGCACATAGCCAGATCGTTGAACGATCTAATGATGGATGCGGCAGTCTCGCCCGGGAGACCCACGATGAGATCGCTGTGGATATTGATCCGGGTACGGGAACGGAGAGCCTGTAAGATCGGCATTATCTTATCCCAACGGGAGTGGCGCTGGATGGATTGCATCACGGTATCGTTGGTGGACTGAACCCCGATTTCAAAGCGGATGCGGTTCGCAGGGGCTTGCTCCAGGAGCAACAAGTCCTCCTCTGTCAGCAAATCCGGATAAATCTCAAAGTGAAACTCAGCATTTAATCCAAAGACATGTTTCCAGATGGCATGAGCTTGAGCCTTGTGAATATTAAAGCTGCGATCAATAAATTTAACGGTGCGCGGTTCCAGTGCCACAATGGCATCGAGTTCCTGTTTCATCCGGGCCAGATCCGATGGATTGTTTACATCAAAGCGGATCTCATTTCGATGATCCTCTGCAGAGAGACAATAAACGCAGCCAAAGGGACAGCCCCTACCGGCTTCATAATAGATCAGCTTGCCGCCAATATTTGCCTTGTCTTCAGGCGTGTAGCAAAAAGGGATGCTGGCTAGCGGAAGCGTTGGTTCGGCATCAAGCTCTCCGTTTTCTGCAAAGTCCGTTGCCGCCAACCGATGCCATGCTCCTTCCCCACTGCCAATGATGAATACATCACTGCTGAGAGTTTGTATCCTACTTCTCAGGGCATCCGTTTCCGGACCTCCAAATACCAGCTTCGTATGCGGTAAAAGTTTGCGGATTTCCGGCACCAGTTTTTGGATGTATTCCCGATTCCAGAGGTATACGGAGATCGCGATCACATCAGGACCTGACACAGAGAGGATTTCGAGGATCTCGGAGTGTCTGTTTTTGAGGGTATGTTCCTGAATTTCCACTTCATGCGGAATGTCCGAGATTACTGCCCGCATATAATATAGGGCAAGACAGGACTGATACCAGGAGGAATTGATGCCAAGTAATATTATCTTCATTTGCTCCAATTAGGTGACGGCTGTGTTTGTGTCAAAGGATAATACTAATATCCCACACGGCGGATAGTATAGGGTTCACTTTTGACCACTTCCATCTTCTTCGTGATCTCAAAAGGAGTAGTTTTGCTTTGATCTCCGTAATTGAGGGTATAGTTACCGATTATCTTCATATCACACGTATAGGTCTTCGTGGCTTTATCAACCAGAACCCAATTTGAGGGTTTTACTTTGTTGACATTGATACGGGTAATCTGCAAGCTGCCATCTATCCAATCCGATTTGATCTGATCTTGGACACCTTTTTTCATTTTACCGGAATTGTATAAATCGTCAAGCAGGGAAAACTTACTCACTGCAAAGATAACAATCGCAATTGCAATTATGGCATAGATCACCTTGGTCATGATTTCCTCCTTCAGGAAAGCCCGGAAGCAGACGGAGCATTGCCGCCATTAGTTCATATTGGTACAATATAGTCCACTTCCCCGGAAATCACAGGATTTTGGGATATATTTAATTGCGGATCAAATGTTTATCCCGCTCGGCGAATACTCCGAGGCTTACCTTTGATCACCTCCATCTTGTGATTGATCTCGAATGGTATTGCCTGGTCCGGTTTTCCATCTCTGAGGGTGTAGTTACCGGTGATTTTCATGTCGCAGCTATAGGTTTTGGATACTTTATCGATCTTGATCCAGTTTGAGGGTTTGATTTTCAGAACTGTGATGGTTCCGATATTTCCGCTACCCCCAATCCAATCCGCAGTTATCTGCTCTTGAATCGCATTTTTCATACCTACATAATCAAACTCATGTACAGATCGTATGATATCGCTCACAAACCAGCCTACTACCAGTACTGCAATAATGAGATAAATAGTCTTTGCTTTCATAATGCCCCTTTTCCTATTCCAGAGACAGATAAATCTCCTGCCCGCCCAAATCCTACAGGATTATTCCATAGTTCTATCTGAAGCCAAATCCGTTCACCGAGTTCGGTTGATCTAAATCATCTTTTGCAACAGACACGCCTGTGTCGTAGTCAGAGCTTTGTATATGCACGCTCCAACTATTATATTGACAAAGATATCATATTTTTAGGAAAGTAATCCTGTCAATATCAATATTGCTTGAGGTTTTCATGAAAAGAGTCGTTGTCCTGATACTTGCTTTGTTTACTGCTATTTACATCTATGCCATAGAAATACCATATTCCAAAGTTCCGGTCAAGACCGCTGACAACAGGATCTCGGATTATGTGCGAGTGGACCCCAAAGACAAGCTGCTGGAAGCCACTCCCACCAATACCTGGCTCTGGTATGATGAAGACAATCTATACGCCCTCTTTGAAAGTGAAATGACTCCGGATTTCATGATCGGAAACTATAATTCCAGGGATTACGGCTATGATTGTGACTTTGTTCGCATCCAACTGATCACCATCCCGGAAGCATTTTTTGCCTATTACTATATTGCTATGCCAAACGGAAGTCTCTATGATGGCGTACGTAACTCAAATATGGGTGTTGACAATCAGTGGAATAGCTCCTACAGCTATGAAAGCGATATCGGTGACAGTATCTGGACGGTGCTGATGACCATACCTTTGGGCGAATTGCGCTTTCAACAAAAGTGTCCGTATCAGTGGAAAGTGATCTGTACTCGCTATTATGGCAAGGAAAAGGACTTCTATTCTGCACCTTATGCCGATACTGAACAAAGGCTGGATTATTTTGCAGCCGGAAAGGATATCACGCTGACCCACAAAGTCAAGAAAAGTCTCGACCTCCAGTTCAAGCCCTACTATGTAAAAAGTTACGACTTGGTGAATAAAACCCAAAGCTATGACCCCGAAAATGTCGGGATGGATATCGCCTTCAATCCCGGCAGCAGAACCCGCATCAAGGTTTCCATGAACCCGGATTATAGCGATGTCCCGATGGACAACGCTTCCGATGTGTATAATAGTAAATATCCGCAGTATTTCAATGAGAATCGCTTCTTTTTTACCGAGGATATCGATGCCTTGGGCGTCAACAGTGAGATATTTTATTCACGCAATATTGTGCAACCGCAGCTTGCGTTCAAGCTGACAGGAAATAACAAAGCGGTAAATTATGGCATCCTGGGAGCGATTGATAAAGAGATCAAGGACGAAGACTACATCATCAATTCCAATGATTATTATCAGGTGCTATCGGTCATCCCAAACTGGAGAAGGCTCTACCTCCGAGGAACTCTGATCAGCCGTACCAACGATGGGTATTACAACCACGTCTTTGACAGCGGGATCAAGTGGGAATTTCTCAAAGACCTCTGGATCCGATCTTACACTACTCTTTCTATCCAGAAAAACGACAGTGAGACCGGCGAGGAACTACAGGGAGCCCTTGAGAGCTTGAACTTGAAGTATAGGCCGAATAATTGGGATTTGGAAATATACTATACCAGAATCACAAAAGACATCAAACTCGATGCCGGTTACTTTTGGGAAGGCGATATGGAAAAAGCGGGCTGTAACTTTGAATATTCCGGAGATGCGACGGAGAACTATGTCAAAAGCTACGGTTACAGTGCTTGGGCAGAAGCGACTAATCGATCCCTTTCTGCCGATCCCTACCGGGAATATGCCATGGGTACCTATTCTTGGATTAGATTCCGTCCCGATTACAGCTTTAATTGCAATGTATCATCCGGTTCGGAAAGAGGTTATGATTGTCGTGACTTCGGATATTACAGTGCTAATATGGGCATGACTCTCAACAAATGGGATGCCCTGGGTGGAAGCCTCAGTTTATCCGTTGGGAAAGGCTTGATTTATCAATTGAATGACACTTACAATAGATGGGGCTACAACTATAATCTGTGGGGCAACCTTGTTAAAAGAGTAAATTACTCGTTTTGGGGTTCTACAACTCACTATGCTTATGAAAAAGAGACTCTTGTCACCCAAAACGGACAGACGCAGACCGTGATCCTGGATAATGCCTACAATATCCTCAACGGATCGCTATCCGTTAATCCTAACATTCGATTGCGGATTTCCAATGGTGTCAACATGACCACCTATGCCAGTGCCGGAGTGTTTGCAAACATCGGCTTTTATAGCAACCTACGTTATGAGTTTAAGCCGGAGTGCTTTTTCAATCTCGGCTACAAGACCAGACAGTTTCAGGATGAACAAGCCAGTTACGACTATCCTTTGGGACATTATAGCCGTTCCAGTGCTTCAGCTTATCTAAAGTTGTCTTATACTATGTAAAGGATCATGAGACAATGATGGAACAAGATTTCAGGTCACCGGTAGCCACGCCGTGAAACACTACTCAGAGATCGGCATATTTATAGATTACAGTCTTGGAGAAAAGCTATGAAACCACTTATCTTTATCATTATTTGTTTGGCCTTCTGTTCCTGTATGCGGGCATTATCCGGCTATGGGATTTCAGAAGCAAGCCCCCTGGATCTGGTAAATCCCGTGCTCAGCATTGTATATCCTGCAGCTGGTGATACCCTCTATAGTGGCTTATACCATGAAATATCCTGGACCTGCATCGATTCAAACTTGTCTTCAGAAAGCACTTCGTTGTGGTATAGCATAGACGGCGGCTCCAGCTATTTCTCAATGGCCCAAAATATCCCGGCAACTGCTCCCTTTCAATGGCTTGTACCAGAAACGGAAACTGTCAATGCCAAGATTCAGCTCAAAGTAACCGATACCTTTGGGAATAGCAAAAGAGCTTTTACACAGTTCCCATTCTCCATTATTGATGCTCCACTTTCTACTCCCACTGGCATTAGCATCTCTGTAGATAACGTCACGAACGATATCAACATCTATTGGCAGCCTGTCAATTCGCTGGTTACCGGATACCCTCTCTCCGCTGATGCGTACATTGTTTTATGTAGTGATACACCTGCTGAAGACATCGAGAGTTATACGGTTTTAAGCATGTTAAAGGCTTTGACATATACTCATTTAGCTGCAGCCGACCAGTATGGTAAGAACTTTTATCGGATAATAGCATTCGCAGCAACCGGCAACGTTCGAACAGCTATTCAGACCAAGCTGGATCAAACGCCAGAAACCCCGCTTACCTGGGGAGAGATGAAAGCATATATCGACCTCATCAAAAGAGGAAACCAATGATCAGGAACACCATAGTTTTTGTTATCCTGTGCTGTTTGGCGTCTCTGTACGCTCTACCTCCTCAAATCTATGACGTCTGCCTGGTCCAACGACGAGATGGCAGTAAATACATTGATATCAGCTATGGTTTGTCAGATCCGGAAAACAACCCATGTACTATCTCCATGTCCATCAGTGCCGACAATGGTGAGACTTTCACGATTATCCCCCATCTTTCCTATGTAAGCGGTGATATCGGAGCAGGGATTATGCCAGGTCCAAACAAGCAAATCTTATGGAGAGCTGGATCGGAAACTATGCCATTGGACGGAAACCAATTTCGCGTAAAACTCAAGGCAGATGATGCTACGCTTCCCGAAGCTCCACCCAATTTCATCGAAATGCCCGGACGTCCCTTTATCATGGGTAGAACCATCGGTACAGGGGATGAAGACGATTATCCCGCTCATTTAGTGACATTATCGCCATACGCAATCTGCAAATACGAAACTACGCAAAGTGAGTGGCAAGCAATAATGGGATCCAATCCCGCTTATGGTTATGGCGTAGGCCCCAATTTCCCGGTCTACAACGTGTCCTGGTACTCCATCTTGAAATACTGCAATCTCAAGAGTATCTCTGAAAACTTGGATCCCGTTTATTCCATCAATGGATCCACAAATCCCCAAACTTGGGGAACTGTGCCTACCAGTTCTAATGTAGCTTGGAAAAGTGCAATCTGTAATCTAACTGCAAATGGCTATCGACTTCCCACAGAAGCGGAATGGGAATACGCAGCACGAGGTGGTACAAACTACCCGGATTATGTATATTCCGGTAGCAATGTTCTCAATACCGTTGGTTGGTATGTAGGCAACAATACTCCTTATGGAGTCAAGGCTGTCGGCACCAAAGCGCCAAATCATCTGGGTATTCATGATATGAGTGGCAATTTGTGGGAGTACTGTTGGGATTGGTTTACTCCGTATCCTGCCGAAGATCAGGTCAATCCTTTGGGTGGCCCCACAGGGATTCACCGCATCGCCCGGGGTGGATACTGGCTTAATCAAGCAGATGTCTGTCAAGTTCACCACAGGTCCGGTTACTGGGACTATACAGGAAGCTATTGGATGGGTTTTAGGCTGGCTAAAAGCTTAAATTATTGAGATTAAGCCAAAAATAGCTGATCCGTGTGACCGGACCAGCTATTTATTAATTTTCAAATATCCAAGATAGCTATTTCGTGGTACGTTCCCAAACAGCGGTTTTACCTAGCGCTGGTACACCGATGAAGCCCCGGAGTTCGAGCGTGTTATTATTCTTCAATGTAGCTTTGCAGGAATATGTCTTCCCGGACATAGGGTCATATATCTTGCCATCATCCCATTTGCCAGGACTCTTGTAGTCCAAGCTGACTAATACCACCATGCCCATTCTGGCACGTGAACGTAACTTGGGATCCGGATTGAGAGGATCGGTTTTGGGGTTATTATTTTCATCATTGAGTTCTTTGAGCCAGACGATGTGCCCGGCAAAATCTCCGGCTTTGGTTTTGTAAATCTCGATTTTACTGGTTTTTTCGGCATTGAACCATACACCCTGAATGGCATCGGCAGGGCTAGCCTTCTGGGCAATGAGGGCAATCGGCAGCAACATCGCAATAACTACGATCAAGAGGATTAATCTGTTCATGAGTTCTCCCTTTGTGCCACAGGACGGATATGTATATCTTCATTCCTATCCTGAGCTTTTCATTTTCTGTAGTTCCAACCGTAACCTCTTCCATTATGCTTCCTTGATGAGTTGTGGCTATGATGTGGCTATGCCGCCCCATGATTCATAGGGCGGCATAGCCACATCATAGCCACAACTAAGTAAGCAAGCAGCAGTGGTAAACTAAGATCGACGTGAATCGTACCTTAGCATGACTAAGCAAGGTTGGGACTCTTCTCTATCAAACTGAGCGTCATTCATTCTGTCAAGAAATAAAAGGCAGTTAGCAGCTAAAGTGAAACCGGGATGGACTTTCCGGCATACTGAATGCGACGGGGATGTCCGAAAGTACTTGACAGGGTTATTCCGATATGGAATACTGACTTCATGACAAATAATTCTATTACAAATAATCCCGCTTGGAAAAAGGGGCAACCTCTATGCTAAACACCAGCTGGATCGAACTCGATCAGACCGCACTGAACAAAAACATCCGCTATTTGAAAAAACGCATCGGTGATGCCACCTTCTTATCCGTAATCAAGGGCAATGCCTACGGACACGGAATTGAACAGTACATTCCCTTGGCAGAAAAAGCCGGGCTTCACAACTTTGCCGTGTATGATGCTTTTGAAGCATCGCGCGTGCTTCAGGTCAAGGCAGCTGATACACAATTGGTGATTATGGGGATGCTGGACGACGACCAGATGGATTGGGCTGTGGAAAACGACGTCGCCTTCTTTGTCTTCACTCCACACAGATTGGAAGCTGCTATTAGCAGTGCCAGAAAGCTGAAGAAAAAAGCCCAGATTCATCTCGAATTGGAAACAGGCATGCACCGCACCGGTCTGGAAGAAAATGAACTGCCCGACGTCATAGCGAATATCAAAAAGAATAGTCGCTACATCAGCGTCAATGGTGTTTGCACTCATTTGGCGGGAGCCGAGAGCATCTCAAATTATGTGCGCGTCAAGACCCAATCCCAGGTTTTTGAAAAGCTGAAAAAGCTCCTCAAGAGCAAAGGCATCGTTCCTGCCCACTATCACAGTGCCTGTTCTGCCGCTGCTTTGATCTATCCCGACACGATTATGAACATGGTGCGCTTTGGTATTGCTCAGTACGGATTTTGGCCATCAATGGAAACCAAGATGCACAATCTGCTCTCGGAAGAATCCAAATTCACGCGTGACCCTCTGAAAACTGTACTTAGCTGGAAAACCCGTATTATGAGTATCAAAAGCGTGGAGAAAGGCAATTTTATCAACTATGGCGTTAGTTACCTCTGCGTGAAACCTATGCGACTCGCCACTATCCCGGTGGGCTATCATCATGGCTACAGTAAGAGCCTGGGTAGCTCGGGACACGTCTTGATTCATGGCAAAAGGGCGGAAGTGGTAGGATCCATCAACATGAATATGTTTCTGGTGGACATCAGCCATATTCCCTCAGCTCAATGTGGAGACGAAGTAGTCCTGATCGGCAAACAGGGCGAACTCAGTATCACCGTGGCATCCTTTGCGGAACTCACCAAAGTGATAAACTACGAGCTATTGTCCCGCTTACCGCAGCAAATACCACGCATAGTGATATAGGAGAACCTTGTATCAGACTATTGTCTGAGATAGAGTCCCAAATGCCGGGCTCAGCAAGTTTTGATCGAATCCCGCCCACCACCCCTGATGGAGTAGGGCTGCGCCCTACAACCGGGTCATTCGGTGGCTTTTACGAGACTCTCAGATACCGCAGCGTTTGAGGATGAAATCCACGTTGCGCAGGTACCGATCGTAGGCAAAGATATCGCGCACTTGATCCGGCTCTATGTATTCCAGCACTTCGGCATCTTCCAATACTATATCGACAAAGGGGCGTCCGCTTTTCCAGCATTCCATGGCATTTCTCTGCACCAATTGATATGCTTTTTCACGGGTGATACCGGTGTTTGTGAGATGGAGCAACAGGGCTTGGGAAAAAACCAATCCGTTGGTTTGTTCCACGTTGCGCATCATGTTTTCGGGATAGACTACCAGGTTGTCGATGAGGCCAATGGCTTTTTCGATCATATAATGTGCCAGGATACATGAATCCGGCAAAATGATGCGTTCTACGGAAGAGTGAGAGATATCGCGTTCGTGCCACAGGGCATTGTTTTCAAAGGCTGCCATGGCATTGCTGCGCAGGAGACGAGCCAGTCCGCAGAGTTGCTCGCTGATGATCGGGTTCTTTTTGTGGGGCATGGCGGAAGATCCTTTTTGCCCGGCGGAGAAGTTTTCTTCTGCTTCCAGGACTTCAGTGCGCTGCAAATGACGGATCTCCAGAGCGATCTTTTCCAATGTGGAACCGATGATGGCAATGATAGAGAGGAAATGGGAATGCCGGTCACGTTGTATCACTTGCGTCGAGACGTTGACGGTGTGCAACCCCAAATGCTTGCAAGCAATGGTCTCGATTTCCGGACTGAGGTGAGCGTAGTTGCCCACAGCTCCCGAAAACTGGCCGACATTGACGCTTTCTATAGCCTCACCCAGTCGCTGGATGTTCCTCATAGTTTCGTCGTACCAGAGAGCGTATTTGAGCCCGAACGAGGTCGGCTCGGCATGAATACCGTGGGAACGTCCCATGCACAGCGTGTGGCGATATTCTCGGGCCTTTAGTTTGAGAGTTTCTGCCAACCGGTAAAGACCGGTCTGGATCAGTTCCCCGGATTGCTTGAGCTGCATGGAAGTGGCAGTATCGAGGACATCCGAAGAAGTCATGCCATAGTGAATCCAGCGCGAGGAGGGACCCACGTATTCGGCGACATTGGTCAAAAAGGCTATCACGTCATGTTTTGTAGTAGCTTCGATCTCTTCGACCCGCTCGACTTCAAAATCTGCCTTAGTCATTATTTGCTGCCAATCTTCGTCCGGGATAATACCGAGTTCATTCATTGCCCGGCAAGCGGCGAGTTCCACTTCGAGCCAGCATTCCAAGCGATTTTCGGTAGTCCAGATGCGTTCCATTTCGGGTAAACTATAGCGTTTGATCATTGTCTATCTCCGGTATAAATTTATTTAGTCGAGTTGGTCTGCGTCTTCCCACTCCGTATCATCAGAGGGGGCTATCGGCAGTAAGTTGGGTGGTAGCGGGACAATTTCGACCTTCTCATGCGAGATCTTGTCGATCAAGAACGTGATGATATCGTTGTTTTCATATCTCACAACAATCTTGTCCGGATCTTTATTGCGTTTGTAGTCTATTTTAATAGCTATCTTCATTTCTTCATTGGTGGCTTGGGTAAGCCTGAAGTGTTTATCAAATAGATATATCGTGCCATTGACATTCAGTTCTTTGTTGGCAATGATCTCATCGGCATAGAGCTCGAATATGGAATCGAATTGGCCCAAGAGCTGGGTTGGCTGGATCTCCATGGGTTTGGAAGCTGCTATCACTTCCAGTTGCGGCATTACCGGAGAACGCACTGCCACATAATCGCCGGCATAGGCAGAGAACAAAGGCTCCGGTGTCATGCCAAACATACCACCATCAAAGATATCGAGCCGGATCTGCTGTTGCGCAGAGGAGAGTACAAACAATTTGCGGAAGGAAAACATTTGATAGTTTACTTGGATTATACCTTCTGCACGTATTTGCTGCCATTGACTGAGTTCTTTACGCAGTTTGTCGTGGTCTTTGCTCTGTGCACTCAAGGTTATCAGGCACAGTAAAAGGCTCGCGATTAGTATCACTTTCTTCATTTGTCGTCCCCTTAAAACAAAGCCGGACTCCAAGGCCCGGCTCTGCGTAAATTGTACGTTATTCAATCGTAGCGATTGTCGGTTTCTCCCGATAAATCAGGAATATTCCGATCGTTGCCGCTATGATCATCAAGAGGCTGAGAAACTGTCCGATTGGCATAAACCCAAAGATAAATCCATAGGTGGTATAAAAGTCCAGGGAGTCCGGTTCTCTTACAAATTCGATCATAAAACGGAAGACTCCGTACATTCCCACAAAAGCCCAAAAGACCAGGCCTTCTTTGCGTACCTTTTTGAGTAGGAATTGGCATACCAGAGCCAAGACTATCCCTTCCAAAAAGAGTTCATAAAGCTGAGTCGGGTGTCTGGGAACTCCGTCCGAATTTGGGAATATCATGCCCCAAGGCAGGGAAGTGGGCTTGCCATAAAGCTCGGCATTGATAAAATTGCCGAGGCGTCCCAATCCTAAACCCATTGCAGCCAGTGGAATTGCCGGATCTGCCAGGCTGTAAAAGCTGTACTTGTGTTTTCTGGCAAATAGCAGTCCCGCAGTGATTACTCCCAATATTCCGCCATGAAAAGACATCCCGCCTTCCCACACGGCAAATACACCAAAGGGATGATGGAAGTAATAGGCGAAATTGTAAAAGATTACGTAGCCGAGTCTTCCACCCAGGATCACACCCAGCATGACGTAGAATATTACGGATTCATAGAGATCATTTTTAAGTTCTATCCCTCGTAGCTTCAGGTTCTTGCGATAGAAGATGTAGGCCAGAATAAAGCTGAGGACATAAAAGAAGCCATACCACCGAACTTGAAGGTTGAGGCCAAAGAGGGAAAACTTGGCAATATCAGGATTGATATCCGGAAATCTCAACATATCAGTTCTTTGTCAGCTCATCAAGCCGTGTGACGATCAGCTCGACCGCTGCATCGGGATCACCCTCAAAACGATCAGTCTTCTTCTCGTGCTTGGGGGTGAAAATCTTCACGACCTGGGTAGGTGAACCATTCAGGCCGATCATAGACTCTTCCAGCTTTAGATCTTCACTGTTCCAGACGGTCAATTCTACGGTCTTGGCATTCTTTTTACCGCGTAGAGAAGGTAAGCGGGGAGTATTGATCTCCTTGACGACGGATATCAGAGCCGGAAGTTTGACCTCAATGCGGTCATATCCATCTTCCATCAGTCGTTGTACGGTCATTTTGTAACAGTCTATAGTCTCAATTTTGCGGATGAAACAAGCCTGTGGGATATCCAAATGAGCAGCGATTCCGGGACCCACTTGCGCAGTGTCGCCATCGATGGCTTGTTGCCCTGTTAAAATCAGATCAAAATCACCCAGTCTTTTCACAGCAGCTGCCAGAGTCAGGCTGGTGGCCCAGGTATCGGCACCTGCAAATTTGCGGTCCGACAACAAGATGATTTTATCCACACCCAAGGATACGGATTCCCGCAGAGTTGCCTCGGCCTGGGGAGGTCCCATACACACGGCTGTAACGGTTCCGCCATGTTGTTCCTTGAGACGGACGGCTTCTTCCACGGCAAAAGCATCAAAAGGATTGAGGATGCTTTCGACGCCTTCACGTACCAAAGTATTGGTCACGGGATCAATCTTGATCTCTTCAGTATTTGGCACTTGCTTGATACAAACAATGATATTCATATAGCTAACCTGCTTAGTTGTAAAACTCTTTGATCGAATCTGTGACGTATTGTTTCATTTCCATGGTCAATTCGGCATAAATCGGGATGGAAAGCACTTTCTCTGCCATCATCTCGGAGATCGGCATATCGCCTTTTTTGTAGCCAAGTGAACTGAAACACTCCTGTACGTGCAGCGGTAGCGGATAATAAACAGCACAGCCGATATTGCGCTCGGAGAGATGTTTCATCAATCCGTCACGGTTTTCACAAATCATTGTGTACTGGTTGTAGATAGTGACTGCTTTGGGATCGATATAGGGAGTCTGAATTTGGGAGACGTCTTTGAGCTGTTCATCATAAAAAGCAGCATTGATGCGACGACCTTCCGACCAAGCGGCCAGAGCATCTAGCTTTACCATCAGAATAGCTGCCTGCATCGTGTCCAAACGGCTGTTCAGGCCTACCCATTTGTGGAAATAGCGGGGGTTTTCGCCATGCACACGGAGCTGACGCAGATTGGCGGCAAGCTCATCATTGTTGCTGAGGCACATTCCGGCGTCGCCCATTGCGCCAAGGTTTTTGCTGGGGAAGAAAGAAAGGGTTCCGATGTCTCCATAAGAACAAGTCATTTTGCCATTCCAGGTGCTGCCAATACCTTGTGCATTGTCTTCAATCACATAAAGCTGGTGCTTCTTGGCAATCGCCATGATGCGATCCATGTCTGCAGGCTGACCAAAGAGGTGCACCGGCATGATGGCTTTGGTATTGGGAGTGATGGCGGCTTCGATTTTATCGGGATCCAGATTAAATGTTTTGGGGTCGATATCGACGAAAACGGGCTTGGCATGATTTCTCCAGATCGAAGAAGCCGTGGCAAAAAAAGTGAAGGGAGTAGTGATCACTTCATCATCGACGCCGATACCCAATGCCTTGATGGCCAGGACCAAAGCATCTGTGCCATTGGCACAACCAATTGCATGCTTGATGCCCAGATAGTTCTGCATCTTTTCTTCAAATTCTTTGACTTGGGGTCCCATAATATAGTGATGATTGGCTAAAACCAGATCAATCTGTTTGCGGATATCATTCATCAAGGGCTCGTATTGAGCATGTAAATCCAGCATTGGAACTTTCATCTGTAAAATCTCCTTTATTTTCTTAAGGCTTGAATGCTGACAAAGATCGCTATTAACTGATATGAAAAAGACACAGTGTCTTTGACGTTATACCATATACCATAGTCTATCCTTTCAGGGACAAACACAATGTCCCCTGAATTAACTGCATCTTTTCGGGAAGGTTTGGCCCAGTTTCCGGAATTTGAATTGATTACGCGGGTTCCAAATAAGCGCCGGTTACCAGTGTATCCACCAGCAGCAGCGATATAATACTCGTAGTTTTCACCTTCTACCCAAGGTATCAATCCCGGACGTACAACCTGCCCGCTGACACATACCATTTCGACTTTTTCCGGGATGAAGATGTGGTCACCATCTACGAGGTGGGGGTTGTCACGAGAGCCTTGGGATTCCCAAGTGTTTAGCATATCCACAGAATATTTGCCCTTTAACTGACGCAATGTAGCTCTGAGATAGGTATACTCTATCGGAGTCATGCTCGCCATCGGAAGACCGATCAAGCGCTCAATCTCGGGGCTTGGCTTTAGATTGAGAACTCCATTGACTACGATTCCGTTTGAGAGATCAGCCTGATCTGTAGGACCACCACATAGCATCAAGACGTCATAAAGCGTAGTGGATTCATTGATGAGGTATTTCCCGGGAGCCATGACGTTACCTTCGACGGTCACGGACCTGTAGATTCGATAGTTTTGATTTAGTTGCACCATGATCCGATCTGTGCTGTGCAGGGGTATATCCGCAATCGATGGATTGGAGGGGTAACTGCTGAGATCAAATGATATTATATCATAGTCCTTCATATTGGATTTGTAACGGTACAGCATGACATTGCTCAGATTTGCTTCGGGCTCAAAGCCATTTGCAAATTTGATCACGTCACTCAATTTGTCGCCTTGGACAAATTCATATTCTCCGGGAGAGAATACGGATCCTTGAATGCTGATAGTTTGCTGAATGGGACTGATAATGATGATATCATCGTCTTTGAGGAGAGGGTTTTGACTGATATCTCCAAATTTATAGAATTTCTCCAGATCATACACATTACGCTTCCCCTGTCGCATCAATACCACAGAACGCAGGGCATAGCTGAACACTTGAGTGTTTTCGGTTTCATCTAGAGGAGTGCTCTGCAGTTTATTTATTACACGATCCGGTTTACCGGATTGCTGTGCGATTTCGACAGCATCGGACAAGCGGTCCATCGTGCTAAGGCGATACACTCCCGGTTTGCTGAGATATCCGGTGATGCTGACTCCGATCGGGATCGTAGTGGGCATCTGAGGTATTTCTATTGCATACACAGATGCAAAGATGGCGAGGATAAGTAGTAATAATCCTATAGACTTAGTTTTCATAATTGGCAATCATTCGCTTAATAATGTCATCGAGTTTGAGCTGAGGTTCATAACCAATATACTCGTGGATTTTTTCTAAGCACGGCATCCGGTGCATCATGTCCTCAAAGCCTTCTTCAAAAGCGTCTTCATATTTCATGTATTCGATCTTGGATTTACTGTTGCACATTTCTTTGACTTTGATTGCCAGGTCTTCGATCGATATGGATTCGGTAGTACCGATATTAAAGATCTCACCTTCGCAGCCCTTGGTCTCCATCAGCTGGATAAATGCACCCACGACATCGGAAACATCGGCAAAGCAACGAGATTGTTTACCACTGCCATAGATCACGATGGGCTGGTCTAAAAGGGCGGCTTTGATAAACTTTGGTACGACCATGCCATATTGACCGGTTTGACGGGGGCCGACGGTATTGAAGCAACGCACAATCACCACCGGTAGTTTTTTCTCACGGTAAAAAGCCAGAGCCATAAATTCGTCGATAGCTTTGGAGCAGCTATAACCCCAACGGCTGATCGAGGTGGAGCCCAAAAGGCGGTCATCTTGCTCGGCAAAAGGGACCTTCTCGCTCTTTCCATAGATCTCGGAAGTGCTGGTGATCAAGACTTTAGCTTTGTATTTATTTGCCAGTTCGAGTACATTATCTGTTCCTACAATATTGGTCTTCAGGGAAAGCAGTGGATTTTCGATGATGTATTTCACGCCCACGGCGGCTGCCAGATGATAAACCCGATCTGCCTTGGATATCAGTGTATCCATCAGTTCTCGGTTCAAGATTGTCCCCACAGTATAAGAGAAATTGGGATGGTTTTTAAAGGTCTCAATGTTCTCCAATCGCCCTGTTGAAAGGTTGTCGATAATGTGAACTTCGTGTTCTTCGTCTAGTAAACGTTCTGCTAAGTGGGAACCGATAAAGCCGGCTCCTCCTGTGATCAGAATCTTCATAAATGCTCCATTTGTCTATATTTTATCATATTCAAAGAGTTTAAATCCAGATTAACAAGTTTTTCTATGCTCGATTTTGTCAATCAAAAAGATGGTTTTGCACTGAGCCCGTGATAAATGTTGCGGTTCACTTGCAAGATCGTTTCCAGATCCGGATTTGCAATATTGGCAGTCTTTTCCACAGCCTCAGCGACCACACGGAAAATATCCACAAAGCGGATTCTATCCTGCATAAAGAGGAGTAACGCCGCTTCATTGGCTGCATTCATCACCGTGGGCAGGATCCCGCCCCGGCGTCCAACCTCGATCCCCAGATAAAACATCGGAAAGCGGGCAGGATCAATCGGCAAAAAGGTAAGGGGAGACAGTTTCAACAGATCTGTCTGAACTGCCTGCGAAGGGTATCTATGGGGATAGGACAGGGCATATAATATCGGTAATTTCATATCCGGATTGCTCATTTGCGCCAGGATGGAACCATCTACAAATTCGACCATTGAATGAATCACGGACTGAGGATGGATCACCGCCGAGATCTGATCAAAAGGCATCCCAAACAGCCAGTGTGCTTCCATCACTTCCAACGCCTTGTTAAACATCGTGGCAGAGTCCAGAGTCACCTTGGTACCCATATCCCAATTGGGATGTTTGAGGGCTTGCTCTTTGGTGATCTGAGCAAAGTTCTCGATGGGAAGGCTGCGGAAAGGACCACCCGAAGCGGTGATGTGGAGGGTGCGAAGCTCGGAGCCGGGATGCTGTCCAATGGCTTGAAATATTGCACTATGCTCGCTATCGACAGGCAGGATCCGGGAACCGTGCTGTGCTATCAAAGCTTGCACCAGGTGTCCGGACATTACCAGTGATTCTTTGTTTGCCAATGCCAGGTCGATTCCCCGTTCCAATACTGAGAGCGTGGAGCGAAGCCCCGCTGAACCGGTGATGGCATTGAGGGCAATATCATAATCCAGATCGGACAAGAGGCGGATCAATTCGTCCTCTCCAAAATAGAGGTGAGGGGCAGGACAGTCGTTACGCAAACGTTCACGGAGACCATCTTCGCCGATGCCGGTCAATACCAGGTAAGGGATCCGGAACTCTTGAGCCAGTTCAAAGAGTTTTTTAAAATCTGTGTGGGCACTTGCCAATGCTATGGCATAATGTGGGTTTTGCTCGCGCACTACATCGATGGTGGAACTTCCGATCGAACCGGTAGCTCCCAAAAGGGCTATTTTCTTGCTTACCACTTCAGACCGATAGCAATACGTTGGGTGGTTCCCAATCCATCCGTGGGGTTGGCTTTGTAGGCATAATCCACGCCCAAGCCCTTGATCTCGACGCCCAGGCCGGCAGTAAAGCTATCTACATCGTAACCTGCCATCAAGCGTAAATTTGGGATCGGAGCGATGCTGATACCTCCATGAAAATCTGCACTCAGGAGCGAAGCACTTACAGTAGAGGCTTCCTCGCGACCCTCGGCAAAGATCTGAGAACGCAATGCTATGTGTACCGGGATCTTGCGGGCAGAGACCATAAACCGATAGGCAGTTTCCAAATCCAGATTGGGGTTTACTACTTCACGTGTGTCATTCTCCCACATTACTTGGGTGGAAAAGAAGTCACGTATGTTGGCTCCTATTGCCCAGCGGGAATTCGGCTGCCACAGGATACCCAGATCTGCACCAAAGCCATAGCCTTTGTTGTCGGCCAGGGACCTGTATGCCAGCTTGGGAGAAAGACCCATGCTCCAATGCTCATTGATCGGCCTGCCAAAACTGCCGTATAGCACAAAATCGTTATTCCCCACAGTCTTCCAGACCACGGGACGATTGTCGTTACTCAGCGTATCGGCTTCGTTTTCGAGCCGGGTCAGCTTGATATTATCTATTCCAATATGATTGATTGTGAGAGAAAAATGCGCGATTCGGGAGGGGATGAGGCTCATTTGATTTTGCTGCAACAAGCCTTCAAAGTGTTCGGTGTGAACCAATTCCAAGCCTTGATAGGGACTATTCGCCAAGAGCGCAGGATTCCAATATCCCGCGGATATAGACTCCTGAAAAGTCAGCCCGGTATTGCCCATGGCCTGATTGGCTACCCCGGGAGTGAGCTGAAATATCTCCCCTGCATATTTGGTGGCAAACACAGTGCTCACCAAGACGGAGAACATCGCTATAATGATGTATGTTTTTTTCATGAGATAATCTTCCTCTATGGTACAATATATCCGGCTACGGAGATTTAGTAAAGAAAATAATCAAAATAGCTGTAAGTGAGGAAGATAAAAAATTGGTGGGCCCAGAGGGAGTCGAACCCCCCACCATCCGGTTATGAGCCGGAAGCTCTACCAACTGAGCTATAGGCCCCCAGTCGTTAATATGTATGTTCCTTTGAATTTGACTGCATCTTTTTGTCAAGAAAAAGCTCTCAATCTCCATAACCGACGGGATTGTGGGGTCAATTCCAGCTACAACACAGATTTCCGTTGACGCGATAAATACCGTTACTATTCTTGCTAACATGAAACTTCATTGTCCGCATGCGACCCATAGTCCCGGAAAAGAATGAGCAGCTTTCCTCAAAGAGCAGATTCGGGATCGCTACAAAATATAGATGTTTAAGGAGTTTATATGAGACCATTACTACTGAGCTTGATCTCAATTCTACTGCCGATTATGGCTATGGTTACAGCCACCTCCAAAGATAAACCGTTTTTTAACGAAAGAGCATACCCCCTGTTACGCTTCCTGTCTTTTCTGCTCAAACTCTCAGCGCTAGCACCGGTTTTTTTCGGCTTTCTGGCTGCTTTCACCACCGATGGTGATAGTCCCGGTCTGCTGTTATTGTTTGTCGCTGCCGGATGTATTACCGGACTGCTGCTTTTCACAGCCGGAGAGGTCATCAAAGTGCTTGCAGATCTCGCAGAGTTTTCCCGGCAGAGACTGAACCAGCTCCGTGCAAAAGATCAGGATTGAATATACTTACCGATAGTGCTACTCTACCATTGACGGCTATTAATATACTAGGCATTCAACAAAATTTTGAAAAGTGCAGGTTATTGCAGGGCTGCCGAATTCCGCTTCGGCAGATAGAACGCAGTTCTATGTCTTTAGCGACCTGCGGTCGCTGTGGCAAAG
>PHBQ01000039.1 GCA_002841975.1 Candidatus Cloacimonetes bacterium HGW-Cloacimonetes-1
GGCTACGCTGTATACGTTGTGCGGACGTTTGACTTCTTTACTCTGTGTCATCATGTATCTCCTTATCTTGATTAGTGTCAACTTATTTAGGACGACACACAAATCCGTGATGCAGGAGACGTACTTCCCACGCGATTCCCGGGTTCTCACAAGGGCTTCACGAGGGAATCACGAGGGGATCACCTGAGATTGAATTAAGGGAGCTCCGGATGCTCCGATAAAAGATTAGCGTTGATGATTTATGATATTAAAGATGACTCGTAGTAGAAGCAGGATCAAGGCGAGAATAAATATCTTTCGTATCAGTTTGTTCCCTTTGAGGATCACAAGTTTGGAGCCGAGGACATTACCTGCAATTCCACAAGCCGCTGCAGGTATAGCAAGAGTATAAAAGATCTGCCCTGCCATTGCAAAACCGACCAGTGATGCTACGTTTGATGCCAGGTTCACCACCTTACTATTGCCATTTGCGACTATAAAGTCGTAGTGCAGAAAGATAGAATAGAACAAAATTAAAAATGTGCCTGTCCCCGGACCAAAGAAACCGTCATAAAAGCCGATAGTTAGGCCCGCAATCAATCCCAGGAACATTCTTTTTTTCAGAGCCACTTTATGTGAATGATTGGTATGTCCCAGGTCTTTACGTACAAAGCTAACCCCTGCGACCACAGGGATGAGTATGAGTAACAGATAGTTGAGGAAACCGGATGAAACTTGCATCACTGCCTGAGTTCCCATCCACGAGCCTACTAATGCAAATGCAGCACTGATCAATGCTACAGGAACATCTATCATGTTGGCGTGAAAATAGTATGAAGTAGAAACGATAGTTCCACAACAGGAAGAGAACTTATTGGTTCCCAATGCCATATGAGGGGGGAGACCTGCTGCCCAGTATGCGGGCAATGAAATCAATCCACCGCCCCCGGCGATAGAGTCTATTAAGCCTGCTAAAAAGATGAAGGGTAATACAATAGCATAGTCCAAGGTACTTAGTTGAGGGATCATGTCGATCATCACAATTCTGCCTTAAATTCCATTTTTAATTGATGTGTAGTTCTGTCTCCGGGATATGATTTCCCGCTGTATTCCAAGCTTGCAGAGCTGAAGCTATTCAGTCGATAGATGGCTTGGAGATTCCATATAGAAATGAATCCTTCTCGTTTGTTGGGTAAAAACGATAGATAATCCGTACCGCTTCGATCGTTGTATTGAAGGGTAACGCTGCTGGCTACTCTGTATTTTTGCATCCACACACTCCTGATGGCTGGCTTCAGCGCAATGCTGCGGATACTGTAGTTGCCGGTGTCATTGGCCTGTTCGCCATTTTCAAAAGAAGTATCACAGTCAATCTGAGCGGAAGTTTGAGTATTGAAGTTGCGCATTATTTGGATACCGATTTTATTAGTAGATATTTCAGATTGGTATCTGCTGTCAGTTTCTATGTTATTTTCCAGTCTCAATCTTAGATTTGCCTGTCTGAAATTTCTGTATTGGAACTCTGCTGACCTGAGAGACGAAAATGTGCGGGAGACGTCTTGATATCGTTTGTCCAGGGACCGATTAATCTCATATTGCAGATTACCGGTTAAACGATTTGTATACAGATCCATCCACAGGGTTTGTTGAAAAGCTTGCTTGCCGTAGAGAGTGGATGTAGAATTGAAAACTGAACCCGGGAGGAAAAAGTATTTCTTGTAGTTATCCCGGTCGGCACTCAATTCCGTGCTTTGGATCATCAAGTCGGTCTGAAACTTCTGCCACAGAGGCCGTTGGGATAACTGTCCGGGTTTGAGATATAGATTGACTTGGCCGTTGATCTCGGCGCTTAGAGTTCCAGTCTCGGAAGTAATATAGACGTAGTCAAAGTCTCCATTTGTGGTGTAAACACCGGTGCTATCATAGACGCCGATGCCGGATCCGATGTACTGCAATTCGCGGATTTTGGGATAAAACTCAGTTTGATTCAATTGATAGTTACCCAAGAGGGATGCTGCATTATTCAGGAAGTTGGAGCTGGAACGTAAGTTTATCAGATCATAGCGAGATTTAGGATTGTCTGTGCTTTTGAAGTTCCGGATTTCCCGATGTGTGGCATCCAAAATGAGGGTATTGTTCTCTGAACTGATACTATTTTTCACGGCATAAGTATCAGAGGAGCTTACTTTTTGCCATTCAAGCTGTTTTACATCGTTCTGATCTGTGGTGTAATACAGGCCTGTGTATGACTTTTTACGATTACCAAGTATGATGGCTGGGTTAAGGCGTTTGTATCGGGTCGAAAAGGCTGCACTCCCTTTGTATTCCATAGAGTTGAAGAGAGCGTCTATCTTGGCAAGAACAGAATGATATTCCCAAGTACTTACGATATTGTGATAGTTGAGTACAGAGGCTAAACCTGTCGAGTCGGGACTATCCTGTTCCGATATTGTGCTTTGGAGGTTGATCTCCGGTACGATAAACCATGCCTTTGAACGTGAAACAAATCTTAGAGCACGCTGATCATACAATCCGGGGATGCTTTTGTATCGGAGCAAGACGTCCGGAGACCAGAATTTGGATATTTCAAACTTCAGCTTTAAGTTAGTCTGATTCTGTGCCAACGAGTCAGCACTGATCAAGGAAGCAAAGTCATAATCGGTCTTCGCAATATCGGTGAAGAAATACAGATTGTCGCTACGCGTTTCATGATCAAGGCTGATTTCCGGGCTGAATCTATCCCAAGAGGGTTGTAGCTTGGCAAATGCATATAGTAAAAGTCCGGAGTTATCGTTATCGTCGCGGTCGGATAGAGTGTTGTTATCGTTCAGCGAGTACAGCATTTCTACACCACTTTGAAATGTGTCTGTAGTATAGTCTAATCTGCTGTCAATATTAGTCCTGATAACTGGTGCTATGAGTCGTTTACCGGGTATCCAACTGCCAAATCCCATCCCCACATATCGGTATTTACCAGTGGCAAATTCTTCATATTCACCATTTTGGTAACCAACGTAGCTAAAAATCACTGTATAGATCGCGGTAGAGTCATGCTCCGAATATTCGTAGTATGAAATCCCTTCCGTTGTTTGTAGCAATTTGTAGGACCCGGAGTCTGATATAAACACGCCATTACCCAGTACTTCGCTGTCTCCGGCGATGTGAAGAGAGTCTTTGTCTGCAGGGGAGAAGTCGTAAAGCAGAGGGTTCTTGCTATCGTCTGCCTGATAGATAAAATGATGGCTGAGCGTTAATTTATCAAAGAACCTGAGCTGTGAAGAATTGAAGAACATGTTTTGTTTATAGTACTCATCTGAATATTGAAAGTAAGCAGTGACATCATTGTTGGGCGTTACAATGCGTTTGAAAGTGATTGATCCCTCGGAGTAGTCGATGCTGTAGTCGCTTCCTCTTTCCGCTTCAGAGCCGTCAATATAGATTAGCTCTGAGCCTGCTACTATCAAAAAGTTCTGCTGATAGGACCCGGCACTGAGGTAATAGGGGCCTTGCTTTCCTTCCACTACCTCGACTTTCATGGAGGCACGTTTACCATTGTTTGCAGAATATGCTGCTTGAACGGCATGCTGATCTTGATACCACAGGTTAATACCTTCAAATTTGGTCTTGTAATTGATGTAATTGGTGCCGGAAAAACTCCAATCCAGATCTCCCATTGCTATTTCATAATGCTTCCCGAAGATTTTGATGTAAACCTGATCTAGGCTACTCAGTTCCTTCGAGTCGCCCTCGGGAGAAAGCTTGGATTGGCTGTCGGATAACTGAGCAGTTATATTGACTCCAGGTGCCAATTCACCCATGAGGTTGAGGAATAGTGACTGCTTCAGGTCAAAAGCTTCGTTGTCACTGAAGGTAATTGCAAAGGTTTTGGAGCCACTGATATTTAGCTTGCTGTCATCGGGGATTAACAGCTTAAAACGTTTCTTGGTGATATCCAGGCTATCAGTCAATGCACTGGGCTCATACATGAAATAGGCTTTATTCAACAGATCCGGTGCCACGATGTATTCCACGTGTAAGAAACTTGCACTTGAGCCATGAATCAGATGAAGCGTACCTGATTTGTAGTCTAATATGTAATCGACTAGAGGTGCCAATAACGTCGTATCCGCATGGACTACTTCTGTATGTGCTATGATGCGGGGGGAAGAAAGCTGATAAACTTGGATTTCGGTATTCAGTATGAAGTTATCACTTCTAAAAACGGAATTTGTCTCGATACCGGTAAGTGCAGAGCATGCCAGAGAGGTTATGAACGTAAGCAGAAGAAAGTGCTTTTGAAGAATCACAAACTACACTTTATGGATTACATATGTGACAACGCCCCAGATATAGAACTCTATATCTTCTTCAATACAAATGGGTTGATATTCAGGATTATCCGGATACAACCAATACTTATTGCCGATTATCTTGAGTCTTTTGACAGTTAATTCAGAATCCAGGATAGCAATGACTATTTTGTTGTTGATAGCATCAAGAGACCGATCAACAATCAAGATATCATCAGGGAAGATGCCTGCATCAATCATCGAATAACCATCAACTCTCACAAAAAAGGTAGAGGAAGGATGAGCGATCAGGAACTCGTTCAAATCCAGGGATCCTTCGATGTAATCTTGAGCAGGTGACGGAAATCCGGCAGGTACATGAGCGCCAATCAAGGGCCTGGAAAGCTTTGTTTCCGGATTAAATCCCCAAATCTCTTTTACGGAACCGTCTGTTTTGATGTTCTTTTTCATATATAAAAAACCAATCGCAGGGTTAAATGCTGCGATTGGTTCATTTATAATCTAGTTTACTTCAGTGCTTTGAGGAGCTTTTTGGCATTATCGCCGTATTTACTATCATTCTGAATCTTCTCAAGATCGGCTTTGGCTTCTGCACTACGCTTGAGATTGTAGTAAGCAAGACCACGTAGCATAATAGCATCTGTATTCTTGCTATCTGATCCCAGTACAATGGTACTATAAGTAACTACTTTATTGTAGTTTTTGATGCCATTGTAGTGACTTGCGAGCAGCAATGCGATCTGAGGATCACGTTCAATACCGATATACTTTTCGAAGTATTCTACCATCTTTGCAGTGTTCTTGGCTTGACGGTAATTGTCACCCACCAGTTTGTAGGCAGTTGCTAACATATCTTGTGCAGGATTGGTAGCAATAAACTTCATAAACATATCGGTAGATTTATTCCATTCCCCAATTGAGCGATAGAAGTCTGCAATTTTCAGCATAACGCTCGCTTCATTCTTTTGTGCGAGGGCTTTGAGATAGTAATTCTCTGCTTCTGTGTTGTTGTTTGCATCACGATACTTGTCTGCAATCATGATATATGCATTGGGATCGTTAGAGACTTCTGCATAGTCCTTGAGGACTTTCATGGCTCTTGCTTCGTCCTTGATGTTGTCGCGGAGGACGCTAAACTTGAGGTTCAGGACTTCTTCGTTATTGGGTGTGACTTCAAGAATCTTGTTGTAGTAAGAAATGGTTTTTTCATAATCTTTGGCTTGCTGAGAGGTAAGAGCGAGGTTGCTGTATAAATCCAAAATCATATCGGTGAGATCTTTTTGCGTTATGGTCGTAGGTTTAATAGATTTGTAGATAGCCAATGACTTCTCGAAATTCTGTAATGCTTCAGTATACATTTGGTCTTTGAAGCTATTAAAAGCAATATCGCTATAGACTTTTGCAGTATTCAGTGTCAGTACTTCGATATTGTAGGCCACGGAATCAGCTTCTGTGGCTACGGCTTCTTGAGACTTGTAGAGGTCTATAGCCTTTGTGAAGTTCTCTATAGCCATAGTGTAGTCTTTTTCTTTGTAAGATGCACTGCCATCCAAGGCAGCTTCATGTGCCAAAACTAAAGGTTTAACGGCCTCCACCATCACTGGCATAGGGGCTGGTTTGTTTGCACTACATGCAAAGAGTAAGAGTGCACTGCTTGCTACGAGAATGAAATATCTTGATTTTCGCATTAATTCCTCCCTGTATTTTGGTTTACATGATGATTTCACGGCTCATTTTTGTCAATTGAAAATGTGTGTAGAAGGGAGGAGAGGTAAAAAAAATTTCAAAGCAGTGCTTCTTCCATACAGCCTTGTAACGACATAACTATCAATATTATAGAGATATTGTTGTCCTAAAGGGAGTTTTGCGCCGAGTATTTTTCTTTCGGATAGCGAATGTTTTTTATTGACAGAATATTAGCTATGCATTTTCAAATTACTCATAATGTCTCTCACTCTTATCCATAACGATAAAGGAGGTAATATGAGCAGAGAAGATTTAGTAAAAAAGATCGCTGAGGCGGCCGAAGTTACCCAGAAAGTAGCAGGTGTTGCATTAGCAGCCGTTTTGGAAGGTGTTACCGAAGCTCTGACAAAGGGCGACAAAGTTTCATTAGTAGGTTTTGGTACATTCAGCGTAGCTGAACGTAAAGCACGTAATGGTATTAACCCCAAAACCAAAAAAGCCTTGATGATTCCGGCTCGTAAAGTTCCTGTTTTTAAAGCTGGAAAGAAACTTAAAGAGGCTGTAAAGTAATAACCTTATTTAATTTCTAACTAAGGCAAGAGGCTTCGGCAACTTGCCTTTTTTTGCAAACTCATGAAATGGATTCCGGCTATAACTCATTGTAAAGGAGCAAGTTCATGGACATAAACAATGACAGTCACTACTACGATACAGATCGATCAGCTGTCATGAGCGTTGGGGATTGGATTTTAACTCTGATCTTAGTCTCCATACCGATTGTGAATATTATCCTGATTGTAATGTGGATTGTAGATAAAAATTCAAACCCCAACAGAAGAAATCTGGCCGTTGCGATTCTAATCCTCTTTGCAATTGGAACTGTTATTTGGGTTACCTTTATGGGAGCTATTGTTGGCGCACTTTCAAGTGTCATGAGTTTCTAAAAAGCATCAGGGAATCTAAGATCTGTTATAGATGTTTTGATTCCCGTGAACTGGCAGATGTCGGTGAATATCGATTTTACTAAAACTGCAAAATAACTCTTCGTAGAACTGCAAGCCATTTTAGAGCATTAAGAATTCATATTGCATGCAGATAATGCTTATTTGTCTTGCCAAAATATGGGTAGATTTTTTCTTGGAAAAAACAGTAAGGAGATCATCATGTTTGATAAAGAAAAAGATAATTGCGATTGTGGTTGCGAAGATACTACCGGAAAACATGAGCATGAATGCGATTGTGAAGGTGATGACTGCGATTGCGGTTCTGATACCGTGACCCTCGAAATGGAAGATGGAACTCTCAAAGACTTCTCAGTATTGGAAATTGTTCAATACGAAGGCAAGAGCTACGCAGCTTTAGCTGAGGTCGATGGAGACCAATACGACATCTTACGGATGGAAGAAAGCGAAGATAACCTCGAGCTTTCTGTCATTGACGACGAAGATGAATACAATGCTGTCGCAGCAATATTTGACGAATTATTCTTGGACGAAGCCGAAGAAGAAGAAAAGTAAGATTAACCAACTATAATATCGAAACCGTCATTTTCGATCTGAAGATGACGGTTTGTTTTTGCTTCAAAGTCGTAACCCTCCAGTACCCAAGTTACTTCCAAGACTTTGTATTTAATTCAGGATTATTGGAAGCAGAGCGGAGAAAGTCTGTTCTGTCCTTGACAAAGAATCAGTTAAGACCTCATCCTGAAGTTTGATACGGACTACAGCGATCAACGGAGTTAAGAACAGACATCAAGTTTCAGCATGCTTGGAGCTGAGGTGAAAACGGAGTACTTCTCTGGCGATTCCCAGGCTCCGACAAGGGCTTCACGAGGGAATCACCTCGGGATCACGAGGAATTGCAGTAACCCGGAAAGTGCCAGTTTTCCGCAAAGTACCATAAAGTGTCTATCGGCAATAATCTGATTGACAAAAACGGGTATGCCATATTTGAGTTGATGTGATATAGTAATCATTGAGGATTGTAATGTATGTTTGAGCGAATCATGAAACAACCCGTTATGAATCGGGTTTTATATGCTTTGATTCCCAGCTTGCTGCTAAGCGTATTTTTGTTTGGATGGCGGGTCTTGGCGGTGGTGATGGTGGCGAACATCTTTGCGTATGCCACAGAGTATCTATTTATCTACAAAAAGAATGCCTCGAAAGTGACGATGTCTACTTTTGTGACCGGAACCCTGCTCGCAATGTCCTTACCTCCCACTATACCAATCTGGATGGCAGCCGTGGGTTCAATAGTCGCCATTGCTTTTGGGAAGATGGTGTTTGGCGGATTTGGCACAAACGTTTTTAATCCTGCGATCTTAGGTCGAACTTTTGTCTATATCTCGTTTCCCCAAGAAATGACGATCAGATGGTTGCAGCCGTACATGCTGAGTGATTTTCCCGGGGGATTCCTACGCTGGACTGGTAGCTCTGCCATGAGAACCGGTGCCACGATATTGGGCGAATACCGAATGACAGGGAAGCTGCTCAGTTCCGGTATTGATGCTTTTACAGGTTTCATATCCGGATCCATTGGCGAGACATCTGCCTTGCTGATTATCCTTGCCGGCATATATCTGATCTGGACCAAAACGGCCAAATGGCAGCCTATGATTGCAACCGCTATCAGTATGACTGTCTTCAGTTTGATATTTTATCCACACGCAAATCCCCTCTATTTCCTCTGTACGGGCGGAGCTTTGTTTGGCATAGTGTTTATGACCACAGATCCGGTTTCACAAGCCAAAGGGATATACCCGATCTGGATTTACGGCACTCTCATCGGTTTCCTGACAGTGTTCATTCGCAAGTATTCTCTTTTTGCAGAAGGCTTCATGTTTGCCTTGCTGATTACAAATTCGTTCATGCCGATAATTGAGCACGGCGTTGCGAAGATAATAAAACCAGCACCAAAGGAAGCCAAAGCATGAGTAAAGAAAAAACAGGCTTCCGCGACTCGAACATATATCCCGTGCTGTTTATGCTGGGCATGAGCCTATTGTTCATCGGGATCCTGGCAACAGTCTACCGCTCATTTGAACAAAAGATCATCAACAACGAAACTCAAGCTTACCAAAAGCAATTGCTGTCTTTGTTTATAGATAAAATAGCAGAGAGTGATCCTGGTGTCAAAATAGACTTGAATAATGACTTACAAGCAAACTATCAGAAGTATGTCAAATCTATAGACCTCTCATATGCAGGTAGGTATGGGTATTCTATAATTGTGAATAACCAGATCATTGGCTATTGCTTTGATATTATGGGGAATGGGCTGTGGGGCTCGATGAGGATGCTCATTGCCGTGACTCCGGATATGAATACTATTATCAATATCGATGTTTACAAACAAATGGAAACACCGGGGCTGGGGGCAAGAGTAACAGAATCATGGTTCAAAGACCAGTTCAAAGATAAGCTCTTGTTTGGCACATCAGGGATCCTGGATTATTCTCTCATACCAGAAGATCAAACAGCGGATTCTGGAACACAGATTCGCCAGATTACCGGCGCATCTATTACCAGTAATGCAGTATTAAAAATGATTAAAACTGAGATGAGTCAAATTAAAGAAACTCTTCAATTGCAGGTCAAATAATGAATAAGAAAGATATCTTTTTGGTGAGTGCCTTTCGAGAGAATTCTGTATGGAAACAGATTCTGGGAATTTGTTCTTCTTTGGCAGTCACAAACCTGATGATGAACAGTCTGATCATGGGGCTTGGTGTAATATTTGCGCTTGCCCTGTCGAATATGACTATTTCATTGATACGGAGCTACACTCCGCGCAGCATCCGGATGATGGTACAAACCCTGATCATAGCATCATACGTGATTATCGTTGATATATTTTTGAAGGCAAATCTTCCGGTGGTCAGCAAGCAACTGGGTCCCTATGTGGGGCTGATCATTACAAACTGCATCCTGATGGGCAGGGCTGAGGCATTCGCTGCCAAAAACACTCCGATCGATTCGTTCATCGATGGCATTGGTGCAGGAGTCGGTTACACATTGGTTCTCCTTGCAATTTCGTTTGTTCGTGAGCTATTTGGCTTTGGAACTTTGTTTGGGTTTGGTATCTTTGGTGCGTGGTGGACAAAGTGGTCGATCATGGTGATGGCACCCAGCGCGTTCTTCATTTTAGCAATGCTGATCTGGATTATCAATAACCGTTATTACAAGATGAAGGGTTAGGATTTATGGAAATCAGTTCATTTGTACTCTTTTGGGCCGCTATCTTTACCAGTAACATTCTACTGACGAATTTCCTGGGTATGTGCTCTTATCTGTCTGTTTCCAAAGAAATCGAATCTTCATTTGGATTGGGTGTGGCTGTGGCTTTTGTTTTGACCATTACATCAGGTCTGAACTGGATAGTTTATCACTTGATCTTGGTACCCTTGGGTTTGGTGTATTTGCAATTTATCGTGTTCATAATCGTTATTGCAGCCTTCGTGCAGCTCTTAGAACTGCTTGTGGAAAGATATACTCCGGCCTTGTATTATACCCTCGGTATCTTTTTGCCTTTGATCACAGTTAATTGCGCCATCTTTGGTGTCAGCTTATTTATGGTGATCCGAGATTACTCTTTCGTGCAGTCGATGGCATTTGGTGCAGGTAGTGGTATTGGATGGCTGTTGGCGATATTGATGCTGGCCGGAATCCGTGCAAAGCTGAAAGAGAGATTGGTCCCGATTGGCCTACAAGGTGCAGGCATAAGCCTGATTATTACAGGCATCATGGCATTAGCATTTATTGGGTTTTCCGGTATAGTAAATGTGCAATAGGTGTTCGGAGATATATTAATGTTAATGCAGATTTTAAAAGACGTAGCAGTTGTCAGCGGAATATCAACCTTACTGGCAGTAGTGTTGATAATTGCCCAAAAGTACTTAAGTGATTATGGGATATGCAAGATCAACCTGAATAAAAAACGAGATGTCAGTGTCGAAGGTGGTTCCAGCCTCCTGAACTCTCTGGCGGAGGAACAAATATTCCTGCCTTCAGCTTGTGGAGGACGGGGGAGCTGTGGTACCTGCAAATGCAAAGTCAATTCCGGTGGTGGTCCACTGTTACCTACAGAAAAACCATTCTTAAGTAAGACGGAATTGGCAGATAATGTACGCCTTGCTTGCCAGGTAAAAGTCAAGAGCGATATGGAAATAAATGTGCCGGAATCCATATTCAACATTCGTCGCTTTCAGGCTAAAGTACATGAGATCATCGATTATACCTATGATATCAAAGGCATTACATTGAAGCTGGTAAGCCCGGATACAATAGACTTTCAAGCAGGACAGTTCGTCCAAATCGAGAGCCAGGCCTATGCTAAAATTAAACAAAAAGTAGTCCGTGCATATTCGATCTCATCTAAACCTCAAGATAACGATAGGATACAGCTAATCATACGTTTAGTTCCGGAAGGTATCTGTACTACATGGATTCATAAATATTTGGAAGAAGGATCTGATGTGACTTTTACCGGACCTTATGGAGACTTCTATATCCGGGATACTGAGGCTGATATCATATTTGTAGCAGGTGGCTCCGGTAAAGCTCCAATGAAGTCCATGCTGGAAGATCTCCAAGTAAAAGGGACCACTCGTAAAATGACTTATTTCTTTGGAGCCAGAACTGCAAAAGACCTCTATCTCACGGATGAAATGAGATCATTTGAGCAAGTGTTCAGTGATTTCAAGTATGAACCAGTATTATCCAAACCGGCACCAGAAGATAAATGGAAAGGCAAAACTGGGTTTGTAATGCCATACTTTCAAGATGCAATTCGAGACCCCAAAAACACAGAGGCATACCTATGCGGTAGCCCTGGTATGATCAATGCTGTTAAGAAATCCTTAATAGCTATGGGTGTACCAGACGATAAAATATACTATGACAGTTTTGGATGATGATATGAAAAAGAGCCCCCTTGAAATCAAGATACTGAGCAAGATGCAACCTGGAGAAATCACCTTGAATGGGTTTCTGGGTGAAGATAGTCGGGATTTGTATGATATTATTGCTGAAGATGAACGGACTTTGGAGACTCTGGGTGTATCTGCCAATGAATTAGCAGACAAGATGCAGTATTTTACAGATAAGTCTTCTGATTCCTTTATGGATAGCGTAGAGATTGACGAAATATTTATCGTGGATACGGAGGTGGTTCGGGGAAAACTCCCTTGTCCATTCTCGCATCCCGGGATCTACCGCAAGACAATTACTACTCTTACAAACAAAAAGTACAACATCACGATCAGGTGGACTGCTTTGAATATCCATCTAATCAAAGAGCATCACTTCTTTGAGGGTAAAAACTCTGCTTTTCGGCTTGATCCTCAAGTATTATTGAAAGCCCTGTTTGCATAAACACTATGAAACTAAAGCCGAAAAGGAAGTAAGATTGGATACTATGTTCACTGTGCTTATTGCAGGCAAAGCAGGAGAGGGAATCAAAAAAGCCGCTCAAGTAATAGCAGATATGCTGAAGTTTTATGGCAGATTTACTTTTCAACTGGATGATTACGAAAGTACAATCAGGGGTGGTCACAATTTCTCGGTAGTGACCACAGATACTTCTGAGGTGTATTCTGTATACAACAGTGCAGATTTGATTATTTGCTTTGACAAACGCAGCTATCACCTGCATTCTGATAAATTGAATCCCAACGGTTTACTGGTCTATAACAGTGATGAAGGCAGCTTTGAACGGGGGATTGGTATTCCGTTGACAAGTCTAATGAAGGATGTGTATAATCAGCCATACAACGTCAGTGTATCGGCCGTTGCAATTAGTGCTGCCAGAATTGGTATGACAGGGTCGAACCTGAAAGATATTATCGCTCATTCATATAAGCGTGATGCTACCCAGAACTGTATCTATGCTTCCCGGGTTTACGATAGTCTGGGCGAGGTAGCGATAGATTTTCCCAAACTTCCTTGCCATTCAGGGCATATCTTTTCAGGTAATCAATTGATTGCCTTGGGCGCTTGGACTGCAGGATTGGACTACTATTTCAGCTATCCCATGACACCTGCATCATCTATATTGCACTACCTGGCGGCAAAACAGAATACCTTGGGGGTTCACACAATACATGCTGAAAGTGAACTGGCTGCAATAAACATGGCTATTGGGGCTGTATATTGTGGATGCCGAACAGCAGTTGGCAGCAGTGGCGGTGGTTTTGCTTTGATGCAAGAAGCTTTTTCAATGGCCGGTATGGTGGAGGCACCGCTGTTATGCATACTATCCTCACGACCGGGTCCCGCTACAGGAGTATCCACTTACACAGCTCAAGAAGATCTGTATTTTGCTTTGCATCAAGGTCATGGCGATTTTAGTAGGATCGTCGCATCTCCAGATTGTATGGAGCGGGCATACACCTTGGCAGGAGAGCTTTTGGCAATGGCATGGAAGTTTCAGCTCCCTGTGATATTACTGACAGAAAAGCATCTCTCAGAGAGCATGATGCAAGCGATAATAGATCCCACCCAAGTAATGGAGGCTAACCACCTTGCAGCTACTGATGAAGCCGAGTACAATCGTTACGAGATAACAGATAATGGCATTTCGCCCTTGTTATTCCCTCCATCGGAAGCTGTAATCAAATGGAATTCTCATGAACATCTCAGTTCCGGTGTCCGAACAGACGAAGCAATAGATATTGTTGCTATGAAAGACAAACGTAATCGAAAAGATACTGGCATCATAGCGTCCCTCAAAGAGTTTCAGACTTGGGCTGTATACGGTGAGGGAGATGTAATTGTGTTTGCTTATGGCTCCACAGTATTGGAACTACGAGAAGCACTCAAACATTTGGATTCCCGGATTACAATCCTAGCACCAATATATCTGGAGCCTTTTGATATCAAGACAGTAGAGATGTTTCAAAACAGACGTACTATCATTGTAGAGCATAACTCCAAAGGGGATTTTGCATTTCTTATAAGATCTAAGCTTCAGATCGATTTTATCGGTTCAATCCTCCGTTATGACGGTAGGGTATTCGATCCGTTAGAATTGGCACAGAGAATCGAGGTTATGATTAATGCACAAGCTTGATACAAACAAAGAAAACACATGGTGTCCTGGATGCGGCAACTTCGGAATTATGAACGCTTTCAAGAAAGCGCTTGCAGCACTGACCAACAAAGGAATTGACCCCAAAAGCATCGTGATCACCAGCGGTATAGGCTGTCACGGTAAAATATTTGATTATCTCAATGTATCCGGCATTTATTCGTTGCACGGTCGTGCATTGGCTACGGCGCAAGGCATCAAGCTTGCCAATCCAGAATTGAATGTGATCTGTTTTGGGGGAGATGGTGATTCGTTGGGTGAAGGCCTTGAGCATACAATGTTTGCAGCGAAAAGGAACATGGACATTACTTTACTTTTGCACAACAATGGAACCTATGGATTAACCACCGGTCAAGCATCTCCAATGAGTTTGCAAGGTTACAGGGGAATATCTACACCACAAGGGAACATTGAAAGGCCATTTACACCGATTACTCTAATGTATGAAGCGGGAGCTACTTACATATCAAGATCGTATTCGACAAAGATAGACCACCTTACCGAAGTCATTACCGGAGCGGTTCTTCACAAGGGGTTTTCTTTCGTAGAAATCCTTCAACCTTGTATAAGCTATAACAACACATATGATCTGTACAACCAGAAAGTCAGAATCATGGACGGTGTACCGAGTAATGAAACTGTGGCTTATAGCCTAGCCAGGAATAAAGATGATATCCATATAGGTATATTTAAAGACGAGAGTATACCTATCTATCATGAACAGTTACTTGGGAGCCATATCCCTGCCAATGAAAGAATTACCAGAAATCATCGATGTGAAATCATCAAAAGTATGTATCCCTAAGTCTGGAGATAATATGAAAAAGCAATATCCTCTTTTCAATCAAAATGGGTCTTTAAGACACGGTATCGGACTATTGTTGGTGATCATGGTTGTTATCATACTCTTCTATTTTATTGGAGAGTTTGAAACCAAAAGCGAAGACTATGGATTTCGTAAGGATACTGAGGAAAGCAGTGAATCGGGAGATTCATTTTATGAAGGAGAGAAAACTCAATCCGGAAGATCACAGAATACCGAGAGTGATTATACCGTAGACGAAAAGGATGTAAGTGCTCCTGAAGATCCAAACGAAGTCGGGAAGAGTTCAAAAGACGCTTTTTATGAACCTCCGTCTCCCGAGAAAAGACGAGAAATGGATTCCCAAGCAAATAAATCTTCCGGGATCAGGCCATAATGAAGAAAGGCAGATTCCAAAACGTACGTCATTTAATCCAAATTCTATCTCTCATCGCTAGCATTGCGATTTTGGTTTTATTCATCTACGGAAGCTCCAAAGCAGCCCATCAATTTTGCCCTTATGCCGTTGTGTGCTTTGGTATAAGTGGGGCTGCATTTATCAAGATTACACAGGCCATGTTTGGCGTTGCTATTGCTGCGGGTTTTCTCATCTGTATCCTTACTATGTTTTGGGGCAGAAAGTTCTGCGGATACATCTGTCCTTTGGGTACATTGCAACAGGCAATATTCATGTTGCGGAGTCCTAAGTACCGCAGAAAAAACAGACTAGCCTTTTTCTATGAGGCCAGGCTCAAACGAATCAAGTATCTGGTACTAATCATCAATGCCATATTGGTCGTAGCCGGTATCAGCTACTTGTATATGAGCCTTTGTCCGATTCTGACTATTGGCAGGATTTCACTCCAGAGTTGGAAGGGAATCATTGTTTTAGTTCTGATCTTGGGGGGGAGTTTTTTCACAGACAGAATATGGTGCAGATTTATGTGCCCTTATGCTGCATTACTAAATCTCTTTCAAGGCATAGGTACGCTCTTTCAGGTACCTAGGACTAAGATTCACAGGTATTTGGAGAGCTGTATTGACTGCAGTATCTGTAATAATAACTGTCCTATGAATATCAATATAGCTGATGTGGAAGTTGTAGAGGATCCGGATTGCATACATTGTGGGTTATGCACCTATAAGTGCCCAAAACCCGGCACCCTCACGTCGAGAAAAAAGTAAGGAAGTATCAATGAAGTACCTTCGTTTTTTGGTTGTGATCCTACTGTTTTCCATTTTGGGAATGCAGATATATTTCTTGATTACCAAAGGCAAACCCAAACTCACTCCTGCACCTATTCAGTTGGATGTGGAAAGCAGCATTATAGATACAATTAGTATTCCTGAACATGTGCAGCCCACTCCGATTGCAAAACCACCAACTCCCGAGAGAGTAGTCACAAAAACGACGATTAATCAAAGTAAGACTGTATACAAGGTTGACTCTGCCAAATGTATCGGTTGTAACTTATGTATCCCGAATTGTCCTGTATCAGCTATAACTTCCAAAAATGGGGTTGCGGTCATAGACAAAGATAAGTGCATTGGCTGTGGAATTTGTGAAGTTGGTAATGTAGATGATTATAACGGTTGTCCGGTATCGGCTATCAGCAAAAAGTAATCATTCAGAATCCAATTACAAGACTTAGACAATTTATTAAAAGCATCCTGAACATTGATTCCAGAAGGACGGGTCACGCCTTGCTACCTTCATGCTCAGGTAATCCCCTTGTGCTTCCCTCGTGAAGCCCTTGTGAGTGCCTGAGGATTGCAAGGGAAGTATCTCGAGTACAAGAGAGATTTAAGCAAGTGTTTCAGTGCAGAGTTATGTTTTGCTCACTCTCTGGGGTAGTGGACGAAATCTCAAATTCAATCTTTCAATACTATGTGATAGGGAATGGAAAGACCAATGATTTTATCGATGGCCGTAAACCGCAAATGATTCTGGCTATCAATAATGTGAAGATCGAGCTGAAGGTTGGTATAAGGCACATCATATACTATCAATCAATGATGGGTATCGAATAATCCCCTAAATTCTAACTCATATCCCGATTTAGCTATTGACTAAAAATGCTATGTTTCCAAGCTTGCAGAAAAATAAATAATACATGCAATGGAGGAATAGTGAAGAAAGCCGTTGTTGTAAGCGCCAAAAGAACCGCTTTAGGTAGCTTTGGCGGAGTGTTCAAAGATGTTTCTGCAGTTCAATTGGGCGTCCATGTCCTCAAGGCCATATTGGCTGAGACAGGCGTACCGGCAGAGATGATTGACGAAGTCATCATTGGAAACGTTTGCGGTGCAGGCATGGGGCAAAACGTTGCCAGGCAAGTTGCTATCCATAGTGGCTTACCGGTAGAGACTCCTGCATATACTGTAAATAAAGTCTGTGGTTCCGGTATGAAAACTGTGAGTTTAGCCGCCATGATGATTGCCACGGGTGAAGCCGAGATCGTGATTGCCGGTGGTACGGAAAACATGAGCCAGATCCCTTACGCCATGATGGATACCCGCTGGGGTGCCAAGATGGGCGACAAAACCATCGTTGATCTCATGATTCGGGACGGACTTTCTGATATATTTAACAATTATCACATGGGTATGACTGCCGAAAATCTGGCAGTTCACCACAACATAAGTCGAACTGAGCAAGATGAATTTGCTGCTCGTAGCCAGAACAAAACAGAAAATGCCATGCAAAATGGTCGATTTGAAGATGAAATCGTTCCGGTGGTGATACCTCAACGCAAGGGCGATCCCCTCGTTATCAAAGAAGATGAATTTCCTCGTAAAGGCGTTACAGCAGATAGTCTCAGCAAACTCCGACCTGCTTTTAGTAAGGAAGGTACGGTCACGGCAGCCAATGCTTCCGGAATCAATGATGGTGCGGCTTTACTGATGCTAATGAGCGAAGAAAAAGCCATTGAACTTGGCTTGAAGCCACTGGCGTATTTTGTACAATCCGCTGCTGCGGGAGTAGATCCTTCGGTGATGGGTTTTGGACCTGTTCCAGCGATCAAAAAAGCACTGACCAAAGCCGCATGGAAAGCCACAGATATCGAGCTTGCTGAGCTAAATGAAGCTTTTGCTGCTCAATCTCTGGCAGTAATGAAAGGACTGCAGGAAGAAGGTTTGGCAATAGCTCCGGAAATAGTCAATGTCAATGGTGGTGCCATCGCTTTGGGACATCCGATTGGTTCCAGTGGAGCCAGGATCATAGTATCATTATTACACGAGATGAATAAACGCGACAATCATAAAGGACTGGCTTCCTTGTGCATTGGCGGTGGAATGGGTATCGCTACCCTGTGGGCAAGATAGGAGAAATAAAATGAAAGATAAATTGAATTTGACCAAAAGCTTTGAAATGTTTGAGAAAGCCAAACAACTCGTTCCGGGTGGTGTGGCAGGAATCCGCAGACCATATAACTTTGTCGCCGGTGAGTATCCGATCTTTTTTGACAAAGGGAAGGGCGGGCGAATTATCGACGTCGATGGTAATGAATATATAGACTTTCTTTGTGCATACGGCCCCATCATCATGGGTTACCGCGAAGAGGAAATCGACAACGCCGTCATTGAACAAATTCAGAACAAAGGCTTTTGCTTTTCCTTGACTCAGGAAACTCAGAATGAACTGATCGAGAAACTGATAGAGATCATACCATCATGTGAGATGGCAGCAATGGTCAAGACCGGTTCCGATGCCACTACAATTGCTATTCGCGTAGCAAGAGGCTATACCGGAAAAACAAAGATTGCCCGTTGTGGATATCATGGCTGGCACGATTGGTGCGTCGAAGTCAAGGGTGGAATTCCATCCAAGTTCTATGAAGATATATTAGAGTTCCATTACAATGATCTGGATGAACTAGAAGATCTCCTGAAAAAGAATGAAAACGACATGGCAGCTATCATCATTACACCTGTAGGTCATCCCTTGGCAGCTGAAGTTCAAATGCCCAAACCAGGATATTTGGAAGGTGTTCGCGCCCTGGCAGATAAGTATGGCTGTGTTTTGATTTTTGACGAGATCCGTAGCGGTTTCCGTTGTTCCATCGGTGGTGCGCAGAAGTACTTTGGTGTCACTCCCGATCTTTCTACATTTGGAAAAGCCATGGCAAATGGCTATGCTATCAGTGCATTAGTTGGAAAACGCGAAATCATGAGTATTATGGCAGATAAGGTATTCCTTTCCTCCACATACTTCCCCAATAGTGATTCCCAGATCGCAGCACTAAAAACTATCGAAATCCTGCAAAGAGACAAAGTCCTCGATGTAATCCATGAAAAGGGTATCAAGTTTGGAAAAGAAGTCGAGAAAGTCGTTGCTGATTCAACAATACCGGCTCAATTCTCCGGCTCTCCCTGGATGCCCTTTATTACATTCGACAAAGACGATACAGGTTTGTACAAAAAACTGCGTAATGAGTTCTATACTCAATTGATTCGTCGCGGAGTGTTCTTGCAGCCTTATCACCACGGATACATCTGCTACCGCCACACTGATGCAGACTTAGCTTTTACCGTTAATGCTATAAAAGAATCATTCGACGAGATAAAGTCGCTATGCTAGAGCAACTGTAAAGGAGCGAGCAATGGCAAAATATATATTTGTGATGGGGGGAGTACTCTCCTCTCTGGGAAAAGGAATTGCAACTGCATCCATAGGCTCATTGATGAAGCGCATGGGATATAAAGTCGTGTTGCAAAAGTTTGACCCTTATCTGAACGTTGATCCCGGGACAATGAGCCCCTATCAGCATGGGGAAGTATTTGTCACTGATGACGGCGCAGAAACGGATCTGGATTTGGGACATTATGAACGTTATGTCGATGTCTCCTTGAACAAGTTCTCGAGCTGCTCTGCCGGTCAGATCTATGAAACTGTATTGCACAACGAGCGTAAAGGCTTGTACCTGGGTAAAACAGTTCAAGTCATCCCGCATGTGACAAACGAGATCAAGTCTCGTATTCAAAAACTAAGTGAAGATAACGACATCATTATCACAGAGATTGGTGGTACTGTCGGAGATATCGAAAGTCTCCCTTTTTTGGAAGCGGTTCGTCAAATGCGCTTGGATCTGGGAGCGGAAAATACTATAAACATCCTCTTGACATACGTTCCATATATTCGTGCCGCCGGAGAGCTCAAGACAAAACCTTCACAACACAGTGCATATAAGCTTCGTGAAATAGGTATTCAGCCGGATATCTTGCTGTGTCGCTCAGAAAAGCCCTTTGATGATGATATCTATAACAAACTGGCACTATTTACGAACGTGCAAAAAGATCGCGTAATCAATGCCATAGACGTGAAATGCGTTTATGAAGTGCCTATCGTCTATCAGAAGGCAAATCTACCCCAGATTATCTGTCGCCTCTTCCAGATACCATCAAAAGAACTGGTACTGACGGATTGGATGGAGTACTTGCACAATCGTACTGAGTCCCATGAGAAACTTACAATCGCCGTTTGCGGGAAATACGTAAAACATCAAGATGCCTACAAAAGTGTCGAAGAATCACTACATCATGCTGCCGTAGCAAACAAGCAAAAGTTGACTATCAAATGGGTTGATTCCGAGAAGAACTTCAAGCCCGGAGATCTGGAGAAAGATCTTGCAGGGATTGATGGAATATTGGTACCCGGTGGCTTTGGCTTACGCGGTATCGAAGGCAAGATCATGATTGCAAGCTACGCTCGTACAAACAATATTCCGTATTTTGGAATCTGTTTGGGAATGCAAGTGGCTGTCATAGAATTTGCCCGTAATGTGTGTAATATCAAAGAGGCAAATAGCAGTGAGTTTGATGAACTGTGTAGCAACCCAGTCATTGACTTGATGTACGATCAAAAGTACATAGAGTTGATGGGTGGTAGTATGCGCCTCGGGGCTTATCCCTGTAAATTGACAGACGGAAGTCTGGCCGCAGAGATCTATGGTACTACCGAGATCTCCGAGCGCCATCGCCATAGATATGAATTTAATAATAAATATAGAGATGATCTATGTGCCAAGGGACTTGTATTGTCCGGTTTATCACCTGATGGAAACCTGGTCGAAATTGTAGAATATCCCCAAAATGACTTTATGATCGGTGTGCAGTTTCATCCGGAGTTTAAATCGCGCCCCCATATACCGCATCCTGTCTTTAAATCCTTCATAGCAGCCTCTGCAAAACACAGAGACAACAAATAATATCTGAAACGGCTTGCATGATATACACTGGTATTCATGTGAGCCGTTTTCCTATCTACAGCCTATTGCTAATCATCAATTTCTGGCTCGTGGAAGTATGCGTATATAGTCTGAGCTGTCTTTTCTCCGATGGTTTTCACCGAAGATAACTGTTCTATACTGGCATTTCGTATTGCTTCTACAGAACCAAATGCTTTGAGTAATACAAATTTAGTTTGCTCCCCAATACCTACTATAGTCTCAAGCTCACTGACTAAGGTTCTCTTTTTACGCCGAGATCTATGGAAATTGATCGCAAAGCGATGAGCTTCATCACGGATAGTGGTAATCAAGCGGAGAGCAGAAGAAGACCGTGCCAGGATCAAAGAGTCCTCGCGATTGGGGATAAACAACTCCTCAATCCGCTTTGCAACTGATACAATCGGTATCTCTGGGAATTCGCTTCTAGACAGTTCCCCGTATGCTGAAGAAAGCTGTCCTTTTCCTCCATCAATCAAGAATAAATCCGGCTTCATTTCAGGATCTTTAGCTACTTCTTTCAAAAATCTCTGCATTGTTTCTATCATGGCAGCAAAATCGTTTTGAGTGTCAATAGATTGGATGATAAAATGGCGATAGAACTTCTTTTTGGGCTTCCCGTTTTCAAAGAATACTGCAGAAGATACTGTATCGGTACCTTGAATGGTGGAGATATCCATGCAAACGATCTTGCGAGGTAGTTTGGGGAGATTGATTTTTTCCTTTAACTCTTGGATGGGGAAGATGGTACGGCTGGATTTGCGGAGATGAGACAGTTTCTTTTCTTCCACCAAATGAAATGCATTTAGTTTCGCCATTGCCATCAGTTTAGTTTTATCCCCCTTTTGTGGGATCGTGATCTTATTCTGCAACCATGCGTTTAACTCTTCATATTCAACAGGCACAAAGGGCACTAAAATCTCATCCGGCAATGTATCCTTGTCTGCATAGTAAAGCTTGATAAATGAACCTAAAATGTCGTCCTTGGTGGCATTATCTACATTGGCAAGGGGATAGTTTTCCTGGTTTAGAATCTTACCGTTAATCATCTTTAGTATTATCGCGATGGCAGTGTTTTCCTCCAGATAGAAGCCAATGATATCAATTGTACGTTGGTCCGGGTAAAACACGGTTTGCTTTTTCTGGATTTTATCGATGGCAACTATTCGATCACGTACTTTGGCAGCTTGCTCGAACTTCATATCCTCGGATAGTTGGTTCATTTCATCACGAAACTCGTCCAAAATCTCCTGGTGTCTGCCTGTAAATATCTTGATCAGATTATCGACAATCTTGGAGTAATCTTCATAACTGATATTGCCAATGCAGGGCGCAGTGCATTTACCAAGCTGATAATTGATGCATGCTTTATCAAACTTGACTTCATCACGAGGTATTTTCCGGGTACAGGTACGGATCGGGAAAATCCATTCAAAAGAGCGGAGAACATAACGTAGGTTCCGTACATCTGTATATGGTCCAAAATAACGTGAGCCATCTTTGACAGGATCTCTGCTCACCATTATTCTGGGGAAGGGTTCTGCCAGCGTGAGCTTCACAAAAGGATAGCTCTTATCATCTTTCAGCATGATATTGTATTTGGGTTTATACTGCTTGATCAGGTCACTTTCCAGTAAAAAGGCTTCCCGTTCGTTATTTGCAATAATGTAATCCAGATCGGCAATGTGTTTGACGAGCTGTTCTGTTTTGGGGTCTTTGGGAGAGTTGGAAAGATAAGATTTGATGCGATTATTCAGAATCACAGCTTTGCCGACATAGATGACTTTATCATCTTTGTCTTTCCAGATATAGACGCCCGGCAACTCCGGTAGGAAGCCGAGTTTAGCTTCTATTTCCGGAGTAGTTTTGACCACAACTGGTCTCGCACTTGATTGATGTATTCAATTTTCAACAATGAAGCAAGGATAAAGAACACCGTAAACACCACAATTGAGAAGATTGCATCTTTGATAATCAGGAAAACTCTGCCGGTCCCCATGATATGCGTGTTTACAAAATACATAGGAATATAGATAACTATACAGATAACAAGAGCCTTGGCAATGTTTGGGAACAATTTATGAAATGAAACTCTCGGCATTTTCTTACGGATCAGGTACAGCAGTAAGAAGTAGTTTATCATAGCGGTGATGGACGTAGAAAGTGCTAAACCACGATGCTGAATAAACTGCATTAAAATGAAGTTCAGTGTGATATTCAAGCCCACTATTACTGCGGCTATATACATAGGCGTCTTGGTGTCTTTATTGGCATAAAACAAGGGAGTAATGGTCTGATTCAAGCTATAAAAGATCAATCCTATAGAGTAAAACAAGAGCGCTTGAGTAGTCATCAAGCTTGCTCTGCTATCAAACTGCCCCTGTCTGAAAAGGATCTCCACAAAGTCTCCGCCAAGAGCCATTATCATTGTAGTAACCGGGAGTATCATATATGCCAGACTGACTGTAGAGAAGCGTACGCTCTCCGAGAGCTCTTCGTACTTAGCTTGGCTAACGCATCTAGAATACAGTGGCAAGACAGCAGTTCCGGTGGATATGGCAAAGATACCCAGCGGTAGCTGCATCAATCTATTGCCAAAGCCAAGAGCGGTGATACTGCCAATTGGTAAGAATGAAGCCATAATGCTATCAGCAATCAGATTGATCTCCCTGATCCCGATTCCCACCATAGATGGTATCAATCGCTTCCACATCATCGCGATAGCGGTACCTGTGAACTTGATAATCAGCTTGATGCGATAACCAATTCTCTTGAGATAGGGAAAGTTTACCAAGGTCTGGAGCAAGCCCCCCAGGAAGACACCCCAGCCTGCCCAGACTATCAAAGATTCACCCTCAATGCCCAATATCCAGTGCGGAACTACCACAGTGAGGATCATTCCGATATTCAGCAGAGCTGATGATAGCCCAGTCATAAAGAAGTAATCGTGTGAATTGAGCACAGCTATCATAGTCGAGGACAAGCCAATAAAGAACAAATACGGAAAGATGATTCTGGTGAGCTTGATAGCCCATAATGCAGTCTCCGGAGCTAATCCCGGATACAACAAAGCTACCAGCGGTTTGGCAAAGATTATCCCCAGGATAGTCAGTACTGCTAAGAACAAAGTAAGTATAGACAGCACATTGAGCGCAAAGTCAAACTGCTTGTTCCTGTCTCCCTCGGAGCCTATCTCATTGTAGATTGGTACAAAAGCTGTAGATAAAGCCCCTTCTCCAAAGAGCCTGCGGAGAAGATTTGGTATCGTATAAGCCACATTAAAGGCATCATTCAGAAAGCCTGCTCCAAAGAAGAAAGCCATCACCTGATCCCGCAAAAGCCCAAATATCCTGCTCAAGAAGACC
>PHBQ01000040.1 GCA_002841975.1 Candidatus Cloacimonetes bacterium HGW-Cloacimonetes-1
AATTCCCAAAAGATCTGTCCTTGGGAATATTGGTCATTGATACAGGTATGTTGATTACAGTCTTTTGTTCGGTAATCAAAGCCGCCTGAATCCAAATAAACAATGCCAGTAAAGCTGAAACAATTTTCAAGCCAATATTGCCTTGAAACATACTAATCCTCGGTATCCGGAATATTGATTGAGAATGCCTTCATCTTTTTGTATAGTGTAGTTCTCTCAATTCCGATAGCACGTGCAGTTTGGCTTACATTCCAATGGTTAAAATTGAGATAGAAGATCAGATAGTCACGTTCAAACTCTATAGAACTCTGCTTTAAGTTCTTTATCTGGAGGTATTTATCCAGATGTATATGATCATTTTTGGCAGACATGCTCATTTTCTGTTTGAGGTGTTTACTGATGACCTTGTTATCTATATCTTTCTCGTTGATCATGATAAACTTGCAGAAGTTCTTAAGCTCCCGAATGTTACCAGGCCAATGATAGGATAACAACTGATCTCGTAGTTCGCTGATATCTGTTTGGTCGTGAAAGCTAAACTGGTGAGAATAGTTGGTTAAAAAGTAACTGATCAGCAGCAGGATGTCACTGCCTCTTTCTCTCAAGGGAGGGAGTTCTACAATGTTTCCCTCAATACGATAGTAGAGATCTTTTCGAAACACTACGGGATCGGACAACATATTTTGGTTGGCATTCGAGGCAAAAATTAAGCGAGTGTTGACTTTCTTGAGGTTTCCGCCTACAATCTGGATCTCTTTGTTTTCTATGGCACGCAGGATTTTTGCCTGGGCAGGTAGTGATAGATTTGTGACTTCATCCAAGAACAGTAATCCATCTTTACACTCTTCAAAAAAGCCTATCCTATTGCGGTCGGCATTTGTGAATGCGCCCTTGGCATGGCCAAATAGCTCACTCTCGATCAGTGTTTCGGTCAATGCACTGCAGTTCACGGTATGGAATGGTCTCCCAAATCTTTTGGTGTTGATGTAATAGTAATTTGCTGCTATTTCCTTTCCGGTTCCTGTCTCACCGATTAAAAAGAGATCTTCATCAGCTTGAGCAAGCTTGACTATCTGGGAACGGACGTTTTGGATTGCCTCGGATTCACCGATGAAGGGGAAACTCATGGTGTATTGTTTTTTCAGGTTGATGTATTCAATCTGCAGGCCAATGTTTTCTTCTTCCTGGTGCTTGAGTTGGATTGCATTATCAATATGAAGCAGCAGTTGATTGATATTGAAGGATGCCCCTTTTTCGATAAAGTGATAAGCCCCCATTCGGCGTATTTCTGTAATCTGCGCGCTGGAAATATCTCCGGAAACGACTATTATTTTATAGTTCAAATCCATGTTTGTGTGAAGGTATTTCAAGACTTGCAATCCATTCAGACGACTACCCACCAAGAAAACATCGAGGAGGATTACTTCCGGATTGAAATCTCTGAGTTCCTGAAAGAAACTATCACTATTGATGGTGTGTTTGACCAGATAATTGTTTCTAGAGAGCAGTCCAGCTATCTGTTTGGCGAGTAACAGATCGTCTTCGAGAATTAGTACTTTGCCCTTCGATGACATAGTCTACCCCAATCTCTCTTCTAAATCTGCAAGAGCCGTGATAAAATAGATATATGCTTGGTCGGGGGAATCATAAGGAGAGAAGTACTTGTGCACATCCCCATCCTGGAAATACTTCGTACACATATAGTAGAAATGATCGGACGTACTTAGCATTCTGGCAGTCTTTAATAGGTGCTCATCGCCCTTTTGTTTGACACGATCAAAGAGTCCATACAGTGTTTCTATGGCATTCTTTTGCATGTCATTTTCTACCCATGCGGACAAATCTCGTTCTTCATCTGCCCAGGACACAGGATCCGGGAAGGACAACGATTCTTGCTGGTAATTTGCAAATTGCAAGGTCTCTTTGGGAGTACAGAAACCCAGGTGAGATCTTTTCAAAACTTCTCCCGGGAAGGCACTCATAAAATCAAAGATCCCTGAATCTGCCCACTGATGTTCTCCAAAAGTTTCATAGTCCATAAACAGATTCAAAAACAGATTGCGATTATTGTGTTCTTCCAGAGTCAGATGATCTATCCAATTTGTGAACTTCTGACTTGTAAGAGGATATTCCGGCCATTCCCGATTTGAGAAGCGGAAAGCTATATCGTCTGAAAGCTTGTAATACTTCAGCAAAAGATTGATATTCTTGGAGTAGTTTTTATAGGCAAATAGGGGAGAACGCCACTGCAAGATGCGATCTACACCTTCTGTAATGATACTCTTGAATCCCTCTGTTTCATATATTAGGTCGGAGAGTTTATCCTGATATATCAGCTCTGTGTTTCTAAATGTTTCTGTGTAATAGCCAAACTCTTTTTGCATCAAATCCCGATGCATCGACACCTGTTCCAAAAATTCATTTGTATCATATAATAAACTCAGCGAGTGATAGTAGGTCTCCCCGATGATCTCGACGCAACCAGTTTGCACCAGCTTTTGAAATGACTCCAATACTTCCGGCGCATAGAGCTTAAACTGTTCTATGGCAGTTCCGGTAATAGAGAAGGCAATTTTGAAACGTCCTTCGAATCGATGAATCAGATCCAGCAGCAGCTTATTGGTGGGTAAATAGCAAGTTCTGGCGACTTTTTGCATGACGAATTTGTTCAGTTTTTCATCAAACATGGATTCATTGGAACCGATATCAAGTACGTTCAAGTGCCTGAGACGATAAGGTTGATGTACCTGAAAGTAAAATACTATGTTTAACATTACGATTTCCTTTAATTGCTCTTGATATACTCAGAGGCCAAAGAAGCATACAGGTGACGGATCTTCTCTGCAGCTTCATCCCATTGGATACGGTTCACTTCAACCATACCGTCGTGCCCAATCTTAGCGCAGATAGCAGGATTTTCGATCAAGTGATTGATCGTTTCTGCCATCAGATCTACATCCCAAAAGTCTATTTTAAATGCGTGATTGACGACTTCTGCGACCCCGGATTGCTTTGAGATTATTGACGTCACTCCATAAGCCATAGCCTCCAACGGTGCAATGCCAAAAGGCTCGGATACGGAAGGTAACACATAAATATCCGCAGCTCTCAATATACTCTCTACCTGAGATCTATTCAAGAAACCGGTGAACAGGAATCTGTTTCTCAATTTCAGCGAAGCAGATCTGCGTAGCAATTTACGAGACATGTCTCCGGTGCCTGCCATGATAAACTTGGCATCAGGATGCACCTTGAGTACCCGCTCTGCCACATCGAGATAATAATCCGGTCCCTTTTGTAGGGTTATCCTTCCCAAAAAGAGTATAGTCGGGGCTTTGAATATCCGCAATTTGGAGATGTTCATATCATCTGATAGAGTGAAGGCATTGTGAATGATCCGGATTCTACCGGTGTCTATACGATAGCGGGACATGATCATCTGGGCTGTGTATTGGGACACAGAAATGATCCTGTCTGCATACATCATACCTGCGTGCTCTATTTTGTGCACTCTTTCATCACCGGGGCCCCCGGCGCGATCAAATTCTGTGGCATGGATATGCACCACCAATGGTTTTTGAGATATCTTTTTGGCCAACATTCCGGAGGGATAGGTCAGCCAGTCATGAGCGTGAATGATGTCATAGTCCAGTTTACGGGCAAAACTGTCGGCGCGAACGGTATATTCCTGAACTTTCTTCATCAGATCTTCGTCTCCGATCAGGTTCACGGTCATTTCTTCCCACAGTTCCTTTTCTTCATGAGTCACCAGTTCCGAGGTCCAATACTCTTTGTTCACGTTCTGATAAAACTGGGTGATTTCTCCCATCTGAATATAACTTTCAGGTCTGTGAGAAATACCAATGTACTCCAAACGTTCCCGGACACCACTGAATTTTTGGGTAGAGAACTCTTTGTGTTGAACCGGATCGAGAAATACTGTAGGCAAAGTGTCAACGTCAGATTCCTGCCGGAGGGGAAAGTACACCATTTCCTTGGTAGGTAACACCAAGTCTATATTGATGCCCTGGCTCAGAAGCGCTTTAACGATTCCATAGCACGCCATTCCGAGACCTCCGGAAATAAGGGGAGGAAACTCCCAAGTAAACATCAGGATCTTCATTTAGTGCTCTCCTTTGCCATGGCGATAAATGACTCGATATTATATAGTGCAGCGACGCTCCACGCTTGTGCCGGTGCTCCTTTGGGGAAATGTGGAGAATCACCATCCCACAGTTCTGCCACGGAGGCAATGTGTCCCCGCATAAAGCTGTTTCTAAACACTGAAATATATTTTGAAAGTTCTTCTGCAATCGCAACGTCAGTGCTGTCACCACGGTGTATTTTCAGATACAATCCGCAAAAAGCTCCCAACAGCCAAGCCCAGACACTGCCATTTTGATAGGCTATATCACGATCCTTGGAACTCCCGTAGTACTTTTTGCGAAATCTGATATCCGAGGGTGCCAGAGTCCGGATCCCATAAAATGTATAGAGCTCTTTAAACGCTCTTTCAAAGATCAGCTTCATTTTATCCTTACTGACGATTTCCCAAGGCAAGGATACTGCCAACAGGGCATTCGGCCGAATGTCTGTTACTTGAGTGTTCTCGACCAAGCGGTCTGCCAGATAATCTGTCATCCAGAACTTCTGTAATGAGAGATGGACTTTAGATTTCAGTTTTGCGATCTCTTCGAGAGGAGTATATGGCTTTTCGGTCATAGTACTCAGCTCATCACACATTGCTACATAACTGCATATGGCATTGTACCACAACGCATTTATTTCTACAGGTGCTCCATCGCGAGGAGTAACCGGTTTCCCATCTACTCTAACATCCATCCATGTGGCATGAGCAAATTCCGGCTTCAATTCGATCAAACCATCCTGACGAATGCTAAAGGGATATTTGTAGTTATGAATAATGGCTTTCAATATCTCTTCACTGAGGTGGGTAACTTCTTTCCAGTACGCTGCTTTTTGTTTCTTCTTACCCAGCTTGTAGAGCAGTAAAATGTACCACAGGGTGGCATCAATCGTATCATAATTTGCTTCTCTGCCGGATTCCGGCAGCATGTTTGGGATCAAACCGTTTTGAATATAACGGCTGTACTTTCTCAAGATGCGTTCCACAATGTCAGTGCTATCATCCGTATGTAAAAATGCATTCAGCACAAACATGGTGTCTCGTCCCCATGCTCCGTAATAGGGGTACCCGGCAACGATATCGTCATTGGCTATAAAGTCCTTCAGGGCGAATTCCAAAATCTTGATGTAGTCCTTGTATTTAAACAATATACTATCATCATAATCCAGAGAACTCAATAGCGTATCATCGGTATCCGGTGCCTTGGGATAGTCCATGGGTTTTGGTAAACCGGCATAACGCTGTTCTATGGTTTTTATCATTTTACCGGGATCCGTAATGGGGACATCGGAAAAGAGCACAAAGTTACTCTCTCCGATTTTCAGATCGAAACGCAGTTCAAAGAGCGTGATCTGATCTCCTACTCCGGGGTAACCTTTCATGACTTCCCAGGGATAAAATACATTGTAATAGGTGTATCTGTTCTCAGCTATTTCTCCCTTGCTCATTGCTCCGTACACAGCGGTACGAGTACTTTGGCGCACGGCGGAAAAGCTGCTGTTTTCTTCGGAGGGATTGATTTGGGTTTCAAATGTTTCCCAGTCCAATGTCCCGGGGTTGTTCAAGTCGTGATGGTTTATCATCGTGAACTTTGGATGCAGTTCAAAATGAAGCTTGTGTTGTCCCAGGTTTGTATATTTTACCAAGACAGTATTGGTCTCTTCATCCATCATAATTTCTTTCAAAATCAAAATGCTATTTTGGTGTGGTAGTGCCGAATACAAGAATGTGGGGTATGGCCTTAGCCATGGTTTTACCAGATGTAAAAACCCTTCTGGATATACACAACTGCTATAGTTATTACTATCCAAATGAAGAATCTCGCCACGCCATTCTACTTGTTCTTCCATACCTGATACTAAGTGCATGCGCTGGAAATGCTTATCGCTGGCTATTAACAGCCCGTGGTACTTTCTCTGGTTGATCAGATTTCCTGTTCCCAGGGCATATCCACCACGCCTATTTGTCAGTATCCATTCATGGTTATGGGTCTCCATGAAGTAGTTATTCATTAAACCCCCTTTTGGGATAAAAAATTTTATTCAATGTGTTGATTATTTTCAATACACGTTTAGCCGTCAAGGGATTTCTTTGCTCAGCAGGTGGCATTTAATAATCATTGAATTGCAATGAATAGTAAGTGGGCACAACATATTAATATTTGCAGATGTATGACAAATACAGCCCCCGTGCATGACACGAGTGAGAATTGACACAAGACGGAATTCAGTGTGTCAAAGCAGACTTTCTCCCACCACCCACTACTTCGTCATCACGATCTTGCGGGTGGATATCATCTTTCCATCTACTCGCATCCGCATGATATATACTCCGCTACCCAGTCTTCGTCCACTGTTGTCACAGCCATCCCAGATCAGCATGTGCTCGCCCTTGCTATAGGGCGCATCGGCAATACTGCGCACCTTTTGCCCTCGCACATTATAAAAGTCACAGTTCAGCCTTCCCGGCAGCTTCAAATCGAACACCAGACTCAGCTGCTCCACAAAGGGATTGGGAAATGTCTGCATCTGTACAGCCGCTGGACTCGGTTCATCATCGATGCCGACCGGATAGTTCCATTCATAGCAGCCCAGATCCACTGCCACGCCATAGATACGAGGGCTTCCTGCCAGATCTGTATCCGGTAAATCCAAGCCAGTGGTATCCATAATCCCGATATCTCGGCAGATCGAGCCATTACCCAATCTGTAACTGAGCGGATCTGCTGGATTTCGACCGCAAAAGCCGGGATCACCGCTTAGCACCACATCGTTAAAGCTGACGTTGTTGATTGCCGCAAAGCTGGTAGAATTTGGGTAATTACGAATGAAATTGTTGTTAAACTGGATTTGCGAAGTAGCTCCCAAGCTCATGATCTCCGCCGGAGTATCATTATCAAAGATACAGTTATTGACGATAAAATTGCCATTCAGCTTCACGGCAAAGTTCGCACCGCTGTTATTGGCAAAGGTACAGTTATTGAGGATTGCGGGGTTCTCGTTAAAGTTTGCTATAAATACCGGCATTTCCCCGGTAGTATGGTTATTTGCCACCAGCACATTATCCAGCTTGAGTGAACGCGTGGAGGCCTCTCCATTGAACCCGATGCTCAGGATGTTGATATCGTTGTAGTTGACAGAGTTATTCACAAAGGCAGAGTTACTCATTCGCAGTTTATTGGCACTAAAGTAAAACACAGAGGAGGGAAAGTCAATTTCTGCCCCGGTCACATGGCAATTGTCGATCGTGAGGCCATCAATATCCAAATCGACTACGTTTGCAAAAATACCGGTTTGGATCACAGCAGAATTGCCATAGATTGTAACATCTTTCATAACGCAGTTGGAATAGTAGTAGGAAAATGACCCCAGAGTTATTCCAGCAGAATAAATGGATTCTAAGCTGTCTATATAAATAGAAGTAAGTTTTCCATTTACGACCTGACCAAAGTTTATAGGACTGTGAATAACTGAATTGTTGTCTTGACGCAAGCTCATGCCTTCCACTTCAGGATTTATAACTCCTCGCCCAAGAAGGGACAATATATATCTACTATTTACCAAATTTGTTACACCGATCCCGGCTCCCAGCAGCTTCACGTGGGACTTGAGTCCTATCGGATAGAATTGCTCGTACTCAGAGGAATAGTCTCCCGGAGCCAGATGGACAGTTTTCGGATTGAGACTATCCGACTGCACCATTTGTATGGCCCGATAAATACACTTGAGAGGGGAAAGGGGGCTCAACCCATCATTGAGGTCGCTGCCATCCGGGGCTACATACAGATCAGCATCGATCTCATTAAGATAGCCTCTTTGGATATCAACGCCTAAGAGAGTGCCATTAAAGCTGGTGATACTTTTACTATAGACAACATAATAATCATTGTGATAGCCGACGGTTCCCATATCGAGGTAAACATCCATATCTAACCTTGTATCAGCAGCAATGATGTCTTGCCCACCCCCAGCAATATTGTTGTAAACACTGGAACGTTGTATGGGGTCAAAATAAATTCTCCCCCAAGTGTTTATTAAAATTCCTCCTCCCAAAAGGGCAAAATTGTTACTTACATCACAGCCCTTGGTATAGACTATGGCATCTCTCAAGAATATGCCTCCACCATTATCACAAATATTGTCTTTAATATTGCAATACGCTATGGTAAATGATGCTGCATTTCTCAGCCTCAGCCCTCCTCCCCGTCTATAGGTAACACCTTGGGAGATTAAGTCGATATCACCACTGCCATTCCGGATCGTAAATCCATAGATCCCACAATTGGAAGTAGCAAGTATAGACTTTACTACGGATCCGTTGCGGTTACCATCGATGATGGTGCTATCCCGATATGCGGGGTTACCTGTACTATATTCCAAGCTATAGATTAAGATGTTTTTCCCGCTATAGTCGATATTCTCCACATAGATGCCGGGATAGACCCTTATGCTGTCCGTATGGCTGGAAGCATCTATGGCAGCTTGAATAGTGCTAAACTGTCCGCTCCCATCTGGCTTAACTGTCCACGTAAGGGCTGTGATCTTGCCCACCAGGATCAGGCATAGTATCAAGAGTATTCGTTTCATCGCTTTACCTTTATTGTGTGTGAGAGGAGTTTACAGGCTCCTCTCACACAATGTTCTGCTATTTCATCAGCATCAGCTTACGGCTGATTTGCTTGCCCTGATAGGACAGGATGGCAAAATACAAGCCGCTGGCGACTCGATTGCCAGAGCTATCTTTGGCATTCCAATTATAGGTGTGAGTCCCGCTGTTATAGCTTCCGCTGGCGACGTTGCGCACCTTTTGGCCTTTTACATTGTAGATATCCAGAGTGATCTCCGCGGCCTGGGGTAAACTGAAGCGCAGAGTGGTATCGGGATTGAAGGGATTGGGGAAACTGCCCATGTATAGCTTGGGAACGGGTGTATCATTGATAGAAGCTGTATCCAGCTTCAGCATGTAGTAGGGCTTACGTTCTTTCAAGCTGAGGCTTTGTGCCTCATATTCCTGGGTTTCCATGTTCCAGGTCTGGTAACGGGGGATGGGATTGTAGGCGGCTTTATTGTCGTAATATAACCGCAATTCCAGTTCCATCCCATAGGTGTAGTCATCAAAGATATAGGCAGGGATTTCTACAGAATTGGATTTTACCACCGCTGCACCTTTGCAAACACCTTCCAGATATACCGCGGCTTCCTTTGGCAGATCATTACCTTCAAACTCTACATAAACTGGGACATACTCCATCTTTTCAATAAAGCTAAATTTCTCGGGAACTGCTCTTACATAAGGCTCTTCTCCAATAGTTGGGGTATTCCAGGTGAAATCTGCATCTTCAAAACACTTCACCACCACCATATCACCATAGCTGAGCTTTGGGGTGCTATCTCCCACGTCAGCAATGATTATCCAAGGACTACCGGGTAGGACGTTCATCCGCGATAGCGTCCAATTTTGAGATTGGATATACCACAGGTTGTCTAATACACTGGCAAATGCCACAAAGGGATGTAATGTAAGTTCATTAAAATACCCTAACCAGTTTTCATTGCCCTGGACAGAACTACGCGAACCCTCCTTTGCAATCAGAGACATTTGTTGTTGTGGATTGGGTTTGATGGCTGGAGTTGTGATCGTGATCGGATTCTGTAAATCGGTATTCATTTGGATCTTGTAGCCCTGCTGGGGTAGAATCTGGTGATTGGGACCAATCAAGGAGAACCCACAATAGATCATGCTTTCTATTGAATGATTCAGTACCTTCCATTGAATTCTTTCACAGATACCATCAATAAGAACAGGATCAAAAAACGTATAAGCCATAGCTTCATTGCCATACATCCTATCCAGAGAGGGGAAACTCATCCATTTGATCCCGTTCCTGTCGTTACCCGCAGGAAAGGTAAAGCTATCATATTGAAATGGTACAGATTCGTAACGCTTTATATCAACCGATACCTGATACAATTCTCCCTTCATTACCGCATTTTGGTAAGCTGTAAACATCAGTGGGGCACGCGTTGATGAACTCCATATCTGGAGTGTATTGCCATCAACGTGGCACAACAATGCTACGAGAAATAAAGCACAGAATAGCCTATTATTCATACTTCCGGCTACGATAGTAAAACACCAGTTTGGCTCAAATAGACCATTATTCATACCTCCAAGTATTATCTATATTTTCTGAATATGGTTTTATGCACAATGTTCAAAATCAATGAGTCGGAATTCTAGAACTATGCTTTGGAATGTCAAGAAGATTTCATTACAATTGTGTTGAGTATTCAGAAATGGGGTATTGATTGAGTCGCTTTCGTTATTGCGGAAGCATAGTGATAAACGTTATGGGAACATCGGAAGTCTCCTCATGGTGTGGAGGTTGTACCACCCCTTGGGCAAAACCTAATGACCGTTGCACGTCTTCTGAAAGATGAATCTCATAACCTGAATTATGTGTTTTCCGGGCATGTATTGAACGTGTCTTTGCCCACCCACCACCCTTATGGGATGGGGCTTCGCCCCATACCCCGAATTTTCAACGGTCTTACCTATGAATTCTTTGGTGATAGTGACATACTTAAAAGCCTTGGCAAATCCTTGTCCTTACGTGGCGATTCTCTCGTGTGACCTGGGCTTCACGAGGGAAGCACGAGGGGATCACCTCGGAGTGATGTAGGGGCGAATGGAGGTTCGCCCGCTTTGTGGAAGGCAGCAAGAGTTCACATGAAATACAGTCCAAAACACTGTCTCTCAATGCAATAATGTCCTCCGACTTCCCAGCGCAGGCTGGGACCCAGTTCTTCTGAGAGAGCTACATAAACCACTGTTTAGCATCAATATACCTATGAGTGATAGCCCTCTGGATCCCAAATCGAGTTTGGGAAGTCGGTCGTCTCGTGGCTGGCGTGTAGTATCAGTAGCTGGGAGTAGTGAGCGAATATGGAGTTTGGTCTCGGGGCTGGGCTGTGTTTTATGTGGAACTTTGGGTGTTTGCATTGTATGATGCCACAGTTTTGGGAAGCAACATACGACAGTTTAACTCACTGTCTCCCAGAGTCATAACTTCATCCGACTTCCCAGTGTAGACTGGGATCCCCACGCAAAAAAAAAGGGCGTCGTGTAACGCCCTTTAATCGGGATTATATTGGATCGATTATTTGCCTTGTGAAATTGCCATCACGTCTGTATCGGGATCGGTGATGAGCTGCAATCCAAAGGTATCGACTATTACTTTTGCGACATTGGGGGACAGGAAGCCCGGAAGGGTGGGACCCAATCTCATGTTCTTGAATCCAAGGTGGAGTAGAGCCAGCAGCACAGCAACGGCTTTTTGTTCGTACCACGCCAGATCAAAGGAGATCGGAAGTTCGTTTACATCTTCCATGCCAAAAGCTTCTTTGAGCTTGAGGGCGATCACGGCCAGTGAGTAAGAATCGTTGCATTGTCCAGCATCCAGAACCCGTGGGATTCCTTCGATATCGCCAAGATTGAGCTTGTTGTAGCGGTACTTGGCACAGCCAGCGGTGAGGATGATCGTATCTTTGGGAAGCTTTTCCGCGACTTCTGTAAAGTATTTACGAGAAGGCATTCTGGCATCACAACCAGCCATCACGACGAAGCGTTTGATAGCTCCTTTCTTGATGAGATCCACAATAGCACCGGCATTTTGCAATACGGCATGGTTGGCAAAACCACCGGTGATTTCGCCAGTTTCGATCTCTGTGGGAGCTTTGCAAGTCTTGGCTACGGCGATCAGTTCGCTGAAGTCTTTGGCTTTGCCAGCTTTACGATCGGCGATATGCTTAGCGCCGGGATATCCGGTCATGCCAGTTGTAAACAACTTGTCCAGATAGGTGTTTTCTTTGCGCAGGGGAACTATGCAGTTTGTGGTCATCAGGATCGCACCGTTGAAAGTCTCGAAATCCTGAATTTGGTGCCACCAACTGGAACCGTAGTTACCTACGAAGTGTTTGTATTTCTTTAGGGCCGGATAATAGTGAGCTGGCAGCATTTCGCTATGCGAATAGATATCGATACCGGAGCCTTCGGTTTGGATCAAGAGCTCTTCCATATCTTTGAAGTCGTGTCCGCTGACCAGGATACCGGGCTTCGTGCCTACACCAATATTGACTTTGGTGGGTTCCGGATTTCCATAGGTGGTGGTATTGGCAGTATCGAGTAAAGCCATTACTTTGACGGCATATTCACCGGTCTTGAGGACATAGCCCACTAACTGATCGGCGTTGAGGCTATCATCGATCGTAGCAGCCAAACCTTCCATCATGTATTTGTTTATGTCTTCATCGTTATATCCCAGCATAGCAGCATGATCACCGTAGGCAGAAATACCCTTTAGGCCATAAGTAATGGTCTCTCGCAGGGAGCGTACATCTTCATTCTCTGTACGCAAGACACCCACTTTGGCAGAAAAGTCTGCATACTGGGCTGGAGTGACTGCAAAGTTCGCAGCTTCAGGGATATCTTTCAGGGTCTTTCCAGAGCTCTGATACTTGGCGACCAGCTCAGCCATTCTTTGGTCTCTCAAAGCGATAGCTTGACCGATCAAGGGAAGGAATACAGCTTCGTCAAAATTGGCATTGGTGATAGTTCTAAACAAGCCTTGCATCGTGAACAGGCTGTCTTCAGGGTGGTAAATACCTTCGGTGTGAAGACGGGTAGATACCCAACTGAGGCCTCGAAGAGAATAGATCAATAAATCCATCATTCCTGATAAAGTATCCGGCTTTCCGCATACTCCGCGCATGGTGCATCCCAGATTGCGGGATGTTTCTTGACATTGGTAGCAAAACATACTCATTTTTCCTCCTATGAGTGTTTTATGGTTTTGGTAATTTCATTACTAATAAATGAACATCCGCATTGCTTTCGTTGTAGAGAGCATGGGGGATACCCAGGGGACTTTCGATCATGTTGCCGGCAGTACAAGCTGAGCGTTCTTCACCGATTTCGATAGTAAGCGTACCATCCAAAACGTAGAATGCGACATTAACCGGGGTTTTGTGAGGCTTGAGGCTGGCTCCTGCACTCAGCGCCATATGAATGATTTGTCCTTCGCTCTTATCATATATTCTTTGGGCGAGGATACCGTCTTTGTTTACAATCGGTTCCAGTGTTTTCCAATCTGTTATTATCATATTTACCTCAGATTATTTTGCCATCGATCGAGACGATGTTAATTTTGACAAAGTGCATTTTAGCGGCTTTTTCCAAAGCTTTTTGCACGATTATTTCCGTACCGCCACAGCATGGAACTTCCATGCGGACGATGGTGACAGATTTGATGGTGTGGGTTTTAAAAATCTCTGCCAATTTGTCTATATAACGGTCGAGATCTTTATCCAATTTGGGGCAAAATGTGATTACAATCTTGCCGCTTAAAAAACGACGGTGATAATCTCCGTAAGCATAGGGCACGCAATCCGCCGAGATCAGTAAATCCGCATTGTCAAAATAGTCTGCACCGGGATTGATCAAATGAAGCTGAACCGGCCACTGGCGCAGTTCCGATCCTGTTACTGCGGGGGATGATGTACCGGAGGATTGGGGTGTGAGCGTTTTGGAGTTTCCGCCAGGGCAATTGCATGCCGGGGCTTCTTGCAGCGATGCTGTGTCATATCCGGCTTGCTTTAGGTATTCCAAAGCCTGGTTGTAATAGGTAGTTTCTCCATGAGCTTTGAGATGGGTCAAATGGGCTTTGATGGTGTTGATTCCATGAGGAATGATGTTGGCGATTACTTTGGCTTCGTCATAGGCTTCGGCTTCACGTTCCTCGATATCGATGGCTCCTACCGGGCATGTGCCAATGCAGGCACCCAATCCATCACAAAACAGGTCGCTCACCAATCTTGCCTTTCCATCAATCATTTGGATGGCACCTTCCGGGCAGCCGGTGATGCAATCTCCACAACCTGTACATTTTTCCGCGTCGATCTTGATGATTTGGCGTTTCATTGTTACCTCTTTATCATTTTTTCTATTGTTATCCATAGTTTTTCACCCTCGATCCGCAAATCAAAGGCATGGCCTGTCAGATTCCATTGGCTGATGATTAAGCGCATGGATCCGATCATGATGCGGAATAGGTTGAGGGGGTCAATATCGCTGCTAACATCACCTCTTTGCTGAGCTGAATTTACGTATAACATGATGTGGTCTCTATGCAGATGCATAATGCTCAACATTTGTTGGGCGAAGGCAGGATCATTCTTAAAGATCTCTTCCGAGAACATTACTTTTGCCAAATCCGGATTGTCCATAAACAGCTGATAACGATTCATAACAAAGTGCTTGATGCATTCTAGGGGCGGACATTGATTTGCGTTTAGTTCATCTATAACAGCCATTGAAAGCATCTCAAAATAGTTTAGGACGGCAATGACGATGTCGTTCTTGCTGTCAAAGTGGCGGTAGAGCGCAGCTTCGGTAAGACCCATCTGCTTCGCAAGATTCTTGGTAGTCAGCTCTTTGTATCCCATCCGGGCAATGATCAGGATTGCTGCATTGACTATATCCATTTGTCTTTTAGTAAGTTCCATCTTCCTTCCTTAGGTCAGTAAGTATTCACTAACCTAATCTAAGCAAGGACGGATTTTTGGCAAGAAGAATTTGTGGGGAATATCGTTGACAATGGTGTAGATGACTATACCGCAGTGATTAACGGTAGTTAAAATTTTTAGACTTGCTGAAAACAAGATATGGTCGAGTGATGAGGAAGCTTAATGCATGAGGATCAGTTTCGTGCAGAGAATGGTTGTTCCGGTGTCTACTTTCGCTAAATAGATGCCTGGTGCAACCTTATTCCCTTGGGAATCCGTGCCATCCCAGCGCAGTTCAGATTTGCCACCGACAGAAATCACTGCCGCAAGTTGTTTGACGTTTTGACCCTTAAGATTGTAAATATGAACGTTTGACGGGAGCTTCCCAGTGCCGGTGAATTCGATTTTAACGGACTGTGAAAAGGGATTGGGATAACACCGCAAAGTGTTTGATATTTCCACCACATCATCATTGGCCACGGGGGAGGTCAACATCTGCAGTGAATGCGTCCAAGTGTGTCCAGATCCACTCAACACCCAGGGGTAGGTGTTGATAGTAGCGCCATACCAAGGGTCCATCAGATACGCATTATTATCTTCTAAGCCTTTGAGCACTACGAAATGACCTCCACCAGTATTCCAGCCCCATCTGACAAAGAGTGGTTTGCTATTGTTGATGTCACTTTCACTTTCTGCAAAACTGAAACTTCGGTCAAAACTGAGAGTCTGTAGCCCACCGAAATTGTACAGTATCATATCGATACCACGACGAGTGGGATTCTCTGAGGATCCGTATAGCCAGTTCCAGTCATTAGCTCCATCGGTACCATAGGCTGCGATCTGTGTTTGGGAAAAACCAAATCCATAGTACCGGAGTACCGATTGGGAGGTAGCTGCCCAGCACCAATTTGTCATTTCCTGTTGAATCTGGTCCACATCGAGAACAACGGCACCAATGTTACCACCAAAAGTGGAGAACACCAATAATAGTGCAAAGCATATCTTTCTTAGCATGATCAGTACCCCGCTTGTAAGTTTTGCCTGATGATAGGTTGCAAGCGTTTCAGAATAGACTGAAGCTGTGTATCAGGCTTGGACTTTGCTTGGGGATTGTTTTGTAAGTCATAGAGATAAGTAGGCTGCTCTGAAGGATATCCCAGAAAGAACTCACGAGCTTGATAGCTGACTATTAGAGCAGGCTGAATGCAACTATGCAAATCCGGTTTGGCATGTTCGATTTGCTTTGCCAGAGGGGCATACCCAAATGATACGACTTGCGCTTTGCCATTCGTATCCTGTTCTACTCTAAGCATGGCTACTGTTGCCTGGTCAATCAATACTGGGAAAAACCATTCAAACGTAGGACTCAGTATATCGGCGAGGGTAGTATCATTATTGAGCTTCAGAACGCAATCAGGATTTATTTCATAGAGTTTATAGGCTTCACCCAAAGTTACGAATGACAGTTTTTCTACACTATCAATTCCGTAATCACCAAGGCTGTTGATAGGTATTTTATCCAAGTAGCTCCTTAATCCCTCGTTGATTATGTTCATTTGATCGAATGGGAAAGTGTCGGAGTGCTTACTCCGGGATAAGTCCTGATTATTCGCAGCGATTAGCGTATAAATAACTATGCAAATGAAACATAATAGAGTTCTCTTCATTATTCGTTCCTCCATTGCAGTAAAAGAGTGTTAACAAATCTATGCCACTCATCTAGGAGAAGAGTAAATAGAGGATAAAATTAGTCAAGTAATTTTTGTGACAAAAAAGAGGGGAAAGACGAGTGTCTTTCCCCCATAATATAGTTGATCAGAGATTTATTTAAATGCTTCCATCCCGCTAAAGTCTCTATAGGGATCAAAGCTCTCCAGAACATGCAAATCGCTTTCAGTCAGTTCATTGAGGCAAATGCGAGAGATGATCTCTCCGATACCTGGTCCTAACATAAAGCCCTGTCCACACATTCCTACGGCATTTACAAGGTTGTCCACTTCCCGTGATTTTCCCACTATGGGGAATCCATCAGGAGTCATAGGATACTGGCCGCGCCAGGTTCGACGTACTTTGAGGTAACGTAAGCGAGGATAGACTTCCAGCATACGCCTGCTACACAAAGGCAGAAACTCCGATGTAGAGCGGTTGTCGGCACCCAATATCGCAGGATCGGGAGTAATGCAAAATACCACCTGTCCTTCGTTGTTTTGGTAAAAGTAGAAGTTTGCAGAACCGGGGCGCTTTCTCATATCAATCACCATGGGGCCAAAGAAAGGTGCTACTGGTTCTGTAATACCCGCTTCATGATTGTCCGGGAACACAGGAAGCTCGATGTTCAGCATAGCCCCGATTTCACGTGCATTATTGCCGGAAGCGTTGATAACAATACCTGCACTGTATTCGCCTTTATTCGTTCTGACTTTACTGATCTTCGTGCCCTCCGTGGAGAATCCAGTGACAGCTTCGCCATACGCAAATTCTACTCCTTGTTTGAGACACTGGAAGTAATATGCGGACGCAACTAATAGGGGAGAGCAGCTTCCATCCTCCGGAGAATAGGTCGATCCCTTGAGACCATCCATATTGATGCCGGGAACAATAGCATTATATTCCGAAGGACTTAACCATTTGATATTAAGACCAAATGAAAGCTGTATCTTCATCAAGTCTTTTAACTTCTTTTCGTCTTCGTCATTGTAAGCAGGATAGCTATACCCGTTTGACATCCAGCCTATATCATCGCCATAGGTTTCGTGCCATGATTTCAGGATTTCTATACTGCGCAAACAGGTCTGGATCTTACCATAGTCCGAATGAGTGGCACGGATTCCACCGATAGCTTTTTTATTGTTTTGCTGTCCGGGGCCGTGTTCGGGATCAATGACCAGAACAGTGTATTTCTTTTCTGCCAAAGCCAATGCGGTAGGAAGCCCAATGGAGCCGGCACCGATCACGATTGCATCATAATTCTTACTCATTTCAATACTCCTATTTTCCACCGGGGAATCTATCAAGCGGGACTTCAATAAACACAGGACGCTTGGTATTGGGGACTACATCTGTAATGGGAATTCCTTCTTCTCTCAAAACACCTTTGATCAGGACTTCGCAGGTTTTAGCACCACAAGGCCCCATACCGGCACGGGTGATGGCTTTGAGTTGATTAAGGTCTGAAATACCGGATTTGATCAATTTGCGTACTTCTCCGACGGTGACTCTCTCACAGAGGCAGATCATTGCATCATCGGCTAAACGCTGGGGCAAGACAGTTGCTGCCATAGGTTCAGAAATCGCCGGTTCCTGTACACTGAACGAGACAGCTTGTCTGGCACATGATTGAGGAATTTTGACGCGAACTAATTGTGTCAGTTTTGCCTTATTGGTCGTTACATTTACGATCGGGTAGAACCCCAATTCGTTGCCAACAATATCGACAACCCGTACTTCGTCTCCTACCAACACCGGATAGTTACCTATCTCATATGGCATTGTCACAGTGGGAAAGTCTTTATCATTGCGGAAATCTACCAGAGTAATTGCCAGTCCGGGGCAGATCAAGACGCATTTCCCGCATCCGATGCAAGAGCCGGAGTACATAGGTAATGCCATCAAAGATCCATTCTCGGTGTGGATGGAATTTGTAGGGCAGACAGTAGTGCAAGGATTACATGGTATCTCTTGCAAACAGTGTATAATAGGGTATATACCTTCAGGAGAAGGATTATCATGATATCCCTTGATAGCTCCCGGATGCGATTTTAGGACTTGTGCTTTATCATACCAGTCTTGGGGAATATCAGGTGCATCAGCACCCATAGCCTTGGCAATCTTCAGACCGGAGATTTTGCCATTGAACATTGCGGATGAAGCTTCAGCTATCTCCAGAGCGTCTCCGGCAGCATATACAGGGATTCCTGCTTGTTCTGCTTCTATCGTGAACTCACTGAGTGAATCCAGCCCCACGGCGATTAGGATGGTATCACAGCTAAAAGTCTGTTCAGTTCCTGCAATCGGCTTGAACGCGCTATCGATTTTTGTAATGGTAATGGATTCAACGCTTTCAGTACCATTTGCACTGAGAATAGAGTGAGAAGTATAGATTGGAACACCAAGACGGGCGAGCTTGTCGGCATGCACCTTATAGCCGCCACAAGCAGGCATTGCTTCGACCAAACCGACGACATCTATACCAGCCTGCAGAGCGTGATAGCCTGCGATCAAACCTACGTTTCCGCCACCGATAATGAACAGTCTTTCCGTGGGTCTTACCAGATCACGATTGACCAAGGTTTGAAAAGCTCCAGCACCATAGATCCGGGCTAAGTTGTTGCCGGGGAAACGGAGGAATTTCTCTCTGGCACCAGCAGCATTCAGAATGCATTTGGGGCTGACGAGTTTATAGATTCCGTCCTTGATGATCCCTACTTTTTTGTCGCTAAAAACAAAGAGCGCAGTGCTATTGAGCCAGACATCGACACTATCGAGATTGAGTACTTCTGCTGCCAGGATTTTGCCAATCTCATGACCGCGAGTACCGGCTCTGGAGTCTTCTTCAGATCCGAAAAACTTATGCGTTTGCAAGACTAATTTACCGCCCAATTCGTTTTTATCATCGATAAGGACGGTTTTGATGTTGTAAGCTGCGATTTGGATAGCAGCTGCTAATCCGGAGGGACCACCCCCGATGATGAGTACATCTGTTTCAATCTCTTCAATCGGAGCAAATTCAAGGGCTGCCACGTCTTCCGGCAATTTTGGTAAGCCATCTGCACTCTCGACCATCATGTTTTCCTGTACTGCCACCATACAGGATTTGACAGCTATACCATTGGCAATGACTGTACATTTTGCACACTGCCCATTGGCACAAAAAATACCTTGTGCAGTCCCATCTTTGTGATGATGCCCAAAGACGTGGATTCCATTTGCAATCAATGCAGAGGAGATCATTTCGTCTCTTTGGGCTGTGAGGGGAGCACGATTCCAGTAAAAGGTTACAAGATCGGACTCCGGGACGGGAAGAATCGGATGCTCTTTCAGTCTATGCTGTTCCATAAGGCACAACTCCTTGGAAGGTTCTTTTTTTTTGCAAAAAAGTAATTGACAGTCCAAATGTCAAGTAAAAGCTGAACCGCTATGAAAGAGAGTAAACTGAAATACACCTATAAAATATCCGTCATTGAAGGGATCTTTGCCCAAATCTATGGTGCTTTATCAACCATTGGCAGTAGTTTTATCACCAAGCTTCTGGTAATGCTGGGAGCCAGTCCCATGCAGTTCAGTATGTTGAGCGCGATCGGGCAGTTATCTCAAGTGTTTCAACCTATTGGAGTGGCTGTCAGCCATCACTTGCAAAACCGCAAGCGTGCCTGCATTTGGATTACGTTTTGGGGGCGAATTTTAACCTTGTTTTTGGGCCTGGGTTTTCTGTTTAGAAATTCGAACCAAGGCATTGCCTTTGTCCTCTTATTATTGCTGGTTAGTGCCGGATTTCAGTCTATTGCAGGTAACATCTGGATTGCCTGGATATCGGACATCGTTCCTCTCAAGATTCGGGGTAGATTCTTTTCACGCCGGAATCAGTATTTAATAACAGCAGGTCTGATAGTTAGCTACATCACCAGCTTTATTTTGGATCAGTTTGAATACAGCACAAGCGGCTTTAAGAGCCTGTTTCATTCCGACGGCTGGATAAATAGAGTACTGCAACCGAAAAACCAAGCCATGTTTCTCAGCTCAGTATTCATAATTGCAACACTACTATCCATTTACGGTCTTTATATTCTTGCCAAGCAACCCGACCGTAAAGCCAAAGCCAAGAGCGGTAAAGGTTTGTTTGCGATGTACAAAGAACCTCTCAAAGATAAGAACTTCCGCCAGTTTTTGTTTTATGGAATTTGGTGGATGATGGCAATCGGAGTAGGCTCTGCATTCTGGGGACCGTTCATGCTCCAAAAACTGAAGATGAGCATGTTCGAATTACAGATATATGGCTCTATTTCTACAGTTGCTACCCTTTTTGCTTACAATTTCTGGGGTCGATTCATCGATAAAAATGGGAATAAAACCGCGATGAAGATATGCATCGCCATCGGTGGCTTGAACCCCATGATCTGGATGTTTTTGAATTCATGGAATTACAATATTATCTGGTTCGAAGCACTACTATCAGGATTCATGTGGTCGGGAGCTGGAATAGTCGCCACCAATTTTGTACTCTCGATTTCACCCAAGGGTAAGGAACAGGTCTATTCGGGTATTTACGGGGCGGTGGGAGGAGTCAGCATGATGCTTACCACGCTACTTTCCGGTGTTTTGTATCCACATGCGATTACGATCAGGGGACTCTATTTGGAACCGGAACAGATTGTCTTTGGAGTGGGTGGTTTGCTCCGCTGGTCTGCAATCATCCCCCTGATGATGGTCGGGGAAGCAAACGCAGTCCCATTGCGGAAAGCACTGTACAATGTTCTGCAATACAATCGCTTGAAAATCAACCAGATAACCGAGTGGATTCGCCAGCGCTAACCATTGACATATGCTTTAAAAGCGGTTTCCTGATTATCATCCCTCTCTGTAATATCGATAAGTGCTTCCTTACTCAGTTGTGGCTATGATGTGGCTATGCCGCCCCATGAAACATAGGGCGGCATAGCCACATCATAACCATAACGAAGTAAGCGGGCTTTAGTCTTGATGGGGGAGCGGGGGCTGATGAACACTGCATCAAAGAAAAATTATTGACGGATAACGAGCGGGAATTTTCATTGCTTGAAGAAAAATAGCGTTTCAGGGGTAAAGATGAGATTAACCATAGAAAAGAAAGATCTGATCCAAAACATACAGCATTTGGCTACGATGGTTCCCAGCAAGAACACATCACCGATTTTGACGAATTATTTGATTGATGTCAATGCCGAGACCAACATGGTTCAGGTTACGGCATCGGATCTGGAGATAACAGTAGTCGTTCAGTTTCCGGCAAACGTTACGGAGAGTGGTACAATAGCTGTTTCCGCCCGTCATTTTAATGAGATTATCAATTCCATGCCAGATCAAATGATCAATTTGACAAAGCATGACGAGCTCTTGAAAATCCAATGCAACAAGATTGATTTCAGTCTGATGTGTGCGGATCACACTCTCTTTCCTGTAATACCCCCACGTCAACTGGAAAATGCCATCACGATACCTGCAGACTTGTTTTCCCGGATGGTGAGTAAGACCAGTTTTGCAGTATCAACAGATATCAATCGTGCGGTGCTGACTGGCGTATGCTGGAGCATCAAACAAGATCATCACTTGATGGTTGCCACTGACGGCAGGAAAGTAGCCGAGATCAAAATTAATGACACTACTTTGAAACCTGCAGAATCTGTGAGTTCAGAGGATAATATTTTTAACGCCACCAAGATCGAAAACATAGAACGGATTATTCCCGTCAAATCTTTGAATTTCCTCCAGAAGATATTCGATAATGAAGTCAAGGACTTGAGTGTTTTGATCGATAGCAATCGGATCATGTTTGCCTATGGTAAGTACACTGTATTCACTCATATCATCGAGCACAAATATCCGGATTACCAGAAAGCATTTATCGGAGATCTCCCCAATACTTTGGTGATCGAAAAAGATCTGCTGCGTACAGCAATTCGTCGTATAGCTCTGATAGCACCGGACGAAAACCTCCGCATTCGCTTTGAAGTCAGCATGGACCAATTTGAGATCAGCACGGTCAATCGTGATACCGGTGAAGCCAAACAGATGATGGAAAACTACTCTTATCAGGGAACTGCTACCAGTGTATCATTTAACTTTAAATACATGCTCTCCATCCTCGATACCATTGATACAGAGCGCGTCAAAATCATGATGGGTTCATCCAAAGACCCTTTGATGATCTATAACGAAAGTACACCGGAGAAACAGGAAGTCACATTCTTGTTAATGCCACTCAGGTCATAGTGACTTGTATCTGAAGAGTATTTCATTAAGTCAGTTTAGAAATTATCAGACCCAAGCCTTTGCCTTTGCGCCATGTGGTTCGCTGATAATCGGACCAAATGGCAGTGGCAAGACGAATCTCTTGGAAGCAATTGCCTATTGTGGGATAGGAAAGTCGATCCGGCTTCACCACGATGAGCAATTGCTTTCTTTCAATGCTACCACATTTTCCATTGCAGCTGAATTCGAGCAAGACTTGGGGCTTGATTTGTCAGTCAGTTTTAACTACTGTAACAAAAAGAAACTATTGAAATTAGATAGTGTTCCGATTAGGCATCTGAGTGATTTGTTTAACTCGGTAAAGGTAATTTATTGTGCCCCAGAAGATTTGCAGCTAATAAATGGCAGTCCCAGAGTCAGAAGGCAGTATTTTGACATGGCGATATCTCAATTGTATCCAGAGTATATCAGTATCCTTCGCAACTATCTGCATATTGTGGAGCAGCGTAATTCCCTACTAAAAACCCAGTATCTTGCATCCGAAAAGAGATCCTGGGATTTACGTTTCATTGAAGCCTGCATGGAAGTTGTGAAATATCGGGAGAAGTACCTAAAACTGCTGAACGAGTACTTTCAAAAGGACTATTTGCACTTTTCCAGTAAGGTGTTCAACACTGGAATTCGATATCTATCGGCGAACAAAGCCATGGTGGAACATAGCGTCAATGCCGAAGGCTATCTAAGCCTTTTACAAAGCCTGGAAGCACGTGAAAAACTCTACCAAAGGTCTTTGGTAGGGGCTCATATTGACGATTATGAATTTGTCCTGGACGATAATACTCTGCGGATCTACGGTTCTCAAGGACAGAAAAGGATTGTGGTGATCTTGTTAAAATTGATTCAAGCTACATTGGTGGAACAGGTAACGGGGATCAAACCAATCCTCTTGTTTGATGATATCTTTGCAGAGCTTGATATAGAAAATACCACGAATATCCACCGCTTTATCGACAAACGTTACCAGGTGTTAATTGCTTCACCCAATGCAAGTATCACGGAAATTTGGGACAGCATCCCTACGCAATACTTAGAGAATAATGTATGAAATTGAATAAGAACTTAGTCGGCTGGATGTTCTATGACTTCGCAAATTCAGCGTTTACAACTATTATCGTAACAGTCGTTTACAGCGTTTACTTCATCAATCAGGTAGTAGGTGGAGATCCCGGATATGGCGAAATGCTATGGGGGAGAGCCATCGGAATCTCGATGTTCTTTGTGGCTCTAACTGCGCCGATACTGGGTGCTGTGGCGGATTTCTCGCGTTCCAAAAAGAAATTGCTGTTTTTCAATTGCTATCTCACGATCATTTTTACGTTTCTGCTTTACTTTGTGAGAGCGGGAGACGTCTTTATCGGAATGCTGTTTTTCATGATCGCAAATTATGGGTTTAACAGTGCAAATGTGTTTTACGATGCGTTCCTTTCGGAGATAGCCAGTCCTGCAGATATTGGAAAAGTATCAGGTTATGGATGGTCTCTGGGATATGTAGGAGGTTTGGTCTCTTTGGTGGTATCTTTGTTCCTGGTGAAATACAACGTGAGACTTGTCTTTCCCATGATCGCCATCCATTTCTTCATCTTTTCTTTAGTAACGATGTTTTGGCTCAAAGAGGTGCGGAAACCTTCCAAACGGACTAATTACTTTCGTACCGCATATCAACGGGTAGCATTTTCCC
>PHBQ01000041.1 GCA_002841975.1 Candidatus Cloacimonetes bacterium HGW-Cloacimonetes-1
ACCCTTTATGATCGTAGTGTTTTATATCACTTCCGACAAGCTCTACCGCAATTTTGAACGCAATCAACGAGCCGTCAGCAGCATCAATAATCAGCTGGAAATGAGCTTCTCCGGCATCCGCATTGTAAAAGCCTTCGTGAGCGAAGAGAAATACCAACGCTTCTTTAACGTTGCCCTTGCCAAACGTTTTGATACCGAACTCAGTATGATCAAGCTCAATGCCATGCTCCACTTGATCTATGAATACATAGACTATTTTGCCCAGATTGGAGTGATCCTTTTTGGTGGTTATATGGCGGTCAAAGGACAAATCACTGTCGGTACTTTCTTCTTGTTTTATACGTACTTGAGCATGATGATCTACCCGCTGCTGGATATTCCCCAGCTTTTCGTCTCCGGCAAGCAAGCATTTGTCAATATCGACCGCTTGGAAGACATGAAAGACTATGAAACATTCAATGATGAAGATAGCACGCGCATCCCCATGGACGAGTTTATCGATCTGAAGTTTGAGGACGTAGCCCTGACCTATAGCACCAAGCCCAAGCCCGTAATCTCGGAATGCTCCTTTGAACTCCGGCAAAAGGAACGCATGCTAATCCTCGGTGCCACCGGTACCGGGAAAAGCACGATGGTGAACCTGATTGCCGGCTTGCTGAAACCCAGTTCCGGCAAGATCCTGGTCAATGACATGGACGTCACCAAAATCGATACCGCAGCATGGAGAGATATCATCGGTTTCGTGCCCCAGGATCCCATCCTCTTTGGTGGATCGATCAGGCACAACATCAATTTTGCCATCGGAGAAAGCAGTGCGGAAGAGTATCAAAAGGCTATCATGACGGCGCAGTTACATGAGGAGATTGCTGGATTCCCGGTTAAGGACGAAACCATTGTAGGCCAGCGTGGCTTAGGTGTTTCGGGTGGTCAAAAGCAGAGAATCACAATCGCCAGAGCTCTGATCAAACGACCGCAGTTACTCCTCTTGGACGACATCACTGCCAGCCTGGATGCAGAGAACGAAGAAAAGCTCTGGAAGGATATCAATCTCAACTATCCTGGTATCGCCGCCATAGTGATATCACACCGTCTTTCGACGCTCCGCTATGTGGATAGCATCCTCTTTATCGACAGCCATGGCAAGTGCCACAAAGGAACTCACGACGAATTGGTCTTTAGCCTCCCGGAATATCACGAGTTTTTACACGAGCATCTCAAGAAGAGTTAGTTCAGATAAAACCACCGCACCGTGGCATGAAAAGACTGTGGCAGGGGATAGATCCCATAGATAGAGGTATCGGTCACATTCTTCATACTGAGCGCAAATTCAAACATCCTCGTGATCTGCACGCCCGCCCATAGATCCAGTATTGCTGATTCCTGTAGCTCGCTGATAGCGGCATTTTGGCTCTTGTAAGCACTGTGCCCCGATAGATTCGCTCCGGCAAAGATGGCATTGTTATAAGGTAAGTTCCGCCTCACGTTCAGATAGGTACTATGACGGAGCTGTGGTAGCTCACAGAGAACACCCTGATACTCTTGCCAGCCCAGGCTTTGCCTGCATTCCACTTCATAATCACCCCATGCATGCTTGAGATCTACATTCAAATCTACGAAAGGCACATCGGCACTCTGTTCCAGATTGCTATAGCTGTCATTGGATGCCACCGGATACTGATTTATCCAATGCTTTATCCCGCCGCGCACCCCGAGCTGTACTGCATCGATTATCTGCTTTTGGTAAAACCCCGCCACCGAGTAATCTGTGTCTATATTCACAGAGCGCAGTGTATCTGCGGCATTATAGATACTGGCAGTCTCGTCGAAGGAAGCTGCTAATCCGCTTTTGAAAATACCCAGGATACCATATTTACCCCAGCGGGTTTTTAGGGCAGAACTAGCTTCCAAGACATGGCGTTCAAAGTCATAACTTTCCAGTATAATATCTTGTGCAAACAGCGCGGACTCATAGCCCACCTGCGCCCGGATCAAATCCTCGAACCCATTATCGTAATAGTTCCTGGTGAGGTCAATATTATTGTCCACAAAGGCTTTGGTATATGCCAAATCGGCTTTCAAGGCACCGAACTCGATGTTTTTGAAGAGCTTGATTTGCGTGTTATCACTCCGGATCTTACCGGTAAACTTAGGGGACTTTGCGCTCTCACTGATATCCGTGATCCCGATCGAGAGATAGGGATTGAGTACATCGAGCGTGATCTGTCTATATAGATGATCGATTCGATAGATCGAGGTCTGCCAATAGATCGGATTAAGCTGGATCATACCAATGTTTTGGGCATAATCCTCAAACGTGAAACGCAGATCAAAACCATGCTTTGCGTATCGCAGAAAGTGTTTTACGGAAGTCTGATCCGCTATCACATCGGTCCAATAACCGTTTTGCACCAGGAAATCCAAGCCATAATACAGGTCCGGTACTCCAAAGAGATAGTTCTTTTTCATGGAAACCCGAGCATATTTAAACTCATAATCTCCCAAACTCGCTTGAATATCCGTCAAGGTAACCGGTTGTTCATACACCTCAGTAGTGAAGCGGATCACATCTCCGCTTTGGGATGCGCGGTTAAAACCCTGCCAATAGCCAAGATAAAGGGACTGTCCAAATACAGTAGAGCCAAGTTCATAGCCATTATTGAGCAGCCGGTACTCATCACTGTTTCGTCCTATGAAATGATACCCTTGCCGATAGATCTCCGGTGGGCAAAATACATCTTTACTGTTGCCGAATCCAATTATTGGCTGAAACACGTTGAAGCACTGCATCTCCTGATCGATCCAGCTATCTATATACTCTCTGCTAACCGGTATTTGAACTGCTTTCGGGGCTTCCACCAGTTCCGTCGAAATGGGAATAGTGACCAGTAAGATGGATTCTACAGCCTTCCCCTTCTCGAACAGGGGAGTATATCTCATATTTAATACTGCCTGTTCCACCAAGGGGATCAATTCGGTTCTGGGATCTTTGAGGCTCACAAAAGCCACGGAACTATCCGCATAGATCCGCACTTCCACCAGCACATTGAGGTTTTCATAACTATGCGGCCAGGCCTTGGGAAGCTCGATCCTGGTCGGGAGTAACAAGCGGGGAGTGACAAACAAACTATCTGTCTGTGCCCATAAACAAGTACAGACGACCGTAATGACTATAACCAGCCAGAAGTTTCGTACCATTTTATTGTCTCACTTAAGTGCTTTTCAAATTGTGGTTTGGGATCCCATTTGAGAGTTTCCCGAGCTTTCGTGATCGACCCTAACCAAGGGTCACCAAAGAGCTCGAGTATCTTTTGACTATTTATCAGTTGTGGTTGATGCTTCAGCTTGCCGATGATGTCCCCATACCTGGCATACAAACGCACTATGGAATCCGGCAATCTCAGAGCCAGGCTGTGTTTGGGCTTCAATATGTCTTTTAACACTGCGATAAATTGATCCTGTTGATAGATCTCTCCGTCATTGGCGTTAAAGATCTCCCCCACGGCTTCCGGGCAATTCATCACCAATTCTATAAATGTACACAGCTCCGAGACATGGATCAGATTGAGCCTATTATCCGGCTTTCCGGCTTGCAGGATGAAACCTTTTTTTACCATTTGAAACAGCTGCAAAAAGTCCCGCTCACCTTCACCATAAACAGAGCAAGGACGGACAATGGACCACGGCTTCTCACAGCTTTGACGTGTGATCTTTTCTGCCAACATCTTGCTCTTGCCATACCAGGTAAGTGGTAAAGGGCGATCGCTTTCGGACACCTCTTCACCCCTGTATGCGGGATGTGAAGCTGCCAAACTGCTGATCTGGATAAATCTGGATATAGAGGGAGCCTGGTTGACGGCCTGGATGATTTGGGAAGTGGTCACCACGTTTGCCCGATACATCTGTTGCCAATCTACGGCTCTGGTCAATCCGGCATTATGGATCACGACATCCACTCCGCAGAGCACAGTTTTCATGGATTCAATATTGCTGTAATCGACGGTGATAGTATCGTGGAAATCGTTTAAGAGGGAGCAATCGGAGTTCTTGCGAACGAGGGCAATAACGCTACAACCCTGGAAGTGTTTTACAAGATTACTTCCGACAAATCCGTTGGCTCCGGTTATTGCAATCTTCATAGTGTCACCTTTTGGGTATAAAAAAAGCCCCTGAGGGCGGTTTGAAATATGGTGGGTGCTAAGGGACTTGAACCCCCGACCACTTGCTTGTAAGGCAAGCGCTCTCCCAGCTGAGCTAAGCACCCACTCTATAATATATATATGTCACTGGTCGGGGTGAGAGGATTCGAACCTCCGACTCCTGGTTCCCAAAACCAGTGCGCTAACCGGGCTGCGCTACACCCCGCAGTTGTTAGCAAACAATTTCAGGAGCGCTTTGTTGTCAAGATATTAATTGCATGTTACTGCCTATTTGTGACAGAGAATTATTCTCCAACATTGCTTTGTATTCACTATATGAAGATCTTACACTCCTGCCAACCGCATCAGCAGGAAGAGAACTAAGCCCAATGTAGCTCCCAAATAAAGCACTCTGATGTATTTGCGGCCATCTTGGGGAGACAGCAAGAGCTTCAGTGTGGATACCACTATCGCCGCATCCATCACCAGGATTGGGATCAGGTATATTACGGTAAACCATTTTAGGATAAACGGAACCAAGGTAAGTAACACCACGATTGAAAACACTACCGCACTTACCTTTAATGCAACTCCCCTGCCCCATTTGATTGCCAAAGAATTTGAGCTGATCAGTTTGTCCCCCTCCATGTCCATGGCATCTGCGGCGATCTCTTCGCCCAAATCTATCAATGCTGCAATCAAGCCAAACAATACCACGGTCTTGTGAAAGGGATATCCTACGGAAGCTCCACCATAGACAAAGGTGGTCCCCACCGAAAGACTCACCATCATGTTTCCGGGTAAACCTGTGCGCTTGAAATAGCGATTGTACAAAAACCCGATCACGGCTAAACCCAGCGAAATGAGGAACGCTATGGTGCCCAGCAACCCGCTAATGACCAAACCTCCCAGCAGCAAGAATAAAGAGAAGAACAAAGCTTCACCGGGAGACACCAGTCCGCTGGGGATGGGACGCTCCGGAGCGTTGATCCGGTCCGATTCCACATCAAAATAGTCGTTCATCACCAAGATGGAAGCAGAGATCAGAAACACGGAAAGAAAACCTGCGACAGTTCTGCTCAGGGAAGCAATACCTGAAAGGGCAAACATCTGCCCCAATAACACACATATCCCTGCTGCCAGTGGCAGTTCAAACCGCAATAACTTGCAGAGACCAAATATCTTTTTCATCATCCGGACACATCCTATTTAACTACTGTCTGGGATCGATTTATTCTACGAGCAGATCCACAGACATGGAAACTACCATCGATTCTGACCCTCGATGTTGCGTGCAAAATATTCAAGCGTAATCTTTCTGTCAACCGGTTCCATCACTGCAGCTTGAATATTTGTTCCTTGCTCGAATCCGGGGTGATCCCCTCGTGAATCCCTCGTGATTGCCTTGTCGGACCAGGGAATCATGTGGTAAACAGCTCCGCTTTAGCCTGCTGCGGAGCAATAGTAATGCTACTGCTGAATAATCGGGTTGTAGGGCGGAGCCCTTCTCAACTGGGTTGGTGGGCGGGAATAGATTGAGCAAAGGGTGCTATTCACAGTCGTAATGCTTCAACACCTTGGGATGTGCAACGCTCTTTGTGATTATCGGTTATCAAGGCTGAATCACGATTTTAGGTAGCTGTCCGTAGCTATGCCACTTCTGTCCGTTCTTATATATTTGAATATGGATACATCTGCCGAGAACAACGGAGTGGAGTCACTCAAGGGCAGATACGAAGATCTGCCATCCGGCTTGTAGAGCAATCACTACTCACGATGATGACAGGCATCCAAAGGCAGATACGAAGATCTGGCATCCAAAGTGAACTCAGGTTCTTCAGAATCACAGAAATAGGAGATTTTATGAAAGTCACATTTCAATACGGGTTAGCAGGTTACACTGGCAAAGCAGACGGTTTGGTATTCTGTTACAGCAGAACCTTGGGAAGAGTTTATGCCAGACGAAATACTTATCCCAGGCTCACACCGGAAAATGAAAGAGTAAAAAGCATCACTTCCTCACTGTTTGCAATTCAACCCTCAAAAGCATATTGTGATGATCTTCGGTTTTACATTAGCAGATACAACTCCCTGCGAGAAAATCACGCCCATCCCGTGCGCTCTTGGCCGGAACTGTACCTGAAACTGATGTATAAAATGGCAAAGACCATCCCCAATATCGACCTCTTTACTATGACTAGAGAGTATATTTACGAGCATGAATTGCCCTGCATCAGTATAAAGTCTGCAGTAGAAGCAGGACTTTTACCGGCAGTCTATGACTATACAAGATTTAATAGTGAGATTTAGGTGTTTGCCAGCTTGTTTGTAGCCCGTCATAAGGTCTATGGCACTTCCGTTACGAATATGGATTTTCCTATTGACAGATATAGTTGCATAAAAATATCATGTAAACATATTGAATGAATTGTAGAACCTCTAAGATGAAAGACTGCTTCATGAATTTGTTCTTAGTTATTTACGATTTAGGTAGGTGTAAGTGAATAAAACTTCTTTCCACCCAAAACACTTGGCTGATGGACTATCGCGAGTTTTAACCTCCGGCGCCTTTGTACGACTTGCAGGAATACTGAGGCAAAACAGATTTCAATTGACAAATATAACGGCGGCGTTATATTGTATCAGTTTGCTGAAAGTGATAGTCTAAAATGGTGATTTATTACTATCCAGATCGTGAAGCAGGAGAGCAGAAAAATAGACTCAGAGAGATAATCGAAACTGAACTCCGGTTGAAATGCAGAAAGCAATGGAACCCAATGTTTACCTTTATCAGGACCCTTGAAAAATTCGATCTTACTTGGATAGTCGATGAGATCCAAAAAGAGAGCAAGAAACCTTGGGGGAAGCGTTATCTGGCAAAGCTGGATAGTGATACTTACGAATATCGTGGTAAACCTTCAAAACAGTGTACGATTAGGTTGTATTTCTGCTTCTATAAAGAGGGTGTTCTACTACTATTGGCAGAGAGTAAAACAGATGATGCCAACCTGATCAAATTGGCAACCAAGCGTAAACAAGAGATAATGGGGAAAAAATGAAACATAGAGAGATATCATCAGAGAAAATGGATCTTTTAGCAAAGCGTAAAAATGATATGACAAAGTTGATAGATGAGGGTGTGGAGCTGGATCAGTTTAATCCATATTTACCAGAAGCTAAGCTTGACGATGATCTGGACTATTATTATCTAAATAGCAATGCTATCCTCGACCTGATGGATATCCGACGGGCAAAAGGTCTCTCCCAAGCAGATGTAGCTGCCATGATGGGTACGAAGCAGGCAGCGGTCTCCCGCTTTGAGAGATATTCCTGTGAGCCTACTCTGAAATTCATCCACAAATATGCTCGAGCGTTGGGTGCCAAGCTACTACTTACTCCTTATGGCAAACATACCATAGTAATGAAAGAAACCGAATACAAGGCGATGGAAAAGATAGCACACGATCATGGCTCTACTCTCAATCAGGCGTTTGTAACCGCTGTGGTGAACTATACTACAACGCAGAAAAGTTACCAGCAGTTGGGATCCTTTGGCAGCATCTCCAGCCCTGAAAGGGACCATCTGATCATGCATGGCACAATTTCACATAACGCAATATCTGTGGGGGCAGTATGAACAAGATGAAGCAAGCAGGCAATGTTCAGCAACTAATAACTGAATTGCTCAGTTTAGTGGAAATCTCCACCGTCTTTGTCCTGAGGATGGACTTTGCTCTGATGCCTGATATGAAGATCCCGCAGCCATACAACTTGAACCTTGGTCATGCTCCCGTCAACCTTACTATCAGAGATAATGAGATACTGGTAGTAGTGGGCTTTGCCATTGATGGAATTGCCAATGATCAGCCACTCTTCAGCGGGCACTTTGATTATCAGATAGTCTTCAAACACGATAACCCGTCAAGAATCAAAGAAATTTTGGAAATCGATGAGGTGCGCAGTTTCTTTTGTGGAGCACAGGCTGATAAAATAGTCTGGTCTTACCTCAGAAATGCTGTGCATCAGATACTACTTGATGCCGGTTTACCGTCTGTAGTAATCCCATTGTATAGATAGAGATTACTTAGCATTTACGGATATGATCGTGGCAATAGCTGGTTTATGTACAGGTAAGTCTGTGGTTCAAAGATATATCAGAGTATTTAAATTAGGCTGCTTTGCAAAATCCGCTATTTTTAATTGAGGCGAATTCGCCATAATTGATTACTTACAAGATAAAAAACAGCATCTGATACCAAAGACTCACCAACTCAGTATGACTGATCTGCTTGAAAAGAAGTATTAGCGTAACACAGTTGAGCTATGAGAAATACCGTAAACGGGAATAGAGGTCAAAAAGAATGGGACAAAAATTACCCTTTAAAAGAAACTACCGTTGTTCAATAAGTAACACCTATATTGGCAATTATATTCTGCACCCAGATTACGCAGTTAACCCAGAGCACTACATTCGTGCATATTTGCTAATACAAAAGGACTTATTGAATCTCTTTGATTTTATTGAGCCCTCAGATACAAATCAAATGACTTATTCGTTTCGCATCCATGAGTTACTGATTAGAACATGCGTTGAGATTGAAGCGAACTTCAAGGCAATTCTCCGAGAAAATGAATATAAAACAAAGTACCAAGACTGGAGCATTAAAGACTACAAAAAGCTCAATGCTTCACACAGGCTATCTTCATATATTGTTAAATTACCTTACTGGAAGGGAGAGGATCTGCTCAGAATACCATTTGAGAGTTTCGGGTCAGGCAAAACACCTGCTTGGTATGATGCATATAACGATGTGAAGCATGATAGAAGCGTCAAGTTTGAAACAGCAAGCTTTCAGAATCTGATTGATGCGATATGCGGATTGGTAGTCTTGCTATCATCACAGTTCCATACAGAGGATTTCGTTATCTCTGAAGGGTTAAGGAGTTATGGCGGACCGGGAGATGGATACGATTCGGCAATTGGAGAGTACTTCAGGATAAAATTCCCCACAGATTGGCCGGATGAAGAGAAATACGATTTTGACTGGAGTCAGATAACTGAACAAGATAAGAAGTTCAACAAACTGTTTGAGAAACTGTAGGAAAAGTACTCATCATATCGAAGTCCATATCACTGACTACCGCGATATCGAGGTACCGATTATTCATTTGACATCAGGGAGCCCCTCAAATCCTCTGCATCTATGAATATTAGCGATATTTGCAATGAGGCACAATATGTTTAGCACCATAGATCTGATCGAGCAATACGGTGAGGACTACCTCATCTGCGACGGCAATCATCCCCTGATCTCCGCCGGCTCTCTCAGTGACGAGTTTCAGATCTATAATATTCAGTTTCCCCAATATGAGGCCATCCTCACAGAGTTATCAACACTTACCGGCAAGAAGATTGGCGTTCAATATGCCAGTACAAGCTTGTCCGGTGGGCAGAAAACTATGCTGATGGTATTGACAGCCTTGGCTTCGGATGCCCCCAAGATTTTGTTTTACAATATCATGACTCATCTTGATGCGGCGAATCGGGATTATGTACCCGCTGCGATAGACAACTGCAAATCCAAACAGGTGATTGTCCTGTGAAATCCTGTTTCAGCATCGCAGCCGGTACTTACAATTTGTGGCCACAGTTCAGCCTGGAAATTCCGAAAACCATAGCCATCAACAGCAGGCAATGCTATCGGATCACAGGAACGAATGGCAGTGGCAAAAGCTCCTTGCTCAAAAAGCTCCTGCTCCCCCTCTTGAAAAAGACAGATTGCTACTACCTGTATCTGGAACAGCAGATGTCCGCCCAGCTCTTTGCCGTCAAAGCTCATGCAGCATTGAATAACTCCCTGCATCTCATCGAGGATGAAAGTCAGGTAGCATCATATCTCTTGGAGAACCTGCAAAGTGAATTGCAAGGACGAAAACGTCTATGCTGTTTCGTCCTGGATGAAACTTCGCAATATAGCCGCGTACTCGATTTTATCCGTGAGCACGATGTTGAATATGTATGCTTTATCATCTCTCATGATGAGGTGGCTGTAGATCTTCCGGTCTCCACTTTGGCTATCAATTCAGTAGATGCATCGCGATCGAGGTTAGAACTGCTATGAAGACACTGCTCAAGCTCGGTACCGGGATCATCATCCTTGCCTTGTTTATCTGGATTTTCTGCATTTCGTATATTGAGAGTATTCCGATCCAAGGCATTGCAGTAATCGCCTTGGGAGTGGTTCTGGGATCAGTTCGGGGAATCCACAGTTTTGTAACTGAACTGAAGCTGCTACTCCCCTTATGCGTCATTCTGGCTGTGGGATATCTGGCTTTTGCAGTTTTGGGAGTGAATCCCTATAACAGCGGAGCGGAGTCCGGCAGTGCATTTCAATATTGGATTCATTATGGAGCCACGCGAATCCTTCTCCTGATCAGTACTATATTTATAATCCGGTGCTTAATGGGGTTTTTCACAATTCAGGACATTTTAGATTTGCCAATTCAGATGCGTTTTAAAAAAGTGTTCATCTTGGGAAATATTTTATACCATACGGCTACGACGCAGTCAATTGACATCGTCCAAAGTATAGACGCTATCCCCGCCAATCAAAACCAACAGAGAGGTTTCAAACACATGGTCATGCAAAAGCTAAACTACATTCTCGCCCTGCTCTTTATGGTATTTCGCGATTCCAAGGTGCGAGGTGAATTGATCGATAACCGGATTAAACACTGTTTTCCCGGAGGTAAATGATGAAGTGGTACTATTTAGTGGGTTTAACCGTAGTGGTCATGATGTCAACTTTGTTGGTGCGGATTCCCTTGCCGGGCAAAGGTTACTTCAATTTTGGGGATGTGGTAGTAGTCTTTGCGGGATTGTATGGTGGGAAAAAGGCCGGATTTGTTGCCGGTGCTTTCGGTTCTGCCTTTGCAGACCTGATCGGCTTCCCGCTATTTGCACCCATCACATTTGTGGCAAAAGGACTGGAAGGGCTGATTTGCGGCTTTGGAAAAGGCTTGCATGGCTGGAAGGTATATTCCATCACCTCTTTGGGAGTGCTTGCGATGGTCGCCGTATATTTCTTTGGCAGTGCCTTGCTGCCTCAGATCGGGCTTCCCGGTGCAATTGCTGAATTGCCGGCAAATCTGATCCAGGCTGGCCTTGCCGTAGTGGGTGGAAACCTGGTCTTTCAAGCTTTTGACAAATACTCAAATAGGATTATATGAAATCCAAGCTACTGTTGTTTATAACCGCTGCGATCTGGGGATTTGCCTTTGTCGCCCAAAGAGCGGGAATGGAATTTCTGGATCCCTTTGTCTTCAATGGAATCCGCTTTGCCTTGGGTGCATTGTTTCTGGGGATTGTGACCAAGACTCTCCCCTTCCGGGGTTTCTCCAAATCGTGGTATCTGGGAATAGTGCTATTTGTGGCAGCGTCATTACAGCAATATGGCTTGGTGTGGACTACTGCCGGATCAGCCGGATTTATCACAGGATTGTATGTAGTCTTTGTCCCTCTCATGGGAATATTCTTGAAGCAAAAGGTACGCCCTATGATCTGGATTTCGGTGAGTCTGGCAGTATGTGGGTTGTATATGATCAGCAACAACCAAAGCATCGAGATCAATCTCGGGAATGCCTTGGTCTTGATTTCGGCTATTTTCTGGGCACTGCATGTTCAATTGATAGATAGATTGGTGCAACGCGTGGAAGCATTTGAAATCGCCATGAACCAATTTGTGGTATGCTCGATCTTGAGCATTGTGAATGCCATTGTATTAAATGTATTCATCCGTCCGAATCCCCTTGGTATTGAATTGTGGAAAAATGTGTCTGCTGCTTGGCTGCCCTTGCTTTATGGAGGATTGCTGTCCGTCGGCATCGCCTATTCACTCCAGGTGTATGCTCAAAAACATACAAATCCTACTACTGCCGCCTTGATTCTTTGCTCGGAAAGCCTCTTTGCTCTGTTGGGAGGATTCTGGCTCCTGCACGAGACTGTCAGTATATCCATGGTGGTAGGTGCCGCTTTGTTACTGGTATCGATGCTACTCAGCTTGCGGCATCACTAATCATGGAAGTGACACCAGGCTGAAGATATAAATAAGCCGTTTCCCGAAAAGCACATTAACAACTTCAATCTGTACAGGTTCTTTAAGGTTCCAACCTGAGAACTCTCCAATCGAAAAAACTCCTGAGTAGTCCAGATGAGTTCTAAGTGCCAGTTATCTGACGTTTTTTCGCTCAAAATCCTTCTACGGAACTATCTACTCCTATAGCATTTAATCTGCAATTCACAAATAATGTCCATCTCGCAACGATATGTGGTAATCCCTCCACCTCGATTTTCGAAAAAAAAGAAAAAACTTGCATTTTGAACTTGACAGTTTAAACACGATGTCATATAAGCACCACAGATTGTCATAAAAAGTCATAAAAACTCATAAGTGTCTTATCAGATATCAGAGTCAACCCTGTATTGGTAAGGAGAATGTCATTTTTGTACGAAAAGAAGGAATAAGGAAGTCACAATGTCTGGTGAATTTTTAGGTGTCTTTGAGAACTCGGTTCACAAGCAACGGATCATAATTCCGGCAAGTTTCAAAAAGAAATTTGCGGATGATGCAAACCGCAGCGTTGTGGTGACCTTGGGTCCAAATAATACGATAGCAATTTACCCCCTTGATTCGTGGAAGAATACTCTGGAACGCCTCAAAGAAGGCGGAGAAAGGAGTAAACTGCTTCGTACACAGTTAATTGACTTTGCAATGATGGAACAGGAACTGGAAGGACCCGGCAGAATACGCATCCATGATCAGCTCTTGGAAGAAGTAAATATTACAGATAGCGTGATCATCAAGGGTGAAAGCCACTATATATCTTTGTGGAATCCTGAGATTTACAAAGCTATCAGGAAACAGAAATTAAACAATCACAAACAGACCTTTAGCTCGGAAGATTATCAGTTATGAAGCCATACCACGTACCCGTCATGGTCACAGAGTGCATAGAATTCCTGCATTTGAAGAATGGCGGAATCTATGTAGATGCGACTTTGGGCGGCGGTGGACACAGTAAGGCGATGCTGGAGGCAAACCCCACGATCAGCCTCTTCGGACTGGATCAGGACATCGAAGCCATAGAGCAAGCAACAATAGTCCTCGAACCCTGGGCAGATCAAGTGTGTATTATCCAGAACAATTTTACTGCCCTCAGAACTGAGCTGGCAATGCGCAAGATCAAGGGGATTGATGGTATCTTGTTTGATCTCGGAGTTTCGTCTCATCAGATAGATCAGGTATCCCGCGGATTTAGTTTTGAAGGTGATGCCGAACTCGATATGAGAATGGATCAAGAATCTGAACTCAATGCCTTTAAGATCGTCAATGAAATGGAAATGTACGACCTGGCCAAGATCATTAAAGACTTTGGTGAAGAGCTCTATGCCAAAAGAATCGCCAAAGCCATAGTGGAAGCCCGTGCCACAGCCGAGATCAAGAGTACCAAGCAACTGGCGGCAATCGTAGAATCTTGTGTGAAATTCGGTAAAGAAAGTGTGAAGAGCAAAGCCAGAGTATTCCAGGCTATCCGCATTCATGTAAACAGTGAATTAGATGTCTTACAGAGTGCACTGGCAGACAGCATCAATATCTTGAATCCCGGCGGTAGAATCGTCGTAATGTCCTATCACAGCCTTGAAGACAGGATTGTCAAGCAGGCTTTCAAAACAGCCTCAACCGGTTGTGATTGCCCACCTCAAGCACCAATGTGTTTTTGCAATAAAGTACCTATTTTAAAGAGTTTAACCAGAAGACCGATTCTGGCTTCTGATTCCGAGATTGAGAACAACAGCCGCTCACGCAGTGCCAAGCTGCGGGCAGCTGAAAAAATCCCCGTGGAGGAGAAATGAAAGGAAAAACTATCTTGATAGCTATCATTTTTTTATTATCGGTGTTCTGCTACTACTATAATGGGAATAAGATTGTAGGGTATACCAAGGATATGTCTGGTTTGGAAAAGACATACAATGCCTCCAAAAACATCAATACCGAACTCCTGGTGGAGCTGGATGATTTGCGCTCCGGACGTCACATCTCAAGTTTGGTAACTGTCGAATTGAACAACTTTGTCCCCGAAACAGAAAAGGGCAGTGTAATCTATGTACATGAACCATCAGCAAAACAAGAAACAGGTAAATACTGCATTATCGATCTGATCGCTTCACGCGCTGAGGCAAAGACTTTGAACGTTATTCCGGATTAAGTGTGAAGTCTCGTTACCATTTCTTGGTTTTCTTTCTCGGCTTTGTGTCGATTGTTTGGGTAGTGTATTTATTTAGTGTCCAGGTTTTGGACCCGCTACAACTATCCGGCAGTAAGTTTCGACGCTATATCCCCTCAAAAGAGATGCTGATACCGACCAGAGGTGCCATTTATGACTTTAATGGCAATATGCTGGTAAGCTCTATCAGTTTCTATCAGGTGGATATTGATCGGGGAGAAATCCATAAATGGGCAGAACGGAACAAAATGAGTCTCGACTCTGCATACGAAGAAGTAGCAAAACTGTTTGGTAAGTACACGAGTTTGGAGACAAGTTTTGTCTTGGGCAGATTGCACCTGGGAAAAAAGCTTTCATCCGTACAAATATCAAATAAAATCAAAGAATCCGAGTTGGATGGCTTGATCCGTGAATTTGATAAACGCAAGATTAACGGCCTGTTGCACAATTTCAGTTCCATGCGAAGATTATATTCACAAGATCGGCTCGCAGCCAGAGTACTGGGCGCGGTCAAAGAAGTAAGCGCTGATGAAAATAGTAATACTAACTCTATATACAAGCTATCCGGAATGTGTGGAATCGAAGCAAGTTTTGACAAAGAACTCGCCGGCTCATATGGTTGGAGAGAGATTGTCAGAGATGCAAACAATGAACGGGTTCCGTATCCAAACCTCAAAGAGAAAAAACCTGTAAACGGTTACAATGTATGGCTTACGATCGACTCCCGGGTTCAAGAAATAGTGGAACAAGCATTGGTAAACGGGTTGGACGCTTATGGAGCTAAAAATGCTGCGGCGGTCGTCATGGACCCCAATAGCGGCAAAATACTTGCCATGTCCGGTGTGTCCGCCGATGATCGTGACTTGGATCCCAATATTGTAAGATCCAGACCCAATATTCCGATATCATTTATGTTTGAACCGGGCTCTACAATGAAACCCATCACAATGTTGCCTGCCTTAGAACAGAAATTGATTTCATCGAATGAATTGTTCCCCAGTGGTACCTACCAGGTGGGAAGAAGACGGATAAGCGATACGCATAATTATGGAATGATAAATCCTCGCCAAATCATCGCAAAATCCAGTAACGTAGGTATCGCAAAAATCGCTGAACGGGTAGGGTCAAAACGCCTTTATGAGAAACTGATCTCTCTGGGTTTTGGACAGAAAACCGGGTTACACATGTTTGGAGAATCGAGCGGGATCCTGGCTAAACTGGATAATTGGGATGGTTACTCGCTACATTCTATATCTTTTGGGCAAGCTATCTCTGTAACTGCTGTTCAATTGGCTAATGCATATTGCGCTGTAGCCAATGGCGGTAAATTGATGAAACCGTATCTGGTGGATTCCTTCAGGGAAGACAACGGTCAAATCATTGAACAATTTGAACCTACGGTGTTGCAACAAGTATCCACGAAAGCTGCAACAGATACTTTGAGATCCTATTTACAGAGTGTTGTAGACGATGGAACAGCCAGAAACCTGAAAATGAGCTTCATCTCGATCGGTGGTAAGACCGGAACAGCACAGAAAAAACTGGAGGGTTCCCACGGGTATGCCGGTGATAAATACACGTCTGTTTTTGTGGGATTTTTCCCGGTGGAAAAGCCTGAAGTAGTGATCTGCGTTCTATATGATGAACCAGCCGGAGGTTTGCACTATGGCAGCATGAGTGCCGCTCCAACCTTCAAGAAGATCGTGGAAGGCATTCTCTTTATGCCGAATTGCAAAATCCTGCCGTTTAACGAACGGCTTATGCAAAACTCCTTGCAGATGCCCGACTTGAAGGGACAAACCATTTTCAGGGCAGAACAGATCTTGAACCAATATGGATTCTTGTACAAAATTGAGGGTCCGGACTCTGCATCTGTCGTAATCGATCAGTTCCCCAAACCCGGTGTATCCGTTGACCGAAACCATCCCATAACTGTAAAAATCGGGAAGAGTCACGGCAAACAACTATCGGTAGTAAATAGCGGTACGATGCCAGATTTGAAAGGACTTACTCTTAGAAAAGCCCTCCAAATTGCCGGCCAATATAAAGTCAATTTGGTTATCGATGGATCCGGTAAAGTGAGAAAACAGTCGATCTTACCCGGCTCCCGAATTGTTCCCGGTGCATCTTGCACCGTGGAGGCTACGCTATGACATATGGAATGATCTTAAAAACGCTACAAGAGAACAACATCCTGCTCCATCATAACTTGGCTCATCCGGAACAGATTGTAAGCGGTAAGATTCAAACTGATAACAGGTTAGTATCTGCCGGTGATGTATTTATTTGCATCAAAGGTTACACTTCTGACGGGCATGACTATATTGAAGACGTGCGCAATAAACAGGTAGCTTGTGTAGTCCAAGAAAGAGAGATTACTTCAGATGAGTCTTGCATTCAAGTTCGTAGCTCCCGCAAAGCCGCTGCATTGATGGCAAAACTGATGACAGGCAATCCCACTTCAAAGTTCATACTTACAGGTATCACTGGCACAAACGGTAAGACCACTACCTCGTTATTGATATTTAACGCACTCATCGCAAGAGGTTTAAGCTGTGGTTGGATTGGGACACTGGGATACTATATAAACACCGAGAAATTCCAAACTCAAAACACAACTCCGGATATCATGGAACTCAATATAATATTCCAGCGCATGGTAGATGCCGGAGTTGAGCATGTCGTGATGGAAGTATCGTCTCATGCTTTGGCTTTGGACAGGGTATATGGTCTGGAATTTGATTACTGTCTGTTTACAAATCTCAGCAGAGACCATTTGGATTTCCACGTCAATATGCAAGAGTATGCAGACACAAAAGCACTTCTCTTTGATAAAGAACATAGTCCGGGTGGTAAGCACATCATCGTTACTGCAGATAAATACGGGACACAGCTCTTTGCAAAGCTTCAGCACGATGATCGTATCGTCTATTCTGTTTCTGAAAGTGATGCCGATTTCCGGATCACAAATCAGAGCTGCAATATATCCGGTTGCTCTTTTGAATTGATTTCACAAAATAGTCAGTTGCATATTAATTCACTCTTAACTGGACGCTTCAACATCCTCAATCTCGCTCTTGCAGCTGCAACATTAAGTGTTATGGGCTTTGAAAAGGACTCGATTACAGAGTTGATTTCCGTCTTGCAGCCGGTTCCCGGTCGCATGCAGAACATTCCTAATACACGTAACATAGGTGTTTTTGTAGATTATGCACATACTCCTGAAGCCATTGAAAACGTTCTTCATGCCTGTAGTGACCTACCCCACAAAAGAATTTTATGTTTGATGGGTGCCGGCGGAAACAGGGATACCGGGAAAAGACCCTTGATGTTAAAATCTGCCCTAGCCTACTCCGATGCCGTGATCATTACAGATGACAATCCGAGATTTGAAGATCCCTGCGAGATTATCAACGAGATTGTTCAAGACTCCAATATCTGGTTGCCATGGTGGGTCATCCGCAATCGAGAAAAAGCCATAGAATCCATCCTGCGTCTTGCTCAGAGTGGTGACATCGTGGTGATTTGCGGAAAGGGACACGAGGAATACCAGGACATCTGTGGGACAAAATACTCATTCAGTGACCTGGAGATTGCCAGACGCATTCTGAGCGACGATACTGTTTTTACTACCGATCCCGGCAACACTGAACTGATATTGGCGATCGATCCTCTGCAACTGGAGATTCTATTTGGTCAACCACAATCTAAACGAGACAACGAAACTCATAAAGCAGATTACTACACCAAGGTGTCTACAGATTCGCGGACGATTCAGCCAGATTCGGCGTATTTTGCAATTCGGGGGGAATCGTTTGACGGGCATAAATTTATCGACCAGGTTTTAATGGACACCACTTGCATTGCCATTGGAGATTCACCCGAAATTTGCCATCCCCGGTATTTCAAAACCGCCAATTCTATCGATAGCTTGGGCTTGTTTTGCAGAAAGTACCTGCTGATGTTTGACGTTGTCAAGGTTGCATTGACCGGAAGCACGGGAAAGACTACCACCAAAGAGCTGATCTACAATGTACTTTCAGAGCTTGGTAGTACCCTGAAGACGGATAAGAATGAGAACAATGTGATCGGCCTCTGCAAAACCATTTTAAACATCAAGCCATATAATCGGTACGCAGTGTTTGAACTGGGAACAAACCACTTTGGCGAGATCGCCCAGTTAGGTGATATCTGTTTCCCGGATTGTAGCATTGTCTTAAACATCGGACCATCACATCTGGAGTTCTTTGGAGATGAGGACGGTGTATTTATCGAAAAATCAGCCCTCTTAAATCGACCGGTGGCAACCAAATTTTATACTGCGGACGACCCCAGATTTGATATCTACCATGAGGAAGGCATATCGGTAGGCTTTAGAGAGAAAGCCAGTTTCAAGGTCTCTGATGTCGTACAACACAAGGATAGCATCTCATTTTCTGTAAACTCCGAGCACTACACTTTGCCATACACGGTGCCATTTTATGCCATCAATGCCGCTTTTGCCATTGCTATAGGCAGCAAATACGGCTTGGACCATGCGCATATCCAGAAAGCCCTCAACCGGCCAATCAGCCTGGGAATGCGTATGTTGATCGAGCATTACCATGATACTGCTGTCATAGTGGATTGTTACAATGCAAACCCTGTATCGATGCAAAATGCGATACGATATTGGATAAACTATGATCCTGAAAAACCGCATATCGCGATATTGGGAGATATGCTGGAGCTGGGTGAGACATCCATTGATTACCACCAGATGATCGGGGCCATCCTGAGCGAACACCCGTTTAGCGTGTTGTTCACGGTGGGACAATATGCTCAATATTATCACCCGGAACACATGGTCACTACAATGAGACACTTTGACGACGTTCAAATGCTGATCGATAGCAACGCAATCGATGAGCTTCAAGCTGATTCTGTTGTTTTGGTCAAAGGGTCTCATGGGATCAATCTAGACCGCCTGATCCCAATATTGAAAGGGAGATTTTGATTATGCTCTATCATCTGTTATATCCACTTGCTCAGTATAGCATTGTTTTCAATGTACTTCGTTACGTTACCTTCCGCTCGATTGGCGCATTTATTACATCCCTCATTTTTACGTTACTTGCCGGTCCTGCTATTATCACCATGCTACGCAATAAAGCAGCAGTTGAGCAGATAGACGAAGATGTACCTGAAAGACACCGTATTAAGCAGGGAACTCCCACTATGGGTGGATTGATTATATTGGTCTCCCTCCTGGCATCATCTTTGCTCTGGAATGTGCTGACCAATAGTGCAATCATCATGATGTATCTGACCACTCTGTGGCTGGGCATCTTTGGATTTTTGGATGATTACCTTAAAAACTTTGTCAAAGCTAAAAAAGGACTAATTCCCAAGTATAAGCTTTGGGGCCAGATAGGCATTTCGATCATATTTTCACTTGCTATATACTTTACCAGCGACGCTTCCAATAATGTCGCGACTCTCCAGATCCCGTTTTTCAAAGATATGTACATCTATCTGGGATTGGGTTTTATCCCCTTTGCAGTATTCATGATCGTGGGTACGTCCAATGCTGTGAATCTTACTGACGGTTTAGACGGCTTGGCTGCTGGAACTTTGGCGATTGCATCTATTGGATTAGGGATTATGGCATATATCAAAGGTAACTTTATTGTTGCAGATTACCTTAACCTGGAATACATTCAGAATGCTGGCGAATTGACAGTGTTTATCTCTGCCTTAGTAGGAACCCTGATCGGGTTTCTATGGTTCAATTCCTTTCCTGCACAAGTATTCATGGGTGATACCGGATCCCTCTCCCTGGGGGGGATTTTGGCAGTTATCTCTATCCTGCTCAAAGAACAGATCTTCTTTGTCATTATAGGCATGATATTTGTCATTGAAGCACTCTCTGTGATCACACAACGTTCTTGGTTTAAATACACCAAAAAGAAGTATGGCACCGGACGAAGGGTATTTTTGTGTGCACCCATCCATCACCATTACGAACTCAAAGGCCTGCATGAAGTCAAGATTGTAATCAGATTCTGGATTATTGCTATCTTACTAGTGGCTATCGGCCTCAGTACTCTAAAATTACGATAAAGGATAAATTAATGTTCACGAAAGACAAATTGTATGGAATCCTGGGTCTTGCTCGCAGCGGTGAAGCAGCTGCATACAAAATCCTTGAACTGGGCGGAAAAGCCTTTCTCAGCGATTACTCTTCACAAGACAAAGTAACCAATGCCGACAAATTGCAGGCAGATTTTGACTGTGAGTTTGGCGGCCATACCGATAAACTACTGAAATGCGATGAGTGGATCGTCAGTCCCGGCATCCCTCTTGATGCACCTATTATCAAGGCGGGATTAGCTGCCGGTATTCCGATGATCAGTGAGATAGAATTCGGATACCAGATCAAAGCTACTGACAGCAAAATAATCGCAGTAACCGGATCTAATGGCAAGAGCACAACTGCAAGCTTGATCTATCACATCCTCACAGGATTAGGTAAAAAGGCAATCTTGGCAGGAAACATCGGAGACGCTTTTTGCGTTTATCCGATCGAAAAACCGGGTATTGAGTACATTGTTCTAGAAATTAGTAGCTTCCAATTGGATCTGATCAAGAGTTTCAGACCCAATGTGGCTGTTTTGCTCAACATCACTCCGGATCATCTGAACAGGTATTTGTCTTTCGAGCACTATGCAATGTCAAAATTGAGTATTTTTGAGCATATGTTAGCAGAAGATACCGCTATCCTCAATTTCGATGATGTCCAAACCAGAAGTCGCGATAAGATTATCAAAGCACCCATCACATATTTTACCGGTGGTGACAAAGTCTCCGGCGTCAGTGCATGGAACGATGGAGTATTTCTCAATTTTGAAGATACATCCCAGTTATCCATCTACGACATTGGAATCCGGGGTCCCCATAATAGCATGAATGCAATGGCATCCGTTTTGGCTGTCAATGCCGTAATCAATGATCTGCCCCGGGTTATAGCTGCCACCAAAGGCTTCAAAGCACTACAGCACAGATTGGAATATGTGGCAACCGTGAACGGTGTAGCATTTTACAATGACTCCAAAGCTACAAATACCGATTCTGTCAAATTTGCCTTGCTATCATTTGACAAGCCTATTCGGGTCATGATGGGTGGTTCAGACAAAGGAGAGGATTTTGGGTGCATTACGGATTTGTTGTCCAGACACGCCTCAAAAGTCTATATTACCGGCGACACAGTGGATAAAATGAGACAATCCTGGCTGGGTAAAGTCCCGCTTACTTGTATTGATGATTTTGATAAGTGTCTACGCTCTGCTTTCGAAGAATCCATGGCCGGTGATGTAATCGTGCTATCACCCGGTTGTGCGAGCTTTGATAGATTTAAAAATTTCGAACATCGGGGCAGACATTTCAAAGAACTGGTTCAAACCATAAAAAGGGAACATGAAAAAGACTAAGCAAGTTAGCTATATTACAGGATACGACAAATCTATCCTGATCACCTATGCATTATTGTCCCTTGCAGGACTCTTGATGATGCTGGATATCTGTTCTGTGTATAGCTCCCTTCACTACTTTTACCGCCACTTAGGCACTGCTGTCATTTCATTTGTTGTGGTGCTTGCCTTACTCAAATTCCCAAATTTGGAAAAGCTCAAGATCTTGAATCTGCCTTTTGTGGCAGGAACTATCTTCCTGCTGCTCTTAGTGTTACTGATAGGAGTTTCTGTCAAAGGAGCGACCCGTCAACTCAGCTTAGGCTTTGTGAGCTTCCAGCCCAGCTTTCTGGCAAGAATAGCATTGGTTTTTTACTTTGCCAAGGAGCTATCCGAGCGCTTGACTGACCTCAGAACCGCTAAATTCGTAATGTTTTTAACGCGGTTTAGAGTGATGCTAGGAATAGCGGGGGCAACTTTTTTATTGATCATTCTGGAACGACATCTCAGCACATTGATCATTGGTGGTGCTACTTTATTGGCGATGTTAATATATGCAGGCCTCAAGAAGCGCATCATCATTGCTATTGTATTGGTAGCGATTCTGGGGGGTATTGGAATACTAAAGTTTGGTGCCACCTATCGTAGTGAACGTATTCAGATTTACCGCAAATACTCACTATTTATCAAAGATAATACCATCAAAATAGCCGATAACAAAGACTATCAGATCAAAGAAAGTTTAACAGCTCTCCACAGCGGTGGCCTGATGGGAACGGGGCCAGCCAGGGGAAGAGCAAAGCACTTCTATCTACCGGAAGCCAGGACAGATTATATCTTCACCATTATCGGTGAAGAATTTGGATTCTTAGGCGCATTGATCATCTTTGGATTGCACTGCTTTCTGTTCTTTCGTGCCATGAAAGTGGCCAGTGAACAGGAGAATGAATACTACAAATATCTCTGTGCCGGGCTGGCATTTAACATATTCCTTAACGCCCTGGTAAACACCGGCGTTGCCATGTCGATCCTGCCCTCCACAGGAAATACTCTCCCCTTCATCAGTTACAGTCGTACTGCGTTACTCACGGATTCAGCTTCAATCGGCATCATTTTGAACATCAGTGCAAAAAGGAAATTTGTATGATGATCATGTTTGGTGCAGGGGGCACAGGCGGGCACATCAGTCCCGCATTATCGATCGCTCGTGAGTTGATCGCCAACGATTGTAAAGTGTGCTTTGTCGGCAACAAAAACAGCCTTGAGAGCAAAATGTGCGCTGAATCGGGGCTTAGCTTCTTGCCAATCTATGTCCAAAAACTCTATCGTAAGATTACAATAGCCCATCTTGCTTTCCCCTACCATCTGATTAACAGCACTTTTTCAGTATGCAAATACATCCGCCAATATCGGCCGGATCTGGTCTTTTGTACCGGGGGTTTTGTCTCCGGACCTGTTGCAATCGCTGCAATAATCACCAAAACACCACTGTACTTTCACGAGAGTAACAGCTTCCCCGGCATCACTATCCGCCTTTTGGGAAGATATGCAAAGCAGATATTTACTGCTTCAGATTCCGTTTCCCGCTTCTTTCCCGCTCACAAAACCACCAAAGTAGGGATCCCGATCAATGCTGCAATCACTACTCCTCACCCATTTGATCCAGCTGCTTTTGGGATGTCCCAGACTGCACCAAAGCTCTTGATCGTGGGCGGCAGCCAAGGTTCTCTTGCCATCAATAAAACCATAGACCACATTGTGCCGGATTTACTGAATGACGGATATGAAGTGTTTTGGCAGACCGGTAAAAGCTCCTATGATCTATATTCCCAAAAATACAGCAACACTAAGGGAGTATTCATCTTTGGCTTTTCGCAAGACCTCCCCACTTTTTACCAAAACTCAACCCTGGCTATCGCAAGAGCAGGAGCTATGACAATCTCAGAGCTGGAAGCTGTAAAGCTCCCCGCAATTCTGATCCCCTTACCCACTTCAGCCGAAAACCATCAATATCACAATGCTGTCGAGCAGCAGCAAAAAGGGTTGGCGGTACTTTTGGAACAAAAGTCTCTTACTCCCGCTACTTTGCGGGAACTGATCCGCCACCTTAACGATAATCATGACGAATTTGTAAATAGACTAAACAGCTTACCGGAGAACAAGTCGGTGACCCGGATCGTTAGCATTCTGCTACCAAATCACAATGAAGCGAGGAACATCACATGTTAGGAAGAACCAAAAAAATCCACTTTATTGGCATTGGCGGTATCGGTATGTCCGGTATAGCTGAGTTTCTATTTAATCAAGGAATC